>NZ_CP109485.1:9754448-10093896 GCF_035918235.1 Streptomyces sp. NBC_01445 | reverse complement strand
CAGGTCGGCCAGGTACACCACGGAGTGCTGAAGGCCCAGGGCCTTGGTGCAGCGCGCCACAGCGGTGCTGAGGTCGAGCGCCGAGTTGCCGAGATCCGCGAGGAACTCACCAAGGGCAACGTCAGGGACGTCAGGGACCGCCACCTCATCACCCCTCGCTCGGATCCTGGTCCGGTCCATGGCTGACACGTACCTGTGCAGTCTCACATCGGGGTGCCTGGCTCGCGCGTGGAGGGCGATCCGATCGTGGCGGCTCTTCAGCGGATTCTTGCGAGGAAACCCGGGTGTTCATGCCCGGGAGGAATCGCATCCACGGGGTGCGACGCGGAGCGTCGCCGTGATGTGCCGCAGGCCGTCAGGGCTGCGGAGCGGCAGGGAGGCGTTCCGCAAGGGTGAGTCCGATCTGGTGTGCCAGGGCGGGAAGTGGTTCTTGATCGCGACTTGCGAGATCCCCGAGGGGGATCTGAACACTCATCCGGCCAGGTTCCTCGGGGTGGACCTGGGGATCGTGAACATCGCGGTCACCTCCGACGGGACACGCCACTGCGGTCGCCGCGTCAACCGCAAGGGGGAACAGGATCGCAAGCTGCGTTCCAAGCTGCAGAAGAAGAACACCAAGTCCGCCAAGCGGCGGGCGAAGAAGCATGCGGGCAAGGAAGTCCGGCGGAACAAGGACATCAACCACAAGATTTCGAAGCGGATCGTGGCGGAGGCAGGGGGGCACCTCCCTGCTCGAGCGCAGCCGAGAGCTTGGGGGAGCACCGGTCGCGGGATCGCCCTGGAAGAACTCACGGGCATCCGCGAGCGGGCACGGCGGAGAAAGCCCCAACGCACCACGCTCCCCTCCTGGCCCTTCGCCCAGCTCGGCTCGTTCATCGCCTACAAAGCGAAGCGGGCCGGAGTACCGGTCGTCTACGTCGACCCGGCCTACACCAGCCAGGAATGCTCCCAGTGCCATCACACCGCACGCGGAAACCGGCCCTCCCAGGCCCGCTTCGCGTGCAGGTCCTGCGGCTTCGTTGAGCACGCAGACCACAACGCGTCCCACAACATCGCCCACCGCGGGTGGTACGTGTGGGTCTGCGGGGCCCAGTCAACGGCCCCCGAACTCACCCCCATTGCGTGACTCCTGGACGCAGCCGAACTCATCAGAGCCAGTGGTCATCCAGTCAGCGATGTACTCGCACCGGTCCCTTTCAAACGGCGGCATCCAGGTGGACGGGTCCTGGTCCATGAGCGGTTCGACTTCGCCGACACAGCAATGAGGGAGCGCTCGTCCCCGAGATCGTTGGCATACGCCTGCCGTTCAGCCGGCACTCCAGGCGGAGGCGCCGGCTGGCGGGGTACGTCATTCGAACCGTGCGGTATTACCTGCTTCCCCAGCGTGCCTGACCGGCTCATGGGGTGGTGTCAGTGGCCGTCGCGGCGCCACTCGTATCGCCATACTGCGTCGAGTTCGTGCTCGTGAGGCGAGCCGGGTGGTGTTGGGGGGAGGCGGCGTGCCGCTTCCACGCACCGCTCGTCGTCGTGCAGCGCAAGCCCGTATGCGGCGGTGACCTGGACTCGGCGGTCCGCGTCGTCCAGCAGGGCAGCCATGGCATGGGCGAAGACGGGATCGTGGTCCTTGCCCTCGGCAACCGTGCGGCAGGCGGTCTGCCGTACCGCTGCATCCGTATCCGTCATCAGCACCAGCAGCGCCTCACGAACCTCATCCAGGAAGGCAGGTGGCTCGGGCCACGTGCCGAACCCGCTCGCCACCGCGCACCGAATCCCGACGTCGGGGTGCCCGACGTAGGGCAGGAGGGCGGCGTCGGCACGCGAATCGGCGTGCTCACCGAGCGCGACCAGCACCTCGGTGAGCACAGCGAGGTCTTCTTCCCCGGCCGACCAGTCGGTGAAAAGGTCCAGGGCCGGGCCGGCGAACGCATCCTCGTCGCTGCCGTCGAAGAGATGAGTCAGCCGTAGCACCCCGGCGCCGAACAAACGGTGGAGCGGCCCTGCATGCGTGCGCAGTGCCGCGGCAGCTGCCCAGGTCTCGTGATCACGGCGACTGGCCAGCAGGATGACGGCATGCCCCCATGCACTGTGGTGCTGGCCATGGTGCAACGCGCGTGCCATGAGCTCCTCGAAGGAGGCGCGGACGCCGAGCAACTCCTCCAGGTCCGTGAGGATCGCTCCGTGCCCGTCTCGGACGGATGTCCCCCCGAGGGTGAACTCGCCGACGCTGTAGTACTCGTCGTCCAGGACCCGGGTGCGGACAAGGACGTCGTGGGAGCCCGTGCGGCGCCGCAGCTCGGCTTCGACTCCCGCCTCGTGCCAGGCGCGCGCGAGGTCACGCATCTCCGACAGCTCGGGCCTGGAGTAGCGGGCGCGGATGCTGTGGTCCAAGAGCGCCTCGACCAGCGCAGGCGACCCCGAATCGACTGCCTCGTGCAAGGACAGGAACTCTTCCGGCCGGCTCGCACTGGCATCCGCCCCGTCCTGGAGCAGCAGCTGGGCCATATGCCCGGCGTACGCCCGTATCGCCAGGCGAAAGGCGCCATCCACCATGCCGGGCTCGCTGTCCGCATGAAGAAGGACCTTCACTAGGGCAGTGTCCCCATCCCTCACCGCGGACATCAGAGCAGACTCATTCTCCGCTACGTCCTCCGGGCCCGTACCCACGTCCATACGTCCGCTCCCCCGTCGCGTTAGCCCAACTCAGTCTAGGTACGCCACATCGGCCCCGTCGGCGGCCCCGTCGGCGGCCGCTTGTCCGTGCGGGCGCGCTGGCGTGCCTGCAGGGAGGCGCTCCAGTCAACAGGTGGCCCCCCAGCGCCACCTGGAACCAGCGCGCAATGCCCCGCCGGTCAGCCCTCGGCGCCGCCCATCGGCTCGGTTGGTCGGACTGGCGACGCCGCCACCAGGCCCGATCCCGGGCCGGCCACTACTGGCGCCGAGCCGTTCCGGCATGAAGGTCACGTTCTGCGGCAAGGACGGGCGCGGATGCGGCGGGGTTGGCAGTGATGGCAGCTGCTCCTAGGCTCGGCAGCCATGGCGGTTCTGATCACGGTGTGGGGCGCATCTCCCGGAGTGGGCAAGTCGACGCTGTGTGCTGGACTGTCGCAGTGGCTGGCCGATGCGGGGCTGCGGGTGGACCACTTCCGTGAGGAGGAGATCTTGACCCGGCCGCAGTTCGCTGTGGTGGCTGAGGATTTCAAGGCGGCAGGCACGGTCGAGCTGGGGACGTTGATCTCGGCCACTGCGCAGTTCGTTGATTCGGTTCTGGCGAGTGGTGATGACGTGGTGATCGCGGACGCACTGGTGCCGTTCGTGCCCTCGCTGCTGGCCATGGGGCACGGCGAAGACACGATCGACGCGTTCATGGCTGACCTCACAGAGGTGCTCGCGCCGATCGGCCCGGTCATGGTCTTTCTCGATGGGAATGCCGAGACCGCACTATCCCGAGCTACGAGGAGAGAGGGAGCGCAGTGGCTGGAATGGTACGTCGGAAAACTCGCCGCCTACGAGGTAAGCCCTCCAGTGGCTGACGTCGCGTCGGCGGTGAAGTACCTGCTCCGCGAGCGTGCGGTGACACTCGGCGCAGTCGGCCGGAAGGACTGGGGTCTCGTTGTGATCGAACGAGCCGATGAACTGCCCCCGGATGAGGTACTGCGGGTCGCGCAGCGGAGCCTGAGGCCGTGGCTGGGCAGGACCATCACACCCGGATAGGACAGGGCTGGCTATGCGACCTGGCCACCTGACGCCACGACCGTAACGATCTACGGCTGCAGTACTGGAGCGTGCAGTTCTCGAACCTACTGACAGGATCTCGCGGCCGTTCCCGACCGTACGCGCGCGCCGAAGACCTCAACCACCTGTCCGGCAATGCGATGGCCAGCACCGCCTGGCCCCCGGCACACGTTCACGTCGACTGCGAGTTCTCAGCCACCCTTACGCGCTTACGCGCGACTCGTGGCAGCCGCGCTCTCGCACGGGGCGCTCCAAACAGGCCGACACCGGTCGACGAAGGTCATGGGGGGGGCCGCGGTCGTCGCGGGCCTGGCCAGCGCGGGCGTCGACGCCCAGCGCAAGGACACATCCACGTATGCCCGAGGCCGCGGTGAGAGTGGACGTGGCCGGTGCGGGTAGTCCCGGTGCGGGGATACCTCGTACCTGTTAACGAAGGGACGGGACCGTCCCCGTACGTGCCGGGCGGCTGCGACTTCATTGAGGCCGGAGCCGCCCGACATCCGGCCCGAGGTCGTCAACCGGCGGTGAGCGCCACCCGCATCGGTCAGGCGCGGGCCTCCGCCGCGGCGACGATCCAGTTCCTGAACTCGACGGCGTAGTGCCGCAGGTGGTGGTCCAGGACGTCCTTCGGGCAGGACGTGGGGAAGTAGACCGTCAGATTTGCGGTGAACCCGTCGGCGGTGTCGCCGAACTGGATCAGCGCCCGCCCGACGACGGTGCCGTCCTCCAGGAAGAGGTTCGAGGACATCTTGCGCGGAAACTCCGACTCCGGGAGGAGTTCGTCCGCGTCCTCGGCCCAGGCCATCGCGTCCGTTCCCCAGCCGCCCATGTAGAAGGAGCAGACGTGGGGGCCGATGTTCTCCACCACGCGCGCTCCGATGGCATCGGTGCCCATCACGTAGTGCTCGGGGTGCGCCGCGAGAAGCGGGCGCTCGTCGTCGCCCGCGAAGGCCCCGTCCATCCAGTCAAGGAACTCGCCCGAGGTCAGGCCACGTGCCTTGAGCACCGTCGTGCCCGCACTGAAGGCACCGTCGGAGGTGCGCGCGCACTCCCGCAGGAAGGCGTTGCCTTCCTCGATGTCCGCGGCCAGCAGATCGAGCAGGCCCTGGCGGCCCAGTCGCGTCCTGAAGCGGTCCAGGGCACGGCGCGCGGAGAACAGCTCGGAGTCGTCGATGCTCCCGGGGCCGGTGGGCCCTGACTCGAGCGTCACGGTCACAGCCGGGGAAGTCTGGTTGTCGGTCATGGTCAAACCTCCAGTAGAATGCGAATGTAAATTCACATTCGCATCATGAGGGTACTCAGGGAGGTGGACCACTTGTCAAACATTCTTGGTGGGACCGCCGCCGATACGATGCGGGACATGACCGACGAGCACGACCGCCCAGCGCCGTACCGGGAGCCCCAGCAGGCGCGCAGCGCCGCGACACTGGCCCGCGTACTGCAGGCGGCCGAGGAGATCGCCGGTTCGGCCGGTCTGGAGGAGATGACGATCTCTGGCGTCGCGGAACGCGCCGGCGTCTCGGTCGGCACGATCTACCGCCGCTTCGAGGACAAAGAGCAGCTGATCAACGTCCTGACGGAGCGGATGCTGGATCGGCGCGAGGAGTACGTGGCCGAGCAACTCCGCAAGGCCGAGCCATCACTGTCCGGCGTCATGTACGCCTACGCGCACACCCTGCTGCAGTCCTTCGCCGACAGCACCAACCTCTTCCCCCAGCTGCTGCGCGCGCGAGGCGCCAAGCCCTCGGACCGCGGGGCCCGCACCATCACCGAGGTCCATCGACTCCTGCTCGAAGCGGCGGCTCCCTACGCGGACCAGATCCGTCGCTCCGACCCGCAGGCGGCGCTGGACACCGCGGCCCGCGCCCTCCTAGGCGCCTGTTTCCACAACTCCGTACGCCCCGACCCCGCGATCGGTGAGGCGGCCCAACGCCGCTACGCGGACGAACTCAGCGACATGGCGATCGCCTACCTCCTCACACCCGACCACCGGGGCACCGCCCGCACCTGAGCCGCCCGCACCACGCCGCGCGTTCCACACAGTCGTCGGCAGTCCCTCAAAGCCAGCGGCGCCACTCGAAGACGCCCCAGAGGCCCACGCCGAAACCGATCACCGGCTTGCCCCCCCAGCCGCCCCCACAGTACGGGCACACCGAGGACGTCAACTCGCCTCTCCCGCAACGCGATCGCCGGCACCGCCCAGCCCCCTGCAGACGTTCATATCGGCCTGCACGCCACTGACCGCGAGCGGCATGCCGTCGACCAACGCGCCGCGCGGCACGACGACGGAACCTCAGGCGCGCCTCACCGTGTGAATCGCGGCGAGACATGCGTCCTTGGACCGTAGACAGTGCACCGACTCGGGTACGCGCTGGACTTCGTACCGCCCGGACCGAACCAGGACGCCGCCGGGGCGAAACTGGCCCAGCGCCGCTGACATCCCACGACCCGGCGGGCGCCCACTTCCCGGAAGCGCCCTGCTCCCGCTGCTGGAAGGGCCGCTCCCGGATGCCTTCGATCGTGTACGCCAGGACGACGATCTGACGGAACGGCTCTGTCTCTGACCCGCGTGCATTAGACCGCAGGGTCAGAAGCGACCGCTCAGCCCGCCGCGACTTCCTCCCGCGCCCTGACCTCCTCCCCCGGGGCCTCGGGATAGATCATCCGGTCCGGGACACGGTCCCGCTCGCGCCGGGCCAGGATCCAGTACAGGAATCCCGGCAGCGTCAGGCCGACGAGCCAGGAGATGTCGGCACCGCCCAGCGGGGCGACGAGAGGGCCGGTGAACAAGTCCGTGGCCATGAACGGGAGTTGGACGAGGAGACCGAACCCATAGGAGACCAGCGCCGGCATCCGCCACGACCCGTAGCGCCCGTCCGGGTCGTTGAGGGCCGGAATGTCGTAGCGTTCCTTGGCGACGAGGTAGTAGTCGGCGAGGTTGACCGCGCTCCACGGAGTGAAGAAGGCCAGCACGATCAGCAGGAACGTCGAGAACGTGTCGAGGAAGTTGCCCCGCCCGGCCAGGGCGAGCACCGCACCCGCCACGATGATGGCGGCGATGTAGCCGACCCGCCCGCGCGGCGAAAGGCGGTAGGGCACCGCGCCACGCCGCCGCATCCCGGTCACACTCGTCACGGTCGACATGAAAGCGCCGTATGTGTTGAGCACCGTGACCGTCAACTTCCCCAGGGCGATAACGAAGTAGAGCAGCGCCGCCGTTGCGCCCGCCCCGCCGAGCGACACCACGTAGGTCACCTCGTGTCCGACGAACGCCTCCCCCGCGGCCGCCGCGGCCAGCGCCCCGAAGGTCATCGACCACTGGGCGCCGAGCGCCGTCCCCGCCAGCGTCCAGCCGAAAGTGGCCCGTGCGGAGGTCGCACGCGGCAGATAGCGCGAGTAGTCGGCGACGTACGGCCCGAACGACAGTTGCCAGGACGCCGCGAGGGACACCGCGAGCAGGAACACCGGCAGCGCGAAGGTGTGGTCGGCGACGACCGCGCCGATGTCGTCGTGCTGCAGCAGGCGCACGCCGAGATAGACGAACGCCACCCCGCACACGACGCCGGCGAGCCGTCCCAGGAAGTGGATCAGCCGGTAGCCGACGACGGCCGCGACCGCGGTGACCGCCGTGAAGATCAGGATGCCGGCGGTCGGTCCCAGATGGGTCAGCTCGCCGACGGCCTCACCGGCGAGGACGGTGCCGCTCGCGGTGCAGCCGATGAACATGAACACAGCCAGGACCAGCGGCACCACGGCTCCGCGCACCCCGAACTGCGCCCGCGAGGAGATCATTTGAGGCAGTCCGAGCCGGGGCCCCTGCGCCGAGTGCAGTGCCATCACCGCGCCGCCGAGCAGATTCCCCACGAGCAGCCCGATGACCGCCCAGAAGGCGTTCGCACCGAGGACCACCGCGAGTGCGCCCGTGACCACCGCGGTGATCTGCAGGTTCGCGCCCACCCACAGCGTGAACTGGCTGAACGCGGTGCCGTGCCGCTCGGCGTCCGGCACCACGTCGATGGACCGTGACTCGACGAGACCGCCTGCATGTTCATCCGCCATGAGCACACCCTGTTCGCAGTGGATTCGGAGATCAATTCGCGTGCATGTACCAACGGTTACGGATCGAGCGGGCCGAAGACCGGGTCACCGGGCGGCGCGGGCATCCAGGACGGCGCCGATCGCGGCGACGAGTTGGCGCAGTTCGTCGTCGGTGGTGATGAACGGCGGGCTGATCTGCACGGTGTTGCCACGCAGCGGGCGCGTGACGAAGCCGTGCTCGACGAGTTCGTCGGTGACCGCTTCGGCGCTGACGTCGTCGACGAGGCCGACGCCGCCGAGGAGTCCAGCCACGCGGGTCTCCACGACCGCCTCGTGGCCGGCCAGTGCGTCGAGTTCGCGGACGAGGAGCTGCTCAAGCTCGCCGACTCGCGGCACCAGCTTCTCCTCGTCGAGGATGTCGAGGTTGCGCAGGGCGACGGCACAGGCCGTGGCGTGCCCCGAGTAGGTGGCACCGTGCCGGAACATCGGTGTCTGTGCCGAGTCCCGGTAGAACGGCTGCCAGATGTGCGGCGCCACCAGCACGCCGCCGAGCGGTGCGTAGCCGGAGGTGACGCCCTTGGCGAAGGTGATCAGGTCGGGCTCGAGGCCGTAGCGTTCGGTGGCGAACATGTGGCCGGTGCGTCCGAATCCGGTGATCACTTCGTCGATGATCAGGAGGATGTCGTTCTCCCGGCAGATGCGCTGCAGGCCCTCCAGGTATCCGGGGGCGGGCGTGATCACGCCGCCGGTGCCCTGGATCGGCTCGGCCACGATGGCGGCGATGCGGTCCGCGCCGATCTCGTGCACGGTGCGTTCGACCGCGTCGATGTCGTACGTCGATACGCGCGCGGTCTCCGGGACCAGGGACTCGGTGCCGTAGCCGTCCCGGTTGAAGTCGAGGCCCGCGATGCTGGTGCCGTAGGCGTGCAGGCCGTGGTAGGCGAACTCGCGGCTGAGGATCACCGTCTTGTCTCCGTGACCCGCATGCTGCCAGTGCCGGCGGGCGAGCTTGCAGGCGACGTCGATGGCGTCACTGCCACCGCTGTTCAGGATGACCTTGGGGTCGGCGACGGGCGACATGGCGGCGAGGCGCTCGCCCAGCTCGACGGCGCGGTCGTTCAGATAGCGGCCGAAGACGTGGTACGTCTCCAGGCGCAGCATCTGCGCCTGGGCGGCGTCGGCGAGTTCGGGGCGTGCGTGGCCGACGTTGGCGTGCCACAGGCCCGCGGTGCCGTCGAAGAGACGGCGGCCGTCGGTGGTGAACACGTAGCTGCCTTCCGCGCGTTCGATGATCAGCTGACGTCCCAGAACGGACGGGAGGTGGGCCTGCGCGCTCCACAGGGCGGGGCCGGCGATCGGGGCCGCTTCGTTCTCGTTCTTGTACGACATGGTGGTCTCCGGGTGTCTTACGCGCGGGCGGCTGCGGCACTGCGTGCGCTGTGCCGCACCACGAGGTAGGAAGCGAGGATGGCGGCGAGGCTGAGCACGCTCAGGTAGAGCTGCGAGCGGGCGTCGGGCACCAGGAGCATGGAGCTGACCACACCGATGATCGCGACAAGAGTGATCCAACTCAGGTACGGATAGCCCCACATACGCAGCTTGAGGCGCTCGGGCGCCTCGAGCTCGAACCGACGGCGCATGCGCAGCTGCGAGCCGGCGATGATCGCGTACACGAACAGGCCGACGGCACCCGCCGAGTTGATGATGAAGTCGAAGACGGTGTCGGGGGCGACATAGCTCATGGCGACCGCGACATACCCGGCGGAGGTGCAGGCGAGGATCGCCTTCCACGGGGTGCCGTTGCGGCCCCGGTCGGCGACCCAGCGCGGCGCCCACTTGTTGCGTTCCAGGGCGAACAGCATGCGCGAGGCGGTGTAGAGGCCGGAGTTGAGAACCGAGAGGACGGAGGTGAGGACGACGATGTTGATGATGGTCGTCGCCGCCGGGATGCCCATCGTGCCGAAGGCGGCCGCGTACGGGCTGGTCTGGGTCGGTATCCGGTCCCACGGCGTCATCATCACGAGCAGCGTGACCGAACCGACGTAGAAGATGATGACCCTCCACACCGTCGAGGAGGTCGCCTTGACCACCGACTTGACGGGATCCGCGGACTCGGCGGCGGCGATGGTGACGATCTCCGTGCCGACATAGGAGAAGATCACGAGGACGACGCCGTGCAGGATCGCGGACGTGCCATGGGGAGCGAAACCGTCCAGGGCGACGTTGCCCACCGAGAGCGTGGAGTCCGGCCAGATGCCGAGAGCGAACAGCGTGCCCGCGACAAGGAACACGACGATCGTGACGACCTTGATGGACGACAGCCAGAACTCGGTCTCGCCGAACGAACGCGTGGAGACGAGGTTCGTGGCGGTGAGCAGGGTCATCAGGATCAGCGAGAAGACCCACTGAGGCACACCCGGTATCCACAGCATCAGGAGTTTGGCGCCCGCCACCCCCTCGAACGCCACCACGCCGACCCAGAAGTACCAGTACAGCCAGCCGATGGTGTATCCCGCCCAGCCGCCGAGGGCGGTGCGCGCGTACTCCATGAACGAGCCGAGAGTGGGCGAGGCCGTCGCCATCTCCCCCAGCATCCGCATGACCAGGACGACGAGGACGCCGCCGAGGGCGTACGACAGAATCGCGGCGGGGCCGACAGTGTGGATGACGGCGCCGCTGCCGACGAACAGGCTGGCGCCGACGATGCCGCCGAGGGCGATCATGCGGACGTGGCGCGGTCTGAGGGTTCCGGTCGGCCTTGCGGATGTCTGTTCCGGGGCAAGCTCGAAAGGTGGTTGCACGGGGTCGTGACCCTTCCTGCGGCTGCGTGGACGGTGCGCGCCGCGAGCGGGGCGCGGGGTGAAAGCCCTTGGCCGGGATGCCAGTTGGTGCACAGTCAGTCGGAACGCGCGCAACTGTAGAACAGTTCTACTGCGCGACACCAGGGGGCGCGGCTCAGTACGATGACGCACATGACGGCACTCGACGGCCTTGCCGTACGCAGAACAACGGCCGCCCAGCAGGTGGCGGACGGCCTGTCGGAGCGGATCCTCGCGGGCGCGTTCCGCCCCGGCGACCGGCTGCGAGAGAGCGCGATCGCCGCCGAGCTCGGCATCGCCCGCAACACGGTCCGCGAGGCGGTGCGCCTGCTCGAACACGGCGGCCTGGTCCGCTTCGACGGCAACCGCGGCGCCGTGACCGTCTCCCCCACACCCGCGACGGTCGACGAGCTCTACACCGCGCGCGAACACCTCGAGTCGGCGGCACTGGCGACACCCTTGACAGATGGTCAGCTCGCCACGGTGGAGCAGGCGTTCGCTGACTTCGTCGCGGCCGCCGGCACACGAGAGCGCGCGGACACCGTCGCCGCGGACCTCGCCTTCCACGCGTCGATCGTCGCGACCCTCGACAACAGCCGCATCGACTCCTTCTACGCAACGCTCACCCGTGAGCTGCGCTTCTACCTCATGGCCCTGTCCGCACACGAACGCGAGGACGAGAACCCCAGCAAGGTGGTCGCCGAACACGAACCGCTGATGGCCGCGATCCGGGCGGGGGATGCAGGGCGGGCACAGCGCGAGGCCAGGCATCACATCGCAACCAATGCAGCCCGGGTACAGGGGATTTTGGCGGATCGCGACGGCGACTGACGCCAGGCCGGCACGCCATGTCGCGCTCAAGGCGGCCGAGGAGTTCTCGTGAGCGGAGCCGGACGAAGTGTTCGGCGGGGAAGTACGCCTTGCCGGCGCGGACCTTGCCCGGTCGCCGACGGGGCCGGGGCCATGCTGGTCGACGATCCCCGTAGCCCGGACCACCGTGGCCTGGACAGTGGCGGAAGCGGCGGTGGAGCCGGCCCGGTCGGGATCCGGATCCGACCCGTATCGAGCGGCATCGACCATCGCGTGGCGCAGCCCTGGTCGAAGGCGCGCAGAGGCCACGGCCCATGTTCAAGTTCTGTCGGATCCATGTGGCCGGTGATACGGGCGCGTCGGGCAGCACTGCATGGGAGTCTGTTCCCGCACCACGATCCGCTCACCTCAACAGGCCACGTCCTCGATGACCTGCGACTGCGAACTGCGGGGTTCAGCGGGGCGAGATGCGGACCGTGGCCGCCTTCGGTCCTTCGCCCTGCATGATCGGGACGGCGTCGCTGCCCGGGTACTTCGCCGCGTCGATCGCGGCATCGACGGCTGCGGCTGCTGCGCTCGCGTTGGTGCCGTTGGTGCGGATGCCGGAGACCGCGGGGCGGTCGTGGCGGGCGGATGGGCCTGCCGGCGGTGACCGGGTGGCGGTCGAGACGGATGTTTCCGTGCCGGTCTCACGCCTGGCGTGTGATGTCCCGCGTCCGGTCGGGCAGATGTGTCAACTCGCCGTTGCACAGTGAGGGTTCGATGACGGGTGCGGGTGCGGCATCACCGGGCGCGCCCGGCGACGGAGCCGCATATCGACACAGCACCACACCTCATGAGGGGCGCCGATGTCCGGGCCACCTGCAGTGAGGAGTGGGCCCCTTCACTGCGAGCGGTGAAGGGGCCCACTCCTCACTGCGTCAGTCGGAGCGGCGGGACCTCAGTGCGTCGCGCAGCACCTCTGCCAGGTGGCGGGGGGAGCGGTCCGAGAGCTGGGTGATCTGGGTGCGGCAGCTGTAGCCGTCCGCAAGGACCACCGTGTCCTCGGGGGCCTCCCGCAGTGCGGGAAGCAGCGCCTGTTCGCCGACTGCCACCGAGACGTCGTAATGACCCTTCTCAAAGCCGAAGTTGCCGGCCAGTCCGCAGCAACCGGAGTCCAGGCGGCCGGAGTCCACACCCGCACGGGCCAGGACCCGGTCGTCCGCCTTGCTGCCGAGGGTGGCGTGCTGGTGGCAGTGGGTCTGGGTCATCGCGGTCACCGTTTTGTCGCCGAGCCGCCCGAACTCGACGTCCGGGGCCTTCTGGTCGAGGAGTTCGGCCAGCGTCATGGTCTGCTTCGCGAGCCGCACGGCGCGCTCGTCGCCCGGGAACATCTCGGTGGCGTCCGTGCGGAACAACGAGGTGCAGCTGGGTTCCAGGCCGATCAGCGGCATGCCCTGCTTGAGGTACGGGTCGACGGCGTCGAGCGTGCGGCCCAGGACCTTCTTCGCCGTGTCGAGCTGGCCCGTGGTGTGCCAGGTCAAACCGCAGCACAGGCGGTCCGGCGGCAGCACGACCTCGAAGCCTGCGTACTCCAGGACCTCCACCGCGGCCTGTCCGACCTGCGGCGACATGAACTCGGTGAACGTGTCGGGCCAGAGCAGGACCTTGCCGCGGCTGCCGGGAAGGGCGGGCTTGTGGCTGCGGTGGAACCACTGGCGGAAGCGGCGCTTCGCGAAGGGCGGGATGGGGCGCTCGGGCGCGATGCCGCCGGCCTTCTTCAGGAGCGCGGCAGTGGCCCTGTTGCCGCCGATCGCATTGACCACGCCCGGTGCGTACGAGGCGAGCCGGGACCAGAGCGGCAGCCAGCCGAGCGAATAGTGCGTGATCGGACGGATCTTGCCCTTGTGGTGGTGGTGCAGGAACTCGGCCTTGTACGTGGCCATGTCGACGCCGACCGGGCAGTCGCTCTTGCAGCCTTTGCAGGACAGGCACAGGTCGAGGGCGTCGGCGACTTCCTCGGACTGCCAGCCGTCGGTGATGACCTCGCCCTGCACCATCTCGTACAGGACGCGGGCGCGGCCGCGGGTGGAGTGCGTCTCGTCGCCGGTGGCACGGTAGCTGGGGCACATCACGCCGCCCGACGACGTACGGCACTTGGCGATGCCGACGCAGCGGCGCAGCGCCTTGGACAGGTCGCCGTCGTCCTCGGCGAGTGCGAGGGTGGTGGTCATCGGCAGGGTGGGCCGATGGCCGGGCTTGATGCGCAGGCGCTCGTCGGCCGGGCGCGGGTGGACGAGGATGCCGGGGTTGAGGCGGTTGCCCGGGTCCCAGATCGCCTTGAAGTCGGAGAAGGCGTCCATGGCCTCCTCGCTGAAGACCTGCGGCAGGAACTCGGCGCGGGCCTGGCCGTCGCCGTGCTCGCCGGACAGCGTGCCGCCGTGGCTCGCGACCAGGTCGGCGGCGTCCGACATGAACTGCCGGAAGATCTGGACGCCTTCGGGCGTCTCGTGGTCGAAGTCGATCCGGATGTGGACGCAGCCCTCGCCGAAGTGGCCGTACGGGGTGCCCTGCAGGCCGTGCCTCTGGAGCAGCTTCTCCAGGTCGCGCAGGTAGTCGCCGAGCTTCTCGACGGGCACGGCGGAGTCCTCCCAGCCGGGCCACGCCTCCGAGCCGTCGGGCGCGCGAGTGGCCAGGCCGGAGCTGTCCTCACGGATGCGCCACAGCGCGGCCTGCTCGGCCGGGTCCTGGACGAGGCGGACATCTATCGCGCCGGTGTCCGCCTTGAGCACTTCGGCGCGGGCCTGCTCGGCCTCGGGGTCCGGGGTGTCGTCGTCGTGGCCGAACTCGCAGAGCATCCAGCCGGCGCCCTCGGGGAGCATTTCCTCGGGGCGGGCGTCGGGGACGTTGCGGCGCAGGGCGGCGACCTGGTCGCCGCCCAGGCCCTCGCAGGCGATGGGCTGGTGCTTGAGGACGTGCTGGGCGGCGTCGCCGGCCGCGGGCAGGTCGGAGAAGCCGAGGGCGATGAGGGTGCGGCGGGCGGGGATCTCCACCAGCTTCACGGTCGCGGAGACGACAACGGCGCAGGTGCCCTCGGTGCCGACCATGGCGGCGGGCAGGTCGAAGCCGTTCTCCGGCAGCAGGTGTTCCAGGCTGTACCCGGAGACCTGGCGGCGGAAGCGGCCGAACTCGGTGCGCAACATGGTCAGATGGTTGTCGCGCAGGTTCCGCAGCTGCTCGTGGATCTCGCCGCGGCGGCCGCCCTCGTCGATGACCTGCTGCAGCTCCTCGGCACTCAGCGAGCGCAGCGTCATGCGGACGCCGTCGTACGTGAGGACCTCCAGCTCGACGATGTTGTCGGCGGTACGGCCCCAGGCCACCGAGTGGGTGCCGCAGGCGTTGTTGCCGATCATGCCGCCGATGGTGCAGCGGGCGTGCGTGGAAGGGTCGGGGCCAAAGCGCAGGCCGTGCGGCTTGCACGCCTTCTGCAGCGCGGCCTGGACCAGTCCCGGCTCGACCTTGGCGGTGCGCGCCTCGGGGTCGACCTCCAGGACGCGGTTCAGGTACTTCGAGGTGTCGATGACGACGCCGTCGCCGACCGCCTGCCCGGCGATCGAGGTACCGGCACCGCGCAGCGTGACCGCGACGTTCAGCGCGTGGCAGGCGGCCAGGGCGGCGGCCAGCTCGTCGGTGTCGGCGGGCAGCACGACGGCGGCCGGCACCTGTCGGTAGACGGAGGCGTCCTGCGCGTACTCGGCACGGCGGAGCCGCCCGAAGGCGACCTCCCCGTTCGGCACGACTTCCCTCAGCGCACGCTCCAGTTTCTGCAGCGTCGCCTCGTCGGGCACATCGGGGCGCGGCGCGGCGGATACGGGCGCGGGGGCGGACATGGCGGCTCCTCAGCGGCGGGTCTTCAAGGTTTTACGGAACGTCGGTGGTGCGAAACCGGACCGGGGCCGGGGCGTATGTCCCGGACGTGGCAGTGCCCCGGCTCGGCAGGGCCGGCCGGGGCGCGCGGGCGGGAGCGGGGCGGCATCGCAGGTGTCACGGACATCGCACGGGCACCGTCCCGCGGCCTGCCGGGAGGTCAGCCGAGGACCGCCGTGACGGTCTCGCCCCACAGGTGCAGGGCCTCGTCGATCTGGTTCTCGTTGACGACGAGCGGCGGCAGCATCCGCACCACGTTGCCGTGTGCGCCGCAGGGAAGCAGCAGCAGGCCGCGCTCGGCAGCGGCCGCGAGCAGCTTGCCGGCGGTGGCGCCGTCGGGGTTGCCCTCGCTGTCGACGATCTCGGAGGCGAGCATCAGGCCGAGCCCACGGACGTTGCCGATGCCGCCGACGCCCTCGCTCGCCGGGTGGGCGGCGGCGATCTCGCGCAGGCCGGCGATCAGCTGGTCGCCACGCTCCGCCGCGTTCTCGACGAGCTTTTCTTCCTTGATGACGTCAAGGGTGGCGATGGCGGCGGCGCAGGACACCGCGTTACCGCCATAGGTGCCGCCCTGCGAGCCCGGCCAGGCCTTCGCCATGAGCGCCTCGGAGGCCGCGATCGCCGACAGTGGGAACCCGCTGGCCAGGCCCTTCGCGGTGACCAGGATGTCGGGGTGGACGCCGAAGTGGTCGTGGCCCCAGAACTTGCCGGTGCGCCCGAAGCCGGCCTGCACCTCGTCCAGGATGAGGTGGATGCCGTGGCGGTCGGCGCGCTCGCGCAGACCTTGCAGGAACGCGGTGTTGGCCGGCACGAAGCCGCCGTCGCCGAGCACCGGCTCGATGATGAACGCGGCAGTGTCCGCGGGCGCGCTGATGGTGGCGAGAATCTGGTCCAGCTCGCGCAGCGCGAACTTGGTCGCCGTCTCCTCGTCCCAGCCGTAGTAGTAGGCGTTCGGGAAGGGCGCGACGGCCACGCCCGGCATCAGTGGGCCGAAGCCGGAGCGGACCTTGGCGGCGGAGGTGGTCAGGGAGGCGGCGCCGAGGGTGCGGCCGTGGAACGAGCCCTGGAAGACCACGATGTTGGGGCGGCCGGTGGCTTGCTTGGCCAGGCGCATCGCCGCCTCGACTCCCTCGCTGCCGGAGTTGGCGAAGAAGAGCGCGTCAAGGCCCTCGGGCAGCACCTCGCCGAGGCGCTCGGTGAGGGTGAGCAGTGGCTGGTGCAGCACCGTCGTGTACTGGCCGTGGACCAGCTTGCCGACCTGCTCCTGGGCGGCCGCGGTGACCTTGGGGTGGCAGTGACCGGTCGACGTCACGCCGATGCCCGCGGTGAAGTCCAGGTGGCGTCGCCCCGACGTGTCGTAGAGATGGACACCCTCGCCGCGTTCGGCCAGGACGGGGGTGGCCTGCTTGAGGACAGGGGACAAGGCACTCATGGACTGCTCCTCGCTCGGTGACCGACACGGACTGCATCGTGGTCAGGGCGGACTGCATGGTGGGTCGCGGACCGCGTCGCCGACCTGCGGATCTATGGAGATCAACATCAGGCCGCTTCGTAGGATTGTCAACAACCTACACTCATGCAAGCATGCAATTCCACGGCTGTCCACGAGTGATCTGGCCGGGAGCACAACAAATCGAGCCGGGAGTTGTAGTGAGCGCAGGTACCGAGCAGCAGACACAGCAGGAGCAGCGCCTGCAGCAGGAAGAGTCCGTCGTCGCGTCCGTGCCCGACGGTCTGTTCATCGGCGGCAGCTGGCGCCCGGCGGCCTCCGGTGCGACCTTCGGCGTCGAGGACCCCTCGCGTGCCCGTGAGCTGCGCACCGTGGCCGACGCCGGCGCCGAGGACGCGCGAGCCGCCGTCGAGGCGGCCGCCGCCGCGCAGGAGAAGTGGGCGGCCACCGCCCCCCGCGAGCGCAGCGAGATCCTGCGCCGTGGCTACGAGCTCCTGATGCAGCGCCAGGAGGAGCTCGCCCTCTTGATGACCCTGGAGATGGGTAAGCCGCTGGCCGAGGCGCGCGGCGAAGTGGCGTACGCCGCCGAGTTCTTCCGCTGGTTCGCCGAGGAGGCCGTTCGTGTCGAGGGCGGCTACCAGACCTCCCCCGACGGCAAGGACCGCTTCGTCGTCATGAAGCGCCCGGTCGGCCCGGTGCTGCTCATCACGCCGTGGAACTTCCCGCTCGCCATGGGCACCCGCAAGATCGGCCCGGCCATCGCCGCCGGCTGCACGATGATCGTGAAGCCCGCCGAGCAGACGCCGCTGACCATGCTGAAGCTCGCCGAGATCATGGTCGAGGCCGGCGTGCCCGAGGGCGTCCTCAACGTGCTGACCACCTCCCGCCCCGGCGAGGTCGTCGAGCCGCTGCTGCGCGGCGGCGTCATCCGCAAGCTGTCGTTCACCGGATCCACGCAGGTCGGCCGCCTCCTTCTGGAGCAGAGCGCCGAGCAGGTCCTGCGCGTCTCCCTGGAGCTGGGCGGCAACGCGCCGTTCATCGTCTGCGCCGACGCCGACCTCGGCAAGGCCGTCGAGGGCGCCATGGCCGCCAAGATGCGCAACATCGGCGAGGCGTGCACCGCCGCCAACCGCATGTACGTGCACGAGTCCGTCGCCGTCGAGTTCGCCGAGCGCCTCGCCTCCCGCATGGGCGCGCTGACCGTGGGCCGCGGCACCGAGACCGGCACCGAGGTCGGCCCGCTGATCGACGAGGCCGGCCGCAGCAAGGTCGACGAGCTGGTCGCGGACGCCGTCAAGCGCGGCGCGAAGGTCCTCACCGGCGGCGGGCACGCCGAGGGCGAGGGCTACTTCTACGCCCCCACCGTGCTCACCGGCGTCTCCCCCGAGTCGGCCCTGATGAGCCAGGAGATCTTCGGCCCGGTCGCCCCGATCCTCACCTTCGCCGACGAGGACGAGGTGATCGCCGCGGCCAACGACACCGAGTACGGCCTGGTCTCCTACCTCTTCACCGAGAACCTGGAGCGCGCCTTCCGGATCTCCGAGAAGCTGGACACCGGCATGATCGGCCTCAACAAGGGCGTCGTGTCCAACCCGGCCGCACCGTTCGGCGGCGTCAAGGCCTCCGGCCTCGGCCGCGAGGGCGGCCGCATCGGTCTCGACGAGTTCCTGGAGACCCGCTACCTGGCGATGCCGCTCGGCTGACGCCACCCCACGCACCACCTGCCCCACCCGCAATCCTGCTGAGCGACGAACAGACCGGAGCCACCCCACTCATGGACCGCTTCATCGAGGTTTCCCTGCCCAAGCGCGGCGTCACCGCCACCGCGAAGCTGCTCGACGACCGCGCCCCGATCACCTGCGAGGCGATCTGGAACGCCCTGCCGCTGGGCAGCGACGTCTACCACGCGAAGTACGCGCGCAACGAGATCTACACCCTCGTCCCCGCCTTCGCCCCGCAGGAGCCCCCGCTGGAGAACCCCACGATCACCCCCATCCCGGGTGACCTCTGCTACTTCACCTTCTCCAACACCCAGATGAGCACGGCCTCGTACGGCTACGAGGCCGCCGCCGACCAGCAGGACGCCAAGGCCGCGCACGCCGAGCGCGACATCGTCGTGGACCTGGCCCTGTTCTACGAGCGCAACAACCTGCTCATCAACGGAGACCAGGGCTGGGTCCCCGGCATCGTCTGGGGCACGATCATCGAAGGCCTGGACCGCCTCGCCGAGGCATCGCAGGACCTGTGGCGGGCGGGCGCACTCGGCGAGTCGCTGCAGTTCAAGCGCGCCTGACGCAGCACCACACGTGCTGTGCCCGGCGCTTCAACGGCGCAGCGCCGGGCACAGCAGGACAGCACACGAAGGGGCGGGCCCGGGACGACATCCCGGGCCCGCCCCTTCGTGCGGCCTCGTGTCAGCCGACCGGCGCGAAGTCCACCACACCCGCGTCCCGCAGCGCGGCGTGCAGGACCGCCGAGGCACGCAGCACCAGCTCGTCGCCGTGTCGGGCCGCCACCAGCTGGGCGCCCACCGGCAGGCCCGCGGCCGTCACGCCGCAGGGCACCGAGGCGGCCGGCTGCTGCGTCAGGTTGAACGGGTAGGTGAACGGTGTCCAGCCCGTCCAGCGCTTGTGCTCGCCGCCCGGTGGCACCTCGACGCCCGCCTCGAACGCGGGGATCGGAATGGCCGGCGTCAGCAGCAGGTCGTACTTCTCGTGGAAGCGGCCCATCTGCACGCCGAGCGCCATCCGGGTGTCGACCGCGCCCAGGTAGTCGAGCGCGCTCTTGGCGGCGCCCTCGCGGCACACCTCCTGGAGGCCCGCGTCGAGTTGGGCGAACTGCTCCGGACGCAGGTTCTCGACGACCTTGGCCGCGCCCGAGAACCACAGCGTGTGGTAAGCCTCGACCGGGTCGTCGAAGCCCGGGTCGGCCTCCTCCACGTCGGCGCCGAGCTCGGCAAGCAGACGGGCCACAGCGGCGACGCGCTCGGCGACCTGCGGGTCCACGGGGGCGCCCGCGAACGTCGGCGCGTATGCGATCCGCAGCCCGCTCAGGGAGCCCCGGGCGAGCGCCTCGGCGACGGCGACGCGGTAGCTGCCGCGCGGCGCCTCGAGGGCCGACCAGTCGCGGCTGTCGAAGCCGGTGACGACGTCCATCAGGAGCGCCGCGTCCTCGACGGTGCGGGTCATCGGCCCGGCGTGTGCGAGGGTGCCGAACGGGCTCGCCGGGTACAGCGGGATCCGCCCGTACGTCGGCTTCATGCCGAAGATGCCGCAGAACGCGGCCGGGATGCGTACCGAGCCGCCACCGTCCGTGCCCACCGAGAGCGGCGCCATGCCCGCGGCGACCGCGGCGGCGCTGCCGCCGGAGGAGCCGCCCGATGTGGTCGACGGGTCCCACGGGTTGCGGGTCACACCGGTCAGCGGGTTGTCGGTGACGCCCTTCCAGCCGAACTCCGGGGTCGTCGTCTTGCCGACGAACACCGCACCCTGCTCCCGCATCCGCGCCACGCACGGCGCGTCCTCGTCCCACTCGCGGTCGCCCGAGATGCTCAGCGAACCGCGCAGCGTGGGGCGGCCCTTGGTGTACAGCAGGTCCTTGATGGACGTCGGCACGCCGTCGAGCAGGCCGAGCGGCTCGCCGCTGCCGCGCCGCTCCTCGCTCGCGCGCGCCTGGGCGAGTGCCTCGTCCCGGTCGACCAGGCAGAAGGCGTTCAGCTTGCTGTCGACCGCCTCGATGCGGTCCAGCACGGAGGCGGTGGCCTCCACCGGGGACAGCTCGCCGCTCTCGTACGCGGTGAGCAGTTCGGTGGCGGTCAGCGCGTACGGCTCCTGGGGAGACGAGGTGCTCATCGGGTTCCCTCCTGGGATGCGGTCTGCGCGCCGGCCGAGACCGGTACGTAGCCCAGTTCCTTGTCCACGACGTTGCGCAGCGGGCGGCCGGAGCGCCAGCGCGCGAAGTTGTCGGCGAAGACCTCGGCGAGGTCCTCCAGCCAGGTGTCGGTATCGGCCGACATGTGCGGCGACACCAGCAGGTTGGGCGCGTCCCACATCGGGCTGTCGGCGGGCAGCGGCTCCTGCCGGAACACGTCCAGGGCGGCGCCGCCCAGCTGCCCCTCCTCCAAGGCGGCCAGCAGGTCCTTCTCGACGACGATCGGTCCGCGCCCCACGTTCAGGAACCGGGCGCCGCGCTTCATCCGCGCGAACGCCGCCGCGTCGAACATGTCCTCGGTCTGGTCCGTCAGCGGTGCCGCGCAGACCACCCAGTCGGCGACCGGGAGCAGCGTGTCGAGTTCGTCGAAGGCGTGCACCGTGCCGACCTCCGGGTCGTCGTCCCTGCGGGTGCGCCCCACCAGGTCCGCCCGCAGTCCGAGCGCCCGCAGGGTGCGCACGACGGCCCGCCCGATGGGCCCGCCGCCCACGACGACCGCGCGCGTTCCCGAGACCCGCTCGGTGACCCGGTGCTGCCAGAGTCGGCCCTGCTGCCGGTTGTACGTCCCCTTGAAGTCCTTGGCGAGGGCGACGATCTGGCCGGCCACGTACTCGGCGATGGGCTGCTCGAAGACGCCACGCGAGTTGGTCAGCAGGACGTCGGAGTCGCACAGGGCGGGGAACATCAGCCGGTCCACTCCGGCGCTGGCGGTGTGGACCCAGCGCGGGCCGCCCTGCGCCGGCCAGGCGGCGGGCAGCGCCTCGGTGCCGAACTCCCAGACCAGCAGCGCGTCAGCGTGCGGCAGTTCTACAGCCAGCCGCTCCTCGGGGATGCAGACAAGGTCGGCGTGGGCGGCCACGTCGTCCATGCCGGGTGGCCGCTGGTCGGCAAGCACCAGGACACGGGGGGCTCGGGAATTCTCGGACTTCGTCACGGCGGTCCTTCGGTCGCTCGGCACTGCGGCGACGGTCGGTGGGACAGGGTGCGGACGGGGACGTACGCCGACGGATTGGGGGCGGCATACGGGCGGACGACGGCGTGTCCCCACATGATCGGCAGCAGTTCACGGACGCAGCATGCAGGACGACGGACGAAGAAGGATCATGGAAGGAGCGGGGTGCCCGACGGGGCCGGAGCTGTTCCTTCCCCCGCCGTCCACCCGCTCGCTCACCTCGGGGAACGAGCCTTTCCCCGCTGGGGATTGACACGCTATGCACCACGTCTTTACGTTGTCAACAATCTACAGTCCACCTCGCTTACCCGGAGGCCGACCGACCGAAACCCGCACCGTCCGCGGGCCGGGCGGCCACTTCCTACCGCCCTTCAGCACGACCTTGTCACCACGTCCACCTCAGGCGCACGGACCGCATCCGTACGCGTGCAGCCACGAAGGGGCTCTGCATTGGACATCACGACCTTCGGCGGACCTGTACCGCAGCGCGGCATCGGCGTAGTCGCCCCGTTCGACTTCGCGCTCGACCGCGAACTGTGGCGCTGGACCCCCGAGGAGGTCTCCCTCCACCTGACGCGCACCCCGTATGTGCCGGTCGAGGTCAGCGTGGACATGGCTCGCCTGATCAGCGAGCACGAGACGCTCCAGCACGCCGTCACCGCGCTCGATGCGGTACGTCCGGTCTCGTTCGCATACGCCTGCACCTCCGGCAGTTTCGTCGGCGGTATCGCCTACGAGCGGGCCATGTGCGCCTCCATGAGCGGCTCCGGGCGCGGCATGCCCTCCGTCACCACCTCCGGCGCCCTGCTGGAGGCGCTGCAGGAGCTGGGGGCGCGCCGGGTCAGCGTGATCACCCCGTACACGCAGTCGCTGACCGACGCCCTGGCGGACTACCTGGCCGAGGCGGACATCGACGTCGTCAGCCGCGAGTACATGGGCCTGACCGGAGAGATCTGGCAGGTCGGCTACCGGGACGTCGTGGAGCTGGCCAGGTCCGCGGACCTCACGGACGCCGACTGCCTCTTCATCAGCTGCACCAACCTGGCCACGTACGACGTGATCCCGCAGCTGGAGGCCGAGCTGCGGATCCCGGTGATCTCCGCCAACCAGGTCACCATGTGGTCGGCGCTGCGCCACGCGGGCGCGCAGCCGACGGGCGACTACCAGTCACTGATCGACCCTGCGGCCCGCGCCGCCCTGGCCCCGTACTGCAGCAAGAGCGCCGGGCCTTCCGCCCCGTCGGCCGCTGTCGAGTGGAGCCCGCTCGCCGCCGCCCCGGAGCCCGCAGCGCCGACGCCGCCGGACGATCCGGCCACGAGCCTGGATCTCGGCTGACGCACGACCGCACCGGCGGCCTCCGTGCAAGACGCCGCCGGTGCGCACACCTCTTCGCACGTACCGACAGCCGATGACCGACTGTCAACAATCTACATCCGGCTTGTTTACGCAGTAGACTACCGGCACGAAAGGACGACCGAAGCATGAGCGAGAAGACGGCCCGCGTCGGGTTCCTCTACCCCGGATACTCCGCCGAGGACGACTACCCGCGCCTGGAGCAGCTGATCGGCGGCGACGTCCGGCTGACCCTCGTCCACACGGACATCGGCACGGACGCCCACCGGGTGGACGACCTCCTGGAGATGGGTGCCACGCACCGCCTCAAGGCGTCCCTCGGCGAGCTCCTCGCGCAGCCGCAGGACGTGGTCGTCTGGGCGTGCACCAGCGCCAGCTTCATCTTCGGTCCTGAAGGCGCCCGCAAGCAGGTCGCCGAACTCGCCGAGGCCGCCGGTCTTCCCGTGGAGCGCACCTCCTCCACCTCGTTCGCCTTCGCTCACGCCGTGCAGGCGCTCGGCGTGAGCCGCCTGGCCATCGCAGCGACCTACCCGGACGACGTGGCCGACTACTTCGTGCGGTTCCTGGAGCACCACGGCGCCGAGGTCGTACAGGTCTCCGGTCGCGGCATCATCACCGCCGCCGAGGTCGGTACGCTGGGCCGCGAACAGGTACTGGAACTGACGAGGAGCAACGACCACCCGGACGCCGAGGCAATCCTGCTCCCCGACACCGCGCTGCACAGCGCCGCCTGGCTCGACGAACTCGAAGAGGCCGTCGGCAAGCCCGTCCTGACGGCAAACCAGGTCACCGCCTGGGAAGGGCTGCGTCTCGCGGGCGACACGGAGCCGCGCGAGGGACTCGGATCCCTCTTCCGTCTGACCCGGCAGCCTGATACCACCCCCGCGACCGTCTGAGCCGACGGCCGCGCCGATCCGAGGAAACGAACTGAATATGGCCACTGCGAAACCTCTGCAACCGGTGAAGCGGGAACCCGCGGCGACCATCATCGCCGCCCAGCTCACCGAAGCGATCATGGATGGCAGCCTCGCCCCGGGCACCCAGCTGGGCGAGGCCGAGCTGGCGGGCCAGCTCGGCGTGAGCCGGGGACCACTGCGCGAGGCACTGCAACGCCTCGTGCAGCAGGGCATCGCCGTCAGCGCCCCGCACCGCGGCGTCTTCGTGACACGGCTGGACGAGCACGATGTCCGCGACATCTACCTCGCCCGCACCGCCATGGAGTCCGCCGCCTGCCGCCTCGTGCTGCAGGGAGATCCGCAGCGTACGGCGGACCGCCTCGCCAAGGTGCACCGCACCATGAAGGCGGCGGCCCGCCGCGGCAACTACGCCGCCTTGAGCGCGGCCGACATGGACTTCCACCAGGCTCTCGTCGAGGAGTCCGGCAGTCCGCGCCTGCAGCGGATCGCGCAAACCCTCTTCGTGGAGACCCGTATGTGTCTGTCGGCCCTCACCGAGGACCACCCGGACCCCGACGCCCTGGTCGAGGAGCACGCGGGCCTCATCGAGGCACTCCGCGACCAGGAGGAGTCCCGGCTCCTCGCACTGCTCGACGACCACATGCAGGACGCGGTCCACCGCCTGACGGGGCCGGACCGGGCGCCGGAATCCGCCACCGCGGACGCGGCGGCAGGCTGATACACGAGGAGGCCCCGGCACAGGGCGAATTCCAGGGATCGTCGCAACACGTGATCACTGACGTGTGGTGGCGAGAAGTTCAGCGGATTCTTGCGAGGAACCCTGGGCGTTCACGCCCGGGAGGAATCGCATCCACGGGGTGCGACGCGGAGCGTCGCCGTGACGTGCCGCAGGCCATGACGGCCGTGGAGCGGCCCGGGGCGTTCCGGCGGAGCCGGGCTACGGCGGTGTGTGCGGTCAGGGCTGGGGCGGGTTTCGCTCGTTCGGGTGAGGTGGGGCGAACGTGTGGTGGGTCTTCGTCCAGGTGTATAGGTTCGCTGATCGTGAAGCTGGTGGTGCGGGTGAAGCTGCTGCCGACGCCCGTACAGGCGGCGGCACTTGAGGCGACCCTGCATGCTTGCAATCAAGCGGCGACCTGGGCGGCCGGGGTTGCTTTCGAGGAAAACGCGCGACGTCCGCTGGAGCTCCGCAAGCACGCCTATGCCGAGATCCGGGAGAGGTGGGGGCTGGGCGCGCAGGCCGCCCAGCACGCCATCAAGAAATCCTGCGACGCCTACACCACCTTGAAGGCGAACCTGCGTAACGGCCGGTACGGGCGGCCCGGTTCCAGGCGTCATGCCCGGGCCTCGGGCAAGCCGGTGGTCTTCCGGCCCGAGGCTGCGCAGCCTTACGACGACCGGATGCTGTCCTGGCAGCACCAGGCACGCACGGTATCGATCTGGACCACGGCTGGCCGGCTGAAGGGCGTGGCGTTCACCGGGCAGGCCGGGCAGCTGGAGGTCCTGGCTGCGCACCGCAAGGGTGAGTCCGACCTGGTGTGCCAGAGCGGGAAGTGGTTCTTGATCGCGACCTGCGAGATCCCCGAGGGGGATCTGAACACGCATCCGGTCGGGTTCCTCGGCGTCGACCTGGGGATCGTGAACATCGCGGCCACTTCCGACGGCGAGCGCCACTGCGGCAGGCGGATCAACAGCAAGCGGGAACAGGATCGCAAGCTGCGGTCCAAGCTGCAGAAGAAGAACACCAAGTCAGCCAAGCGGCGGGCGAAGAAGTACGCGGGCAGGGAAGCCCGGCGCGCCAAGGACATCAACCACAAGATCAGCAAACGGATCGTGGCGGAGGCTGAACGCACCGGTCGCGGGATCGCCCTGGAGACACTCACGGGCATCCGCGAGCGGGCACGGCTGAGAAAGCCCCAACGCACCACGCTCCACTCCTGGCCCTTCGCCCAGCTCGGCTCGTTCATCGCCTACAAAGCGAAGAAGGCCGGATTACCGGTCGTCTACGTCGATCCGGCCTACACCAGCCAGGAATGCTCGAAGTGCCATCACACCGAACGCGGCAACCGGCCCTCCCAGGCTGTTTTCTCGTGCCGGGTCTGCGGCTTCGTTGAGCACGCGGACCACAACGCGTCCCACAACATCCGCCAACGCGGCTGGATGGTGTGGGTCTGCGGGGCTCAGTCAACGGCCCCTGAACTCACCCTCATCGCGTGAGTCCTGGACGCAGCCGAACCCATCACAGCCAGTGATGACTCGAGCAGCAAGCCCGGTCGTTTCACGACCGGGTAGTTGACACAGGCGCTCGGCTGGGGTTTCCCCGCCGAGCGTCTTGCGCGGGCGGCTGTTGTGCTCAGCGGCCACGGTGTCGAGGTTGTGTGTGCCGACAATTACGTCCGAGTGGGTCACCGCAGTCATGGCGTCGATCGCACGGCACGGCAGGCTGGTCACTCGTGCTGCTCCGTCTCACCTACCTGACCGCTGCTCACCTCTTCGCCGCCCTGCGCCTGCCGCGCACGAGTGACCACGCCAAGGTCACCGAAATCCTCGCCCTACGCCACCAGCTCGCCGTCCTCGAGCACCAACTCGGCTCGTCAAGAGTTGAAGTTCACCCCCGTAGACCGGGTCGTCCTCGCCGCGCTCCTGGCCCCGCTGCCCCGTGCAGTGCTGCGCCGGCTGCGGCTGCTCGTCCGTCCGGACACCATCTCGCGACGGCATCGCGACCTGCTCCGGCGGCCCCACGCGCGAGCCTCCCGAGAGCTGACCGAGCACCCGCACGGCCCTACCCGCATTCCTTCACACGCTGAGCTGCGCCCCTCGTGACGACCACCGAGGGCTTGGCGTCGGGCTCTGCCATAGGTGAGCCGCGACGACTGGTCACCGACCGAAGGATGACCGCCCCACCGCGTTCTGCGCGTCTACTGCAGCGAGCACCATGTCAGCCAGCTCTTCAACGGACCGTCCGCCACCCGCGTCGATGCGATCCATACCCAACCTGTCGAGGGCATCGATCATGAGTGTCTGGTAACGCTCCGTACGGGCCAGGAACTTGTCCATCAGACGCCGTTCTGCGTCTGTTGCTGCTTCATAGCGGCCCGCTGCATGAACGCGTGCGCTCACCACGGTGTCGTCCGTGGTGAGCCACACGGCGGCCGTGCGCGGGACCTGCAGCCTCGCGACGCGGACGGGCCAGAGCGCCGACCCCTCCATGACCAGGCCCGTCCTGCCATGGCCCTCAGCCGCATAGGTCGTGATCAGCTCTACGATGCGGGGCCACAGCCGATCGTAGTGGCCGAGAACGGACGTGATCAGTTCGTCAACCGTGAGTGATCCGTAGTGCTCGGCGACGTGTGCCGGCACCTCCCACTCCGGGGTTCTCCAAGGTCGCCCGGGGTGCCGCGCCAGCCCGTCAGTGGTCAGGCACTCGAACCCGAGCTTCTCCGCCACCGCATGGGCAACGGTCGACTTTCCGACGTTCGACGTCCCGCCGATCAATACCACCCGCACATCGTGCACGCCGACGACCCTACTTATCCTTTCGGGACGATGCCTACAGGTGCGGTCGAACGGGAGCAAGAGCGGTATGGCACCGGTATGGAAGGCTGCACCTCGCAGACCGCCTTTCGTCGGCGGGAGTTGAGGGCACGACGGGCGATGCCCTACGCAGCCAGATTGGACGTCTCGTGACCAGCGACACCAGCCGCGCTCCGCACACGCCGTTCCGCCTCCTCGTCACCGGCGGCGGAACGGGTGGTCATACCTACCCGGCACTCACGGCCATCCGCGCGCTGCGGGACCGGCTCGCAGGTGAGGGCCGCGGTCTCGATGTGCTGTGGATCGGCACGGCGGAGGGGCTCGAGGCTCGGGTCGCTCCGGCCGAGGGCATTCCGTTCACCACGGTCGCTACGGGCAAGATCCGCCGTTCCTCGAACCCGCTCAAGATGCTCGGCCCCGCGAACGTCAAGGACATGGCCCGCGTCCCGCTCGGCGTCGCTCAAGCCCGCTCGAAGATCTCCGAGTTCGAGCCGGACGTCGTCCTCGCCACAGGCGGGTACGTCGCCGTCCCTGCCGGACTTGCCGCCCGCCTCTGCCGCCGTCCTCTCGTGCTCCACGAGCAGACGGTGCGCCTGGGCCTGGCGAACCGCAAGCTCGCCGCCTCGGCAACGCGCATCGCGCTGTCGTCGGAGTCGTCCCTCGCACTGCTGCCCGAGACCGTGCGCGCCTCCGCTGTCGTCACGGGTAACCCTGTGCGGCCAGAGGTCCTCACGGGAAACGCGGACAAGGCCGTCGCCGCCCTGGGCCTCACCGGCTTCGACCGGCGCCTGCCCACCGTCTACGTCACCGGCGGTGCCCAAGGTGCGCAGCAGATCAATGACGTGGTGCGTGACGCGCTGGCGTGGCTGCTGGAACGAGCCAACGTGGTGCACCAGTGCGGACCGGCCAACGTCGAAGGGCTGCGTGGCAACGCGGCCCGCCTGCCGGTCCACCTGGCCGGGCGGTACTACCTGACCGGGTTCGTCGGGTCGGAGCTGCCGGACGTGCTGGCCCTGGCCGATGTCGTCGTGTCCCGCAGCGGGGCCGGAACCCTCGCGGAACTCACCGCGCTCGGCAAGCCTGCCGTGTTCGTTCCGCTCGCCTCATCGGCGGGCAACGAACAGGCCCACAATGCCCGGCACTTGGAGGAGGCCGGCGCGGCCGTCGCGCTCGTCGGTGAGGTCAGCGCGGACCGGCTGACGGACGCGCTCGGCCCGCTGCTGACGGACCCGGAACGGCGGGCGGCCATGGCGCAGGCCGCCCGCGAGCACGGGCGGCCCGATGCGGCGGAGCAGCTCGTCGACGTACTGCTGGACGCCGCACGCTCCGCCAGATAGCGGTACCTGGTCAGGGGCTGCCGGTGGAGGTGGCCCGGGTCCAGTTGTCGCGGTCTCCCAGCCTGCTGATGTCCCGGCTGTAGTGCATCGCCGCGAGGGTCTCGCCCTGGAGGATGCATCCGCGTGGACCGGCTGGGTGGCGGCCACCCGCGCACCCGGCCCGACCATCTCGGCGGCGACAAAACCTATTCTTCGCGCCGCAACCGCCGCTACCTGCGACGGCGCCAGATCAAGCACACCATCCCGAGCCGCAGAACCAGCGGGCCAACCGCAGGCACCGCTGAAGCAAGGGCGGCCGACCTGCTGGCTTCGACAAGACGATCTACAAGCGCAGGAACGAAGTCGAGCGAACGATCAACGCCCTCAAGAACTTCAGGGCCGTAGCTACGAGGTTCGACAAGCGCGCCTACATGTTCCACGGCACCGTCACCGTTACCGCGATCCGACTCTGGCTCCGCCCATGATCCGGCGGACCGCTAGCCCTCTGGGTAGAAGAGGAACAGCGTGCAGCCGGTGGTGGTCGAGGGCACGTGCCACGACCCGGCCGGGGCGTGCAGGAACGTGCCAGCAGGGTAGTCGCGTGCTCCGTCGTTGAAGGTGCCGGCAACTACGTAGACCTCCTCCGGGCCGGGCTCGTGGACGTCGCGGCGCGGCCAGGAGGTACCCGCCTCCATCTCCAGCACGTTGGCGTGCGCGCCGGCCGGTCCTCGCCACAGGGGACGCAGCCGGATCCCGGGGAACAGCTCACGGACCGGGGCTTCGTCGACAGAGACGGAGGTGTAACCCTCCTGCGCGAGGATCTCAGGGTGCATGCCTGCAACAGTGCCGTGCGCGGGCCGTGGCAGGACAGAGACTCCGATGACATCATGGGGTACTTTCCTGCCATGCATCGCGTGGTGGCCCTGGTACGGCCGGTGCAGTCGGTCTTCGAGCTCGGCTGCGCCGTCGAGGTCTTCGGCACCAAGCGGCCCGGGGTGCCGCAGCACTACGAATTCGAATCGTGCACGGAGACGCCCGGCTCAGTGCCGACCACGGGCGGGTACGCGATGTCCGTGTCGCAGGGCCTATCGGCGCTCGAGACCGCGGACACCGTGATCATCCCGGGCTGGCTGCCGGTGGACGCGCCGCTCACAGATGTCGTGCGCCGCGCGCTGAGGCGGGCGCACGCGCGTGGGGCGCGGCTGGTCACGATCTGTTCTGGGGTGTTCGCGCTGGCCCGCACGGGACTGCTGGACGGCCGCTCGGCCACCACGCACTGGGCGCGTGCCGAGCAACTCCGGCGTGAGTTCCCCCGGGTGCGCGTGGAGCCGGACAGGCTTTACGTGGATCACGGTGACGTCGCCACCAGCGCAGGCGCGGGCGCGGGGTTCGACCTGTGCCTGCATCTGGTCCGGAAGGATCATGGGGCCGCGTACGCCGCTCTGCTCACGCGGCACATGGTGCTGCCGCCGCACCGCGAGGCCGGTCAGGCTCCGCACGCGCCGCCCCCACCGCCCGGGAATGCGCTCAACAGCCTGCTCAAATGGGCTGACGAGCGCCTCGACACACCGCTGTCGGTAGACGACCTGGCCGCGTACCTCGGCGTATCGCCCCGCACCCTGGCCCGACGCTTCGCCCACCAGCTCGACACGAGCCCGGGTGCATGGTTGCTCTCCCGTCGGGTGGCCGCAGCCCGCACCCTGCTGGAGGAGACGGAATTGCCGGTCGAGGCAATCGCAGCCCGCGTCGGCCTCACCTCCGCGGTCAACCTGCGCCGCCGCTTCCGCTCCGAGATAGGCACGACCCCGGGCGCCTACCGGCGAGCGTTCCGGGTCCCGTGATCCGCCGGACAGGCCCTAAGAAAACCCGTGAATAACTACCGCCGGCTGGTGGGCCAAGCCATCGTCCGGCCTCTCATCGCGGCCATGCCGGCATAGGGCGGCCGCATTCAGACCTGGACAAGGCCGCCGTCAACGAAGAGTTCGGCTCCCGTGGTGAAGGAACTCTGGTCAGAGGCGAGAAAGACGGCCATGGCGGCGACTTCGTCGGGGCGTCCTATCCTGCCGAGGGGAATCTCGTCGGCGAGACGGTCCGCCAACTGCTGTTCGCCCTTTGCCGGGCTGCCCAGCCCGCGGATGCCCGGGGTCTCTATCGGTCCCGGGCTGAGGGCATTGACACGGATGCCGCGCCCCGCGAGTTCGGCGGCCCAGGTGCGGGCCAGGTTGCGGATGGCGGCCTTGGTGGCACTGTAGACCGTCATGGCCTGGACGCCCATCGACGCGTTGGTGGACGAGAGCACGATGACTGAGGCCCCGTCCGGCAGCAACGGGAGTGCCTTCTGAACTGTGAAGATCGTCCCCTTGACGTTGATGTCGAAGGTTGAACGGTACTGCTCCTCGGTGATCTCTCCCAGTCGAGCCAGCTCGCCGCCGCCGGCGTTGGCGACGACGATATCCAGGCGTCCGCTACCGCCCTGGATGATCGCGAACAACTCATCCAGAGCGTCGAGATGCGAGACATCGCTTTGTATGCCGATGGCCCGTCCCCCGAGGGTTTCGACAGCCGCATCAAGTTCGGGTTTGCGCCGGCCTGTGAGGTACACGGTGGCGCCCTCGGCGACGAACCGACGGGCTATAGCCAGACCGATCCCGGTCGAGCCACCAGTCACCAGACTGATCTTGCCATCAAGCTGTCCCATGATGTCCACATCTCCCTTGCGGCAGCTCGGCCAGAGGCCGACCGAGGGCCCAGCGCGCCGGTATGCGGCAACTACGACCTCACCGACGGCGGAGTCCTCCGCCGTCCTACCTCACGGACTGCATGGTCTAGTTCGATTTGTACATATTAGTAAAAACCCTAAGCGGCGCGCTGCACCGGAGGGGTACTCGCCTGCGGAGTTTCGACCTCTGGATCAGCCAACGGGAGGGCTCTGACTTTCAAGCTGAGCGGTGCCTGGAGTCCGGGGCCTCCGCCGTGGCGGCCGGCCGGCCGATCCGTTCGCCGCGGGCCCACGCCGCCTCCAGGCCCTCGTGGGTGCCCTGCACGATCAGTTCGCGGATGAACTCCGCGAGCGCCGCGAACACGTGGAACACCGGACGGCCGCTGGGCGTGGTGGTGTCGAGTGACGCGTGCACTGGCGGTACCGGGCCCGACATCTGCGGCGTCGACCGCCCAAGGCGGCTACTCCTGACGGGTGGCCCCCGCGGCCGGCGCGCGCAGGGGGGCGGTCCGCGTGCCATAGATAGACGGAACGAGTTGTCGACTGCGGGAGGGCACCTTGCCGAGTGCTGATCCGATCCTGGTCACCGGTGCCGCCGGTGGCATCGGGGGTGTGGGTGGGAAGGTCGTCAGGGAGTTGCGCGAACACGGGGTGCCGGTGCGAGCCCTGGTGCACCACGACGACGACCGTGCCGCCGCTCTGCGGGCCATCAGCGGCGTCGAGGTGGTGGTCGGTGATCTCACGCGTGGAACGGACGTGGTGGCGGCCCTGGAGGGATGCCGCAGAGCCTACTTCGGGATGAGTCCTTCGGCCGACTATCTGGAGGCCACGGCAACCGTGGCGGCAGCGGGCCTTGAGAGCGGTCAGCTCGAACTGCTGGTGAACATCTCACAGATGACCGTTTCTCAGATGAACCTCACCAGCAGCACGGAGTCGAGCCAGCAGCGGCTGCACTGGCTCTCCGAACACGTCCTCAACTGGTCCGGGCTGCCCGTCGTCCACATCCGGCCGACGGTGTTCATGGAGAACCCACTCTTCGGCATGCTCGCCGTGGCCTCCATCCGACGCGACAACACCATCCGCCTCCCCTTCGGCACCGCACGCACCTCGCCGGTGGCCACCCGCGACGTGGCTGAGGTGGTCACCCGACTGCTGCTCGACCCTTCACCACCGGTCGGCCGGGTCTACGAACTGACCGGCGCCGCCTCCCGCGACATGACCATGATCGCCGCCGAGTTCTCCGATGCGCTGGGACGCACCGTGACGTACCTCGACGTGCCGTACGACGAATGGGTTGAGCGCGACCTCAAGCCGCTGGGCCTGACGCCGCATGTCTTTGCCCACATCTCCACGATGGCCCGCCTGCACAGGGAGAACCGTTACGACCGGAGCACCAACGATGTGACGGAACTCCTGGGCCGCCCGCCATCGGGCTTCGACAGCCTCGTCGAAGCTACACCGGGACTGCGGGCTGGGAAGGGGTAGGCCCTGGGACGCCAGCTGAGACAGCTATGCCACCTCGTTGAGGAAGCCCACGACGGTTCCCGAGGGTGCACACGCCTTCACCGTCCTGATGACGGGCCGAGGCCTCGATCGCCACCGTGTCCCGCACCCTCGCCGAAGGGGCTGACATCCCCGAGTGAGTCCCCCAGCCATCAGCCAGATGTCGCGTAGCCTTCTTCGATGCCGTGGGTGGCGGCCGGGTAACTCCTCCTCTTCTTGCTGTTGCGCTGTGGTCGTGGGGGTTGTGCTGCTCGGCGCCGACAGAACCGGGAGTACGCAGTGATCCGCGCGGGGCGTCGTGATCGTGTACAGAACACTTGGCCGCGCTGATGAGTTTGGCGCTGGGCACCTCCCCCAACCGCAAGCCGTATGTGAAGGCCACGGTAGAGACGGCCCGTGATGGGCCGGATCCCGGGAGCGCATGATCGCCCCGATCCGCATCAACGACGTCAGCATCACAACCAGCTGGGAGGCGCTGGGGTGGACCGATTCTCGAGCTCCAGGCCCACAGCCCGGAGCCCCCCGCGCCGGCCGTACGAGCCCGGCTGCGCAGAACCGATCGCCCCGCCCCGCGGACGACGACATCGCAGGCAGCTCTGCCTCTCCGTTACCGCTCAGCGCTCTGGTTCCAGGAGCTCCACGGGGCCGGACAACGCCGCGCGCACGCGGCGGGAAGCCTCATCGACCAATACCTCGGTCACGTCGCGGCTGATCTCGTCCATGGTCTGCGCCGCCACTTCCGCAGCCGGCACTTTCGGAACGTTGACACTCGCGGTGGCGTCTGTGTCTACAGGGCCCTACATGCACCCCGACAACAAGTGTTCCCTGCTGTCGCAGACCAACGCGCAAGGCATTGGTCAGCGACCACTCGGCAGCCTTCGATGCCGCGTAACTGGGCCACCGATTGTTCACCCGCCACGACGCCACCGACAGCATGTTCACCAGGGCTCCGCCCCCGTTGGCCGCGAGCACCGGCGCGAAAGCCCGCGAGACCGCCCAGGCACCCAGATAGTTCACCTCCAGCTCGCGCCGAGCACCCTCCAAAGACCCCTCCAACAGGGCCGGCCCGGCCTGGATACCAGCGTTGTTGATGACGATGGTCGCGTCGGACGCCGCCACCGCCGCAGCCGCGATCTGGTCCGCATCGGCGACATCGAGACGCAACGCCTCGACCCCGGCTCCCGAAAGCCCTCGGGGCTGCGGACGCCCGCATACACCTTGGCTGCACCCCGGGCCAGCAGCACCTTCAGCGGCGACGACGTCATCGACCAGGTGGCCGCCCCCGTCGTCTACCGGGTCATCTTCCTGCCCTGGACGCTGCCCGATGTGGATGTGCGCACGTACGTCGACAAACTCTGCAGCCACTCCGCCTGACCCACACCCCTCACCACCGGGCCACCAGTTCAGAGCGTCGCCCCCGGCCACACCTATTGCCCGCCCGACGCCACCCGCTACGAGCCAGGAGCGATCACCACCGAGGGTGACCTGCTCATGGTCCACGGCGGGCACTCCTGCAGGTTCGACACACACCTCCTCGGATGGCATCTTCCGCTTCACCGGCCTGGTGGTAGAGCACTGGGACGTCTCTCAGGACGAGGTGGCCGCCGCGGCAGGCAACCCCGTGTTCAACCCGCAGGCCAGCTTGGCCGACCAGTAGACCCGACCCATCGAAGCGGTCTGGGCCGCCCACGGCCGCCACCCGATGCCCGATGCAATCCGGGCGACCTGATACTCGGTAACCGCGGCGACAGCTAGGGGCGGAGCTCCTGCCCGCTGTGACCACCGCCGCCCGCTATCAGCCCGCCGGTGAAGGCACGGCTGTCGGCGGCGACTGGTACGACGTCATCCCGCTGTCGGCCGAGCAGGTCGCTCTGGTGACCGGGGACGTGATGGGAAACGGTCTGTCAGCGGCCGTCACGATGGGTCGGCTGCGCACAGCGGGCCGTACGCTCCTCGATCTCGAGCAGCCCTTGGATGAGCTCTTCTTCCACCTAAACGAAATCGTCAGCGGGCTGGGGGACGGCTTCCACGCCACCTGCCTCTGCATCGTCTACGACCCGGTGAGCCGCATGCGCCAGGCCAATACTGCCGGCCAGCTTCCGCCCGTCATACTCCCGCCCGGCGGAATCAGCTACGTGCTCGGCCTTCCCGTCAACTCCCACTTGGCGCCGCCACTCCCCCTTCGATACAGCCGAGTTCAGCCTGCCGCACGGCACCGTCCTCGCCCTCTGTACCGACGGCCCCGTGGCATCTGGATGCTGGACATCGGTGAAGGAACAAGCTCGCCGAGCACGGGGACGTATGGGAGGACGAAGCAACCCGAACCGAGTCTGCGAGTGGATCGCCGATGTTCGGGGAGCAATTCCCACCTGGCCGATGAAGGGCCGTCGCCCCAACCTGCCATGCAGACAGGGAGGGCAGCACCTGGCACTCCCATACTTCCTATGCGGATCGAGTCTGCTCGCTGATCCACGACGCGGCGGAGCGTGTCCATGTCGATGCCTCTCCCGCCCCGTGAGCAAGGCCCAGGCTGTGGGGGCCGTGAGGGAAGACGTGCACCGTGTGGGGCACATCGAAAGCGGCCAAGGCCATCGCGAGACGATAGGTGTGCTCAGGCGGAACATAAGGATCCTCCGCCGTGTGCCACAGGAAGAACGGCGGAGACGACGGAGTGACCAGCGCATCCAGCGAGGTCGATCGGCGCAGCTCCGGCGATGCGTTCTCGCCCAATAGAATGTCCTGCGCGGGCCGATACGTCTCGGTCTCCATCGACGTGATCGCATACCCGAGGACGGCGAACTGAACCGATGTCCGCTCGTCAGCGTTCGGAGTGAGGGCTGCGAGGCCGCCGAGGTGCCCACCGGCGGAGAAGCCCACGACTCCGATCGTTTCGGCCCCCTTGTCCCGCAGGCGCTGGATCTCGGTACGAAGTGCTGCGAGCGGTGCGGGATGCCGAGTGTTGAGCGGATACCGGAAAACGCTCGCCGACACACCCAGCCCTTCGAGCCAACCAACGATTGGCTCCGCCTCGTGCGCGGCGTGCACCGCGTAGCCGCCTCCGGGCAGCACGATCACATGCACAGACATCTCAGCGTCTTCTTTCGTCGGCGGGGTGCAGTATTCGGATCACGGGCCGAATGACCTTATCCAGACTCGTATGGACCGGTCATCGAAACACGGCCCCACCTCCGCGGCGGTGAGGCTGACGCGCAGGTGCGGCCAGGCTGGGACGGATACACACCCACCATGCCGGATAGGAACGGGGCAAGCCAACAGGCGCTAGGTGTGCACCTGACGGAGGTTCATGACAGTGAGTTCTGATCCTTCCGTCGGAGGCGTTCGTAGAGTGTCTGGCCAGTGAGGGCGCTGTGGGGCGATGGTTGACGTCTACCTGCAGCTGGTGGCCGGGGCGCTGCTTCTCGTACCGCTTCCAGCGGGTGGAGCGGCGCTTGTAGCGCTGGGAGGCCGGCAGCCGGTTGAGGCCCACCTTCCGCAGGATGCGCCAGACACCGGACGCACTGACCTTGACGTCGTGATAGCGCTGCAGGTACATCGCGATCTTGGCCGGATCGAAGTGGTACTGCTGCCGCAGCCAGAGGTTCTTCTCCACGATGTCTGCCTGGGTGGCATGCGGCGTTTGGTGCGGCGCGCTGGAGCGGTCCCTCAATCCCTCGGCACCCTCCGCCTCGTAGCGCCGCAGCCAGATGTAGTAGCACTGGCGGCTGATGCCGGAGTAGCGACAGGTGGCGGCAACGCTGCCGCTCACCTTCTCCACATGGCGCAGCGCCGCCAACCGGTGCCTCGCACGCCTCGATAGCTCGGTTCGGTCATCATGCAGATCTCCTCGGCACATGAGACCCAACCGTCAATACCGTCGGTCAGTTTTAGACGCGGCGGCGAGAACAACCCTGTGGCGTGGATGGATCTTGCGGATGCACTCGGTTTGCCCGGCATCCGCGGTTGATCAGGCCCGGGGTCTCCGCATCCTCCGGATTCGGCGGATCCCAACCACAGGAATGCCCACACCCCAGTGGACCGTCGTCCGCGCCCGCAGCCGGGCGACGTCCGTACATCGGGGGTGGCTGTGTCGCGCGAACGCTCCACCGGGGTAGCGCACAGGCGGGATCACGTGCTTGCTGGGAGTGAGCTACGTGCGATGTGGGAGTCCCAGGAGTGGAGAGGTAATGCGGTCTCGGTTCAAGCTGCCCGAACTGGCCACTGCCGTCGTTGTCGTCATCGCCCTCCTGGTCGGTGGCTGTTCCGGCGAGCAGTCGCCGGAGCGGGAACCGGCGCAGGAGCAGCCGGTGGCTGTCCCCTTGCAGTCACCTGCGGTTGCGCAGGGCGCGCCGCTGAAGGAGCCGGCGCAGCTCGTGAGCCGCAACGGGGTCCTGCGGGTGGAACTCGTCGTGGAGAGGCGAAAGGTCGAGGTGGGCGGCCGCAAGCTGTGGGCCCTCACCTACAACGGCAGTTACATGCCTCCCACGCTGCGCATCCGGCCGGGGGACAAGGTGGACCTGTCGATGAAGAACTCGCTGAACGAGTTCACCAATCTGCATGTTCATGGACTTCATGTGTCGCCGAGCGGCAACTCCGACAACATCTTCGTCCATATCGATCCCGGCCAGACGTTTCACTACGCTTACCAGTTTCCGAACACCCTGCGGCCCGGCACCTACTGGTACCACTCACATGCACACTCGATCTCGGCACCGCAGGTCGCCGGGGGCATGTCGGGCGTCCTGATCGTCGACGGGCTGCAGGAGTACCTCCCGGCGAAGCTGCGCCACATCACCGAGCACGTCATCGGGCTCAAGGACTTCCAGGTCCAGGGTGATGCGGTCAGGACCCAGAACCTGCACATCGGCGCGTCCACCAATCGCACCGTCAACGGTCAGCTGAACCCGACCATCCGCATCCGGCCGGGTGAGACCCAGCTGTGGCGGCTGGCCAACATCAGCGCCAACATCTACTACAACATCCACCTGCAGGGTCAGCGGTTCCATGTGATCGCCCACGACGGCACCCCCGTCGACCGGATCTGGACGGCCGACTCGCTCCTGCTCGCGGCAGGCGCGCGCTTCGACGTGCTCGTACAAGGCGGTCCGACCGGCCGTACCCAGCTGCAGACGCTCGCGTACAACACCGGGCCGGCCGGCAACAAGTTCCCACAGGCGACCCTGGCCACCCTGGTCTCCGAAGGACCTTCCGCGCACCCGGCGGCCCTGCCCACCTCAGCCTTCGCGCCGGTCACGGACCTGAGCCACTCGGCGATCGCCGCCCGGCGCACCCTCGCGTTCTCCGAGAACAAGGACGGCAGCAAGTTCTACATCAACGGCAAGCAGTTCGACCCGAACCGGGTGGACGTCCGGTCCAAGCTGAACACGGTCGAGGAGTGGACCGTGCGTAACGACAGCAACGAGGAACACTCGTTCCACGTGCACGTCAACAAATTCCAGTTGATGAGCATCAACGGCCGACCGCACCACGGCCACGGCTTGCAGGACACGGCGAGCGTGCCCGCCAAGGGGAAGCTCGTCCTCCGGACCCAATTCAGGAACTACACCGGCAAGACCGTGCTTCACTGCCACATCCTCAACCATGAGGACGCGGGCATGATGGCGGTGCTGGAGATCGTCAAGTAACGAGCCGATGCGGTGACGGCGCTCGACGCGGCCCAGAGACTACCTCCCGGCAGGCGCAAGGCTTCGGAACGGAGCCGCTGACGGAGTCACAGCCGAGTCGAGGCGAGGGCGAGCGTGCCGTGGAAGAGGCGCGATCGGCGCTGTCTGTGCAGCCTGAGCCGAGGATCGCTGTCCGGGTCGGAGTCCGACCAGTCTCAGCTTTGGGCGGCATGGCAGTGCCCGTGGACGACTTCGGGCGGGCACGGGGCCGCTGTTGCGCCACGGTCGGTACGCCGCTCGATGAGCGCGATGCCCAACGCCGTCAAGATGGCGGCGATGCCGACGCCGACGGGCACTGCCACGGCCAGCCGGCTCCAGTCCACGAATCACCAGATGGGCGCGCCATGGCTGTGCGGCTGTATGACCCACGGTGTTTCCTGGTCAGAACCAGCCGCCGTCGGCCTGGATGGTCCGGCCGGTGATGAACGAGGCGTCGTCTGACCCAGTCCCGCCTCACGCCGCCGTTGCGGCGGGCGTGAGGCGGGGAGACCCGCAGGGTCCCGCTGCCGCAGGTGTTCCAGCCGCCCTCGTAGTCATTCAAGCTGGCGGTGTGGCGGCGATGAGGTCGGCAGGGCCAGAGGGGGCACGTGGCCAGGCGTATCGCTGCGTCCCGCCGAAGGCGGGCGATGAGGGGCGCCTATGCCCTCACCGGAGAACCGGGGTCGGGAGGCGCAGGGATGGTCTTGGCCTCCGGCCTTCCTCGGTGGGTTGCTGTCGGGAATTCGTGGCAGCGCGGAAGCCCGCCGAGCAGTGCGGTTCCCGCGGGAGGATCTTTGCTCTCGCTCGGTGAGTAGTTACGGCATTGCGCAGAATCGAGGAACGCGAGCGGGTTGGGAGCCAGGCCGGCGGGACGCCACCGTCCTGCCCGACTCGCCGATGTTCGGCTCACTGCTCGTGAAGGGCGCTGCGTTTCCTTGCCAGGCAAGACTCGGGTGCCAGCGGAAGATGGACAGGGGGAACCGGAAGACCCGGACTCGTGGGTCAGGGAGGATGGCACCGTGACGGTGGTCGACCACAGCCCGTGAAGGGGACGGAAGCGCGGGCGCCGGCTCGGCAGCTGTGATCCCCCGGCTGATGAGCCGCCAGAACGCGAACATATAGCGGCCGATGAAGTCGTCGAGCGGGTCCTCGAGCCGCGCCGGCCCACTCCCCGATCTCGGGCACCTGCCCTGAGCGCCACTGGGCCCGCCCGACCTCGCGACGCCCTCAGCGCGGCCTCTCGCATGCACGCCCCATTGCCGAGGCCCTCGACCAAGCCCTCCGCGGCAGGTCGCGTTCCTCGACGGCGGATGTCCGTGACGCAGTCCCGCTACTGCTTCTCCTCCATGCGGATGGCACGCCGTAGCTCGTCGGCCGCTGTGTGGCTCGTGCCCTCGCTCTGCTCCAGCATGGCCGCCGCGATGGCGTCCAGCTTGCGCTGAACCGCGTGCGCGTCACGCCGTTCGGTGTTCGTCAGCAGAGCGAGCAAAAGTAGGTTGACGACCGCCACGACGTCCCCCGCGAAGATCAGCCAGGGCAACGGCAGGTGCGCAAGGTGTATGGCGACCATGCCGAGGACCAGAAGCACACACAGGACGGAGAACAGCGGCGAGCTGGTGACGTTCGATGCCCGCTCGGAGAAGGCGGCGAACAAGTCGCGCCCGGTGCCGCCCCGCTCGGCAGGATGCTCAGTGGTCATGCCCTCCATGCTCCCTGCCCGGCACCCGCCGGCGCGGGACCCTGGCCGGACGTGCCGACGATGCCCCCACACGCGAGTTGCGCCAAACCTGCATCGACGTGCTGTGCGCCTGCCTTCGCTCGCCCCACGCCGCCGAAGCCGACCGCCAGCGCCGCCTGCATCGCAGTCGACCGCGCGGAGATGTCCACGGCCGGCAGGACCGGGATGACTGTCTGTCTCGGCATCGGCTATGACGGCCGCGCTGACGTCCGCCAGACCGCCGCCCAGGCCATGCGCGCCTGCGACTACGACCCGCGCGCGGAGCGCCTGAGCCAGCGAGGAACAGGGCAAGCAGGAGGCGACGGCAAATGGCCGTTGAACAGTTCGGTACGGGCTGGGCCCGAGGCGTTCGACGGCTCCATACCATAGAAGGAAGACGACGCTGGTCACCCCGAGGGCGAGGAAGATCAGCGCCGAGAACTCGTCGTCCGTCGGGAGCCGCAGGGCGGGCGCCCCGGTCACAGCCTCGGTGACCAAGGCGGCGATGAACAGCAGCGCCGACGCGAGCGCGCTGGCGTAGGTGGTGAGGGTCAGCGATCCCAGTTCCCGAGTAGGTGGGGCGCCGAGCTGGGTGCTCGAGGCGACTCTGGCTCCCTGCGGTTCTCCCTGGAGGCACCGTCGGCCAGCGCAAGACATGACCAAACGAACCCCCGCAGACTCACCTGCACTCCCCCGTCGGTGGAGAGTTGGGCGATGACCGTACCCATGGCCACGCACAGCGCCGCCACCGGCCAAGGTCCGTGACGGGCGGGTGCGGCGTGCGAAAACGGTGGCCGGCTTCCAGTTGCCGATGGCTTCTTCGAGGCCGAGCCCGGGTTCAAGCCGCTGAAGAGCAGGTCGCCCGCGCGCCTAGCGGGATGCCAACAGATCAGCCAGCAGCGGGAGTTGTTCCGGGTCCTCCAGGGCTGAGCCCACGGCGACGACCCTGGCTCCGGCTGCCAGGTAAGCGGCAGCGTTGGACGCGTCGATGCCGCCCGTCGCCACAAACGGCACCTCCGGGAACGGGCCCCTCATGGCCTTGAACCAGCCCTGACCGAGCACGCTCGCCGGGAACGCCTTCAGCCAGGTCAGGCCGAGCGCCCGCGCCGCCTGGACGTCGGTGGCGGTGGCGACGCCGGGCAGATGCGGCAGGCTCGCGTCGATGCTGGCCTGCGCCACCTCGGCAGCGAGCCCGGGGGCCACCGTGAACGCGGCACCCGCCGACACCGCCCACTCGAGGCGCTCGGTCGTGGTGACCGTGCCCGCACCGACCGCCTTGCCGCGCTCGCGGCCCGCAGCCACCACGGCGGCGAGCACCCGCGCGGCCTCCTCGGTCTGCACCGGTACCTCGACGCACTCGATGCCCAAGTCCCATGCTCGTACGGCGAGTTCCACGGACTTGTCCGCCGGCATTCCGCGCAGGATCGCCATCACGGGCGACTTGGCGAACAACTCGTCGAACGTAGGCGTCTCGGCGTCTACGGGGGTCAGGGGCGCCATCCCAGCTCCTTGGAGATCGTCTCGGCGGTGGTCATCAGGTCAGGCAATACGTCGGCCTCAAGGGCAGCCAGGTCGGCCTTCGCCTTCAGAGCGGTGACGGACACGGCGGCGACCACGTCGCCGCCGCTGTCGCGCACGGGGACGGCGAGGCAGTTCACGTAGTCCTCGTACTCACCGTCGTCGACGGCCCAGCCGCGCGCCTGGGTCTCGTCGAGGGCCGCGCGGTAGGCGGCTGCGTCGGTGATCGTCGTGCCGGTGTGCGGCGCGAAGTCGCAGCCGGCGAGGAGCGCGTCGGCCCGATCGCGGGGTACGTGGGCGAGGATCGCCTTGGCGACGCCCGCGGTGTGCAGCGTGACGGGCCGGCCGATCTGCGAGTACAGCCGCACTCCGTCCACCGGGTCGACCTTGTCGACGTACACGATCTGTTCGCCCTCCAGCGCTGCGAGGTGCACGGTGTGTCCGCTGCGCTCACCAAGCCCGCGCAGGTGCTCGCTTGCGACGTCCTTCAAGCCGAACTGTTCCCGGGCGAGTTGGGCAAGCCCGGCGAGCCGGTGGCCGACCGCGTACCGCCCGTCGGGCAGGCGGCGGGCGAGTCCACCCTCGGCCAGCGACTCCAGCAGGCGCAGCGCGGTCGACCGGTGCACGCCCAGGTGCTCGCCGACCTCGGTCTGCGTGCGCGGCCTGCGGGCGATGCACTCCAGGATATCGATGGCCCGCCGTACGGTCTGTGACACGACCTCAGCTCCTGTCGTTTGGCGAGATGGGGACGTAGTCCTCGATGCTGCGCAGCGTGCGCCCGGCCAGACGGTGACCGAGGGCGAGGCGCTCGCGCGGCGCCGCACCGTCGAGCAGCCCGCTCAGGTATCCGGCGGCGAAGGCGTCACCCGCGCCGACGGCCTCCACCACGTCCACGGCGGGCGCGGCCACGAACTCCTGTGTCCCGTCGGTGAATTCAGTGGCTCCCACGGCGCCGTCCTTGACGACGAGCGTGCCACGCGGCGCGATGTGGTCACGGATGTCCTGTGCGGTGGCGGTGCCCCACAGGGTCTCGCCCTCGTCGCGCCCGACGAGCACGATGTCGGCGCGGCGTGCCAGGGCGAGCAGCGCCTCGGCCGCCTCGCCGCGCGAACTCCACAGCGCGGGACGGTGGTTGATGTCGAACGAGACCAGGGTTTTTGTGCCGGCCGCCCGCTCCAGAAGCGTGGTCACGAGCACCGCGCACGTGTCGGAGAGGGCGGGTGTGATCCCGGTCAGGTGCAGCAGCCGTACGCCGGTCAGGTCGATGCCGTCCGCGTCGGCCGCGCTCATCCGGGAGGCCGCCGAGCCGGCCCGGTAGTAGTGCACGCGCGTGCCGTCAGGCCTCGGGTCCTTGAAGTAGATGCCGGTCGGGGCCGAGGTGTCGCGCCGTACGCCGGTGACGTCCACGCCGCGTGACGCGACCGCCGCGACGATCCGCCGCCCGAACGGGTCGTCGCCGACCCGGCTCACCCAGGCGGCGCCGTGGCCGAGGTCGGCGAGGTACTGGGCGACGGTCGACTCGGCGCCCGCGACGGCGAGCCGCAGCTCCTCGCTGTGCTCGAGGCCTGCGCCGTCGGCGGGCGTGACCTGCGCCATCGTCTCGCCGAGGCAGACAGCCGTAGCGGCCGTGGTGGTCATCGCGCCGTCCCTCCATTGGCATGGGTGACATGCCATTGACATCCCGCAGTGGTCATGAAGAACATTAGCAGCCCCCGTGCAACAGGCGTGCATATGTTGCAACACGAGGTGTGAGCCGCACAGAATCCCCCCACCAGCGTGAAGCGAAAGGGAGTGAGATGAGCACGCCGCCGAGCGCATCCACACACCAGAACGCCCATCAGAACGCCCATCAGGAGACCGGACCGCAGGCGGCGATGAGCGCCCGCACCCGGCAGCGCCGCACCGCCGCCGCCAGCGTCGTCGGCTCGATCCTCGAGTGGTACGACTTCTTCCTCTTCGGCGCCTCGGCCGCGATCGTCTTCAACAAGGTCTTCTTCCCGAACGTGTCCCCGTTCGCGGCGACGCTCGCCTCCTTCGCGACCTTCGGCCTGGGCTTCGCCGTCCGCCCCATCGGCGGCCTGGTCCTCGCCCACCTCGGCGACCGCTTGGGCCGCCGCCCGGTGCTGATCCTCACCGTGGTTCTGATGGGCGCCGGCACCCTCGCCATCGGCTTCCTCCCCACGTACCACCAGATCGGCATCTGGGCCCCAGTGCTACTCGTGCTCTGCCGGATGATGCAGGGCTTCGGCGTCGGCGCCGAACTCGGCGGCGCGTACGTCATGTCGACGGAGGCGGCGAAGGCCGAGAAGCGCGGCTTCTACGGATCGCTGCCCGGCGCGGGCGAGTTCATCGGCGTCGTCATCGCCTCCGGCGCGGTCGCCGCCGTCTCCACGCTCCCCCAGGACGACTTCCTCGACTGGGGTTGGCGCATCCCGTTCCTGGCGAGCGCCCTGGTCGTGATCATCGCTCTCGTCATCCGCAACGCGGCGCCCGAGACCGAGCAGTTCGAGGCCACTCGCGACAGCGGCAGGCGCGAGAAGCTCCCCGTCCTCGCCGCGATCAAGAGCCGCCCCAAGGCGATCGCACTGCTCATCGGCTCCGGCTGCGCCACCGCCATCGCCTCGTACGCGATCCAGGGCTACCTGCCGAGCTACCTCACCAACCAGCTCGGCCTGTCCTCCGGTACCTCGGTCCTCGGCATCACCATCGCCTCGGCGATCTCCATCCTCACCATCCCGCTGGCGGGCGCCCTGTCCGACCGGGTCGGCCGCAAGCCGGTGATGATCGGCGGCGCGGTGGCGATCACGCTTTTCGCGTATCCGTTCTTCTGGTTGGTGGACACCCGCGAGCCGTGGCTGATCTACCTGGCCATCACCGTCGCTTTCGCCCTGATACTCAACTCCGTCTTCGCGGTCACCGGCACGCTCTACGCCGAGTCGCTGCCGACCGAGGTCCGCTTCAGCGGATTCTTGCGAGGAACCCCGGGCGTTCACGACTCCGTTGGGAAATCCATAAATCGGCTCTCGGGGGCGGGTCATGCCGCGAGGGTGAGGCGTGCGAGGTGGGAGACGCGGGTGGTGCCGAGTGGGGTGCCCCGCAGCCAGGCGTCGATTCGGGTGAGGTTGAGGGCGGTGGCGGAGAGGACGTTGGCGAGGTGGGTCTTGTGCTGGCCTCGGTAGGGAGTGCGGCGCAGATGGGTGCGGCGGACGGCCTGGGAGATGGTGCCCTCCACCCCGGCTCGCACGTCGTAGCGGGCCTTCCACTCGTCGGTCTGCTGCTCGGCACGTCGTTCTTCGAGGATCTGTTGCTGCTCTCGGGGCAGCAGGGTCAGGCTGCGGCCCCATTTGCCGTTGGCTGCTTTGGTGCAGCGCGCTCTCAGCGGGCATGGATCGCAGTCGGCGAGTGCGAAGTGCACCCGGACGAGCACGGTCCCACTGGCCTTGCGCTGTTGGGACCAGCTGACACTGGACGCGCCCTGAGGGCAGATAACCTTCCTGGCGTTCCAGTTGGTGGTGAAGGCGGCCTGAGTCAGGTCCGGTGCCTGCGCGTCCCGTCCGTTGTGGTGGGTATCAGCGCCGACGGGACCGACCAGGTCGATGCCATGGTCTTCGTGGGCGGCCAGGATGTGGGCGGCGGTGACGTAACCGGCGTCCACCACATGCTCACGCGGCCTCAACCCCCGTTCATCCAGATGCTGGTGGATGGTTGCGGTGACCTCGGTGTCGTTGACGGTGGCGTTGGTGGTCTCCACATTCGTGATCAGGTGGGGTGCGTCCGGCTCGCAGGTCTCGCTCAGGTGGACTTTGAATCCGCACCAGCCCGTCCCGCGTTTGATGCCGTAGTGGGCGTCGGTGTCATAGGGCGAGGACAGCCGGTCTCTGGCCGGCGGGAGGTCCTTGCCCTCCCGCCAGCGCACCCCCTGCCCGTCCCGGTGATACTGCTCTGCCCAGGCCCGGCGCAGGATCCGCACTGCGGGCACCTCGCGCAGCCAGGCCACAGCGGCCGGCCCATCAATGGCGTCAAGCAGAGCGAACCCGTCCCGGCCGACCTGCTCGGCCCATTCCCGACGGACGTTCTCCCCTTTCGGGAAGCGGTAGTTGTCGACCTTGGCCCCGTAGCGCTCCACCCACCCGGGGCTGATCAATCCGCTCAGCCAGTCCGGAGCGGCCGCGGCCAGCGCCTCCAGCGCCGCCCGCAGCGTCTCACCGACGAACTCCATCCGGTTCAGCGTGCGCACCGCGGCCAGCACGTGCGTCGAGTCGGTGCGCTGCCGGCCGCCCGCCCGCAGCAGCCCGGCGTCCGAGAGCCGCGCCAGCACCACCTCCAAGACCCGCTCTTCCAGCCCGTGCGTGATCAGACGGGAGCGGAAATCCCCCAGGACGGTGAAGTCGAAGCCGGGATCATCCAGCTCCAGCCCCAACAGGAACTTCCAGTCCATGCGCGCTCGCACCTGGTCAGCGGCCTGCCGGTCGGAGAGTCCTTCGGCATATTGCAGCACCGACACCAGCGCCAGAGCCCCTGGCGAGATCGCGGGCCGGCCTCGATCAGCAAAGGCCCCGGCGAAATCCTCGTCCGTGAACACCGGACCGAGCACTTCCCTGATCCGGATGGCCAAAGTCCCCTTGGGGAACGAGGCCCGCACCACCCGAGCCGTCAGCTCAGGCACTCCGTCATCCGACCGCGACTCCAACGACATCCCGCTCTCCCCATCCCGCCAACGACCATAGCCATCAGCAAGACGAACGACACAGCACTGCCCGAATCACGACTTTCCCAACGGAGTCGTTCATGCCCGGGAGGAATCGCATCCACGGGGTGCGACGCGGAGCGTCGCCGCGATGTGCCGCAGGCCATGACGGCCGCGCAGCGGCCGGGAGGCATTCCGGCGGAGCCGGGCTACGGCGGTGTGCGCCGGGAGGGCCGGGGCCGGTATCGCTCGTTCGGGTGAGGTGGGGCGAACGTGTGGTGGGTCTTCGTTCAGGTGTATAGGTTCGGTGATCGTGAAGCTGGTGGTGCGGGTGAGGCTGCTGCCGACGCCCGTACAGGCGGCGGCACTTGAGGCGACCCTGCACGCCTGCAATCAAGCGGCGACCTGGGCGGCCGGGGTTGCTTTCGAGGAAAACGCGCGACGTCCGCTGGAGTTGCGCAAGCACACCTATGCCGAGATCCGGGAGAGGTGGGGGCTTGGCGCGCAGGCCGCCCAGCACGCGATCAAGAAGACCTGCGATGCCTACACCACCCTGAAGGCGAACCTCCGGGCGGGACGTTACGGGCGGCCCGGGACCAAGCGGCACACTCGCGCCTCGGGCAAGCCGGTGGTCTTCCGGCCCCAGGCGGCGCAGCCGTACGACGACCGGATGCTGTCCTGGCAGCACCAGGCACGCACCGTGTCGATCTGGTCCATGGCAGGCCGGCTGAAGGGCGTGGCGTTCACTGGGCAGGCCGGGCAGCTGGAGGTCCTGGCTGCGCACCGCCAGGGTGAGTCCGACCTGGTGTGTCAGGGCGGGAAGTGGTTCCTGATCGCGACCTGCGAGATTGCTGAAGCTGCCCCGAACGCCCACCCGGTCGGGTTCCTCGGGGTGGACCTGGGGATCGTGAACATCGCGGTCACCTCCGACGGGGGACGACATTGCGGTCGCCGTGTCAATCGCAAGCGGGAGCAGGATCGCAAGCTGCGTTCCAAGCTGCAGAAGAAGCACACCAAGTCCGCCAAGCGGCGGGCAAAGAAGCATGCGGGCAGGGAAGCCCGGCGGAACAAGGACATCAACCACAAGATTTCGAAGCGGATCGTGGCGGAGGCTGAACGCACCGGTCGCGGGATCGCCCTGGAAGACCTGAAGGGCATTCGCGAGCGGGCACGGCTGAGAAAGCCCCAACGCACCACGCTCCACTCCTGGCCCTTTGCCCAGCTCGGCTCGTTCATCGCCTACAAGGCGAAGCGGGCCGGGGTGCCGGTCGTCTACGTCGACCCGGCCTACACCAGCCAGGAATGCTCGAAGTGTCATCACACCGCACGTGGAAACCGGCCTGCCCAGGCTGTTTTCTCGTGCCGGGTCTGCGGCTTCGTTGAGCACGCGGACCACAACGCGTCCCACAACATCCGCCAACGCGGGTGGATGGGGTGGGTCTGCGGGGCTCAGTCAACGGCCCCCGAACTCACCCTCATCGCGTGAGAACTGGACGCAGCCGAACCCATCACAGCCAGTGATGACTCGAGCAGCAAGCCCGGTCGTTTCACGACCGGGCAGTTGACCGGTCTTGTCTTCGTCCGCGAGATCAACGGGGTCATCTTCGCGGGGACTTCGCCGTTCGTGGCGACGCTGCTGGTCGACGCGGGCGGCGACCGCCCCTGGTACCTGGCCGGTTACATGGCCGCGGCCGGACTCGCCAGCGCCTTGTGCGTGTGGCGCCTGCCGGAGACCGCGCCGGCCCGCGCCAAGGGCAGAAGCTAACCTGCTGCGCGGCGCCCGTGCCACGAAATCGCGGATACGGCACGCGGGTGTCGAACGCCTCCTGGTAGCAGGCACTGGCTGGGTCATGTCGGAGGTCGAGGGCGCGTACGCCGCTGTCCGGGCGGGTCTGAGAACCTCGATGCAGCGAAGATCGCTTCGATTGTGCTGGCAGCACGGGCGCCGGGGGGCGACAGCTGAGGCGGAGTCCGGTGCGGGCAACGACAAGAAGCGCCCCCGCCTCCGGCGCATAGGCATAGACGGGCCGCGTCGTGTGGGCGGGCTGTTCCTGCGTCGCGGCAATCACGACGATGACCGCGGCGACGGCGTCGAGTGCCGCGATGTAGATTCCGGGCCTGATCACTCTCGCGCCAAGAGGCCCGTACCGCCCCGCGGAAAACCGAGTTGAGGCCGCCGAGCGGGCGGCCCGCCGTCTCAGCCCTGGACGGATGCCGCGCGAGCCTGGCCGCGCACGGCCAGGTCGAGGTCGCGGTCCGCCTTCGCCAGCAGGTCCGCCATGGCCGCACCCGAGCGCGCGGCGTCGCGGTCCCGGATCGCGTCCAGGACCGCGCGGTGGCTGGGCACCGGGTCGTCGGCGCAGCCGTGCTCACCGTGCACGATGCTGTCGCGCGCCCGCAGTGCGGGGGCCATCAGGTCGTGCAGCATGGCCAGCATCTCGTTGCCGGACGCGACGAGGAGTGCGTGATGGAAGTCGGAGTCGGCGGCCACCGCCTCGGCCGCGTCGTTACCGGCCCGGGCCATGCGGTCGAGTGCCGCTTCGAGGTCGCCCAGTTGTTGTTCGGTGCGGCGCTCGGCGGCCCGTCGCACAGCGGCGGGTTCCACGATGGAGCGCATCTCCGCGAGGTCGCGCAGGACCGCGTCCGCCTCGCCGCCCTCGATGCGCCATCGGATCACATCCGCGTCGAGGACGTTCCACTCGGTGCGCGGCCGGACGAAGGTGCCGCGCTTCTGGCGGGAGGCGACCAGGCCCTTGCCCGCGAGGACCTTGAGCGCCTCGCGGATGACGGTGAGGCTGACGCCCATGCTGTCGACCAGGGTGCGCGGATCGAGGGTGGCGCCGACGGCCACCTTGCCCCCGACCACCCGGGAGCCGAGCGATTCGACGACGCCTCCGTGCACTCCGCGCCCGGCGTAGGACACCATGCTCTGCTCCCCTCTGGTGCGACGGGCCGACTGCCGGTCGCACCACCTCCGGCGGCCAATTTAATTCATAATTTTTGGAAGCTCAACCAGGGGGTCCCGCTCAGCCCCACCAGGAGAATTAATTATGAATAATCCTTGACGGGGGCCGGTGCCGAGTGGTGCAGTCCTGGTCGTAGCCCTTCCGTGCCCGTCCGTACGCCCCGAGGAACGACCCTTGTCCCACACCCCGCTTCCGCTGTCCGGCACCCAGCTCCCGCTCACTGCCGGGCCGTACACCGCGACCGTCGCGGGCGTCGGCGCGACACTGCGCGAACTGGCCTATGACGGACGGCCGTTGATCCTCGGTTTCGACGCCGACGAACCGGCGCCCGCCGCCCACGGACAGCTCCTCGCGCCCTGGCCCAACCGACTGGCACAGGGGCGCTACGCATTCGACGGCGCCGAGCACCAACTTGCCCTGGACGAACGGGAGCCCCCTTCCGCGCTGCACGGCCTCGTCGCGTGGCAGACCTGGACTCCGCAGCCGCACGACGACGCCCACGGGGTCCGTCTCGCCCTCGACCTGGCAGCCCGGCCCGGCTATCCCTTCGCACTGCGGCTGTTCGCCGAGTACCGCCTGGACGCGGGCAGCGGGCTCACCGCCCGCGTCACCGTGGTCAACCGGTCGTCGCGGCCCGCCCCCTTCGGTCTCGGCGCCCACCCGTACCTGACCTTCGGTGGCTCCATCGACCGGTGCTCCGTGCAGCTGGCCGCCGATCACTGTCTGCACCCCGATGCCCGCATGCTGCCCGACGGGAATCCGCGCCCGGTCGAAGGAACCCCTCACGATCTGCGCAGCCCAAGGCAGTTGACCGGCACGGTGCTCAATCACGCCTACACCGGGCTGCACCGCGACAGCGACGGCCTGGCGTGGGCTCGCCTCCGCGCCCCCGAAGGCGACGCCGTCGACCTCTGGGCCGACGCGTCCTTCGGCTGGCTCCAGCTCTACACCGCCGACCACGTCGGGCGGACCGGTCTCGCCGTGGAACCGATGACCTGCCCGCCCGACGCGTTCAACAGCGGCCATGACGTGATCGTCCTGGCCCCCGGCGAACAGTGGTCCGCCGCCTGGGGCATCCGCGTGCCCTGACCACCCCCACCACACGTCCCGGCCCGCCCTGCGAAGCGGGCCACCCATCCGGAAAGTCCTCTCCGGGAAGAACCATCCGGGAAAGAACATGGCGCACCTTCGAACACTTCCCCCCGCCTCCGCCACCGGACGCCCGCCCCACCTCGCCCACGTCGTCTTCGTCGCCGCCGCGGCCGCGATGGGCGGCTTCCTCTTCGGCTACGACAGTTCGGTGATCAACGGCGCCGTCGAGGCCGTCCGCGACCGCTACGACGTCGGGCCCGCGGCGCTCGCCCAGGTCATCGCCATCGCCCTGATCGGCTCGGCCGCCGGGGCGACGGTGGCCGGGCGCCTCGCCGACCGCATCGGGCGCATCCGCTGCATGCGCATCGCGGCTGCGTTGTTCACCGTCAGCTCCATCGGCTCCGCCGTGCCGTTCGGCCTGTGGGACCTGTCGTTGTGGCGGGTGATCGGCGGCTTCGGCATCGGCATGGCCTCCGTGATCGGCCCCGCCTACATAGCGGAGGTCGCCCCGCCCGCGTACCGGGGACGCCTCGCCGCGTTCCAGCAGGCGGCCATCGTCTTGGGCATCGCCGTGTCCCAGCTCGTCAACTGGCTGATCCTCACGCTCGCCGACGACGACCAGCGTGGCCGCCTGGCCGGCCTTGAAGCCTGGCAGTGGATGCTCGGTGTGATGGTGGTGCCCGCGCTCGTCTACGGGATCCTCTCCTTCACCATTCCCGAGTCTCCCCGGCACCTGATCGCCCGCGGCGCCATGGACGAGGCGCGCCGGGTGCTCGCCCGGCTGGAGGGCGAGGGACCCGCGCTCGACGTACGTATCACCGAGATCCGTGAGCACATGAGCCGCGACCGCCGCTCGACCTTCCGCGACCTGCGCGGCAAGGCGGCGGGGCTGCGCGGCATCGTCTGGGTCGGCATCGGCTTGGCGCTGTTCCAGCAACTCGTCGGCATCAACGTGGCGTTCTACTACTCGGCGACGCTGTGGCAGTCGGTGGGCATCGACCCGAACAGCTCGTTCCTGTACTCGTTCACGACGTCGCTCATCAACATCGTCGGCACGGTCGTCGCGATGCTGCTGGTGGACCGGGTGGGACGCAAGCCGCTGATCCTGGCGGGCTCGGCCGGGATGACGCTCGCGCTCGGTTGTGAGGCGTGGGCGTTCTCCGCGGACCTCGTCGAGGGCCGGCTCCCCCACACCCAAGGGCTCGTGGCGCTGGTCGCGGCTCACGTCTTCGTGCTGTGCTTCGCCTCGTCGTGGGGTGTCGTGCTGTGGGTCATGCTCGGCGAGATGTTCCCGGCCTCGATCCGCGCCGCCGCGCTCGGTGTGTCCTCGTCCGTCGTATGGGTGGCCAACTGGGTGATCACCGCGTCGTTCCCGAGCCTGTCCGACTGGAGTCTGGGCGGGACGTATCTGATCTACGCAGCCTTCGCGCTGTTCTCCCTGCCCTTCGCCGCGAAGTGCGTGCGCGAGACCCGGGGCAGGACTCTCGAGGAGATGGGATGACCGGCATGCAACGCTTCACCGATCAGGTCGCCGTGGTGACCGGGGCCGCCGTCGGCATCGGCGCGGCCACGGCGGCCCGGCTCGCCGCCGAGGGCGCGGCCGTCGTACTCAGCGACATCGACGCCGAGCGCGGCGAACGGACCGCCACCGAGCTGCGTGAACAGGGCGCCCGCGCCTCGTTCGTACGGGCCGATGTGGCCGACGCGGCGGACTGGGAGCGCGTGCTGGACGCGGCTCACGCCTACGGCCCGGTGCGGGTCCTCGTCTCCAACGCGTACACCGTGGAGCTGGCCCCGGCCGGCGAGATGACTCAGGCCTCCTGGGAGCGGCAGGTCGCCGTCAACCTCACCGGTGGGTTCCTCGGCTTCAAGGCTGTACAGCCCGACATGTCGGAGCATGGCGGCTCAGTCGTCTACACCTCGTCCGTGCACGCGCACATGGGGCTCCCGGGCCGGCCGGCGTACGCCGCGACCAAGGGCGCCGTGCTCTCGCTGTGCAGTCAACTGGCCGTGGAGTACGGCCCGTCGATCCGCGTGAACGCCGTACTGCCCGGACCGATCCTGACCGGCGCCTGGGACGGCATCGATGAGGAGAGCCGGGCGCGCAGCGTCGCCGAGACGGCGGCCCGGCGCTTCGGCACGCCGGAAGACGTCGCGGCGGCCATCGCCTTCCTCGCCTCCGCCGAGGCCGGCTTCGTGACCGGCACCAGCCTGCTCGTCGACGGCGGCTGGAGCGTCGTCAAGGCCTCCTCCTGACGACCTCACGGACTCCCGCCCCTCCGATCTCAACCCGACGACGAAAGGTGCACACACCCTTTGAAACCTCCCCCAGCTAAGGGGGATTCCTAGCTCACGTCGCCTGATCCCCGGCGGGGATAGAGGTCTTACACGATCAGCGCTAGCCGGGACAGAGACCAGCCCGGACGAGCATCACACGGGCTGAGTTTTTGTCCCGAGGTCGGGACACTCCGCACGTGGTGCACGTATACGTTCGTTCCCAGAGAGGCAGCGCGTGCTTGGTTCTCGCTCCGCAGTCTGCGCAGTCCATCGTGGTGTGCGCCGGGTGCACCAGGTGTACGGACCGGCCGTGCTTACGGCCCATCTCGACCAGGGCTGTCTTCGTCGCGCCGATCGCCGCGTCAGCGGCCTTGTTGGCCATGGTGGACTTCGCGAGGAACTTCGGCCGGAAGTCCTCCACGGCCAGGGCGTCATGGTCGCGGACGACCTTCTTGGCCCACTTGCGGGCGGTGTCCTGACGCTGCCGGGCCACCTTCTTGTGCAGCTTCGCCGTCTGCCGCTTCGCCTGGCGGTAGCCCTTCGATCCGGCGTGTCCACGCTTCGGCTTACGCCGGGACATCATCCGCTGATAGTGCGCCAAACGCTGGGCGGCGTTCTTCCCGTGCTGCGGGTGGGCAAGGTCGTGGTCGTCGCTGGTGGTGTCGCGGTCTCCTTCACACCCCAGTCGATCCCGATCACCCGGCCGGTTCCCGGCAGCGTCTCGGTCATGCTCGCCACGACGAACGACGCGTACCAAGCTCCGGTGCTGTCGCGGTAGACGCGGACGCTGGAGGGTGGCTTAGGGAGGGCACGCGACCACACGACCGTCACGGCGATGCCGCCTGCCAAGTGCAGGCGGCCGTCCTTGAGCCGAAAACCCCGCTGGGTGTAGTTCAACGACGGGTCGTCCTGGTGCTTCTTCTTGTACTTGGGCATCCCGGCCCGCTGCCGCATCGGCACAGCGGCCTTGATGTCCTTCAGCGCCTTCGCCCGCGACTTCGCGAAATCGCGTATCAACTGCTGCTGAACAACGCTGGAGCCTTCGCGCAGCCAGCCCATACAGGCACGCGCCTGGGTCAGCATCTTGTCCAGCCGGGCCGGACCGCACTTCTCGTTCTCGGCGTGCGCCCTCTTCGAGCGAGCGCAGCACTCATTCCACACCCACCGGCACCGCGCCCATTCCGCTTCGAGGGCGCCCGTCGCGGTGGACGACACACGAAGGCGGAAGGTGTATCGGGCATGCCCCACACCTGCCGTCTCCTGCGCCGCGGTCGTCATGAACAGCAACCTATCCGGGAGGACTGACAATTGAGAGCTCAGATCCAATATGGGCTGCCACACCACCACGGCGGGTGCACGCCGATCCGCCCTGCCGACGAATCGGCTTCTCCTGCCCCGCTCCGCAGGACTCCTATTCCTCCCCGGCCTGAAGGCCGGGGCACCCTCGGAGGAATCCGGTGAAGATCGCTCGCATCGAAACGTTCCAGCTACCCCCGCGCTGGCTGTTCTGCCGTATCGAGACGGATGACGGCATCGTCGGGTGGGGCGAGCCCGTTGTCGAGGGCCGGGCCGAAGTGGTGCGCACCGCCGTCGACACCCTCGCCGAATACCTCGTGGGCCAGGACCCGTTGCGTATCGAGGACCACTGGCAGGTCCTCACCAAGGGCGGCTTCTACCGGGGCGGTCCGGTGCTCTCCAGCGCGGTGGCCGGGATCGACCAGGCGTTGTGGGACATCGCGGGCCAGGCCTACGGCGCGCCCGTGCACGCGCTGCTCGGCGGACCCGTGCGCGACTCGGTCAGGGTGTACGCGTGGGTGGGCGGCGACGAACCGGCCCAGGTGGCCGAGGAGATCAGTGCCCAGATCGAGCACGGCTTCACCGCGGTCAAGATGAACGCCTCGGGCCGGGTCTCCCCGATGCCGGGCCCCGCGGAGATCGAGGAGGTCGTCCAGCGCGTCGCCACTGCGCGCGAGGTGCTCGGCCCCGGCCGTGACGTCGCCGTCGACTTCCACGGCCGGTTCACCCCGGCCGGGGCGCGCCAAGTCCTCGAGGGGATCGCGCCGCTGCGCCCGCTGTTCGCCGAGGAACCCCTGCTGCCCGAGCACGGGCATCTGCTGCCGCGTCTGGTGGAGGGCACGAGCGTGCCCGTCGCGACCGGTGAACGCCTGTACAGCAGAGGGGAGTTCCTGCCTGCGCTGCAGGCCGGTATCGCCGTGGCGCAGCCCGATCTGTCGCACGCGGGCGGCATCTCGGAGGTGCACCGCATCGCTTCGCTGGCCGACACGTTCGGGGTGCTCCTCGCGCCGCACTGCCCGCTGGGCCCGATCGCCCTCGCCTCCAGCCTCCAAGTCGCTTTCGCCACGCCCAATTTCCTCATCCAGGAACAGAGCCGGGGCATCCACTACAACCGCTCGGCCGACCTGCTCTCGTACGTCCTCGATCCGGAACCGTTCCGCTTCACCGACGGTCACGCGCACCGCACGACGCTGCCGGGCCTCGGAGTGCGGGTGGACGAGGCCGCCGTACGCAAGGCCGACAGCTCCGCGCACCGGTGGCGTAATCCTGTGTGGCGGCACGACGACGGGAGCTTCGCGGAATGGTGACCCCAAGCCCTGTGGGCACGGAACGACTGGAACTCGGCGAGGGCGTGCGCTGGACGGAGCGCGGTCTCGTCCTCACGGACATCCTCACCGGCCGGCTGCTGTCCGCCGACCTCACCGGCGCCACCTTGCGGGAAGAACTGCGTCTGCCGTTCCCGCTGGGTGCGGTCGCGCCCGTGGCCGGAGCGCCGGACACGTGGATCGCCGCGGCCGACACCGGCATCTGCCTGCTGCGGGCGGGCGAGTCGCCTCGCTGGCTGCTGCGCCCGGAACAGGACCCGGCGGGGCCGTTCCGGATGAACGACGCGGTGGCCGACGCGTCGGGGCGCTTCTGGGCCGGCTTCATGGCGTACGACGCGGCTCCCGGCCGGGGCGGGCTGCTCCGCGTGGACCGCGACGGGACCGTTACCCAGGCCCTCGACGGGCTGAGTGTGCCCAACGGGCCGGCGTTCACGGCGGACGGCCGGACCATGTACCTCGCGGACAGCCCCCTTGGGCGCATTCTGCGCCACCGCGTGGACCCGGAGACGGGCGACGTCGACGAGGGCGAGGTCTTCGCGACCGTGGAGTCCGGCAGCCCGGACGGCATGGCGGTGGACCAGGACGGCGGGCTGTGGAGTGCCGTCTGGGGAGCGGGAGTGCTCCACCACTACCGTGCCGACGGGCGGTTGGACGAGGTCGTCCCCGTGCCCGTACGGCAGCCGGCCGGTCTGTGCCTGGGCGGCGCGGACGGTCGGACCCTGTTCGTGACGAGCGCGCACATCGGCCTCGATGAACCCGGCCCGCTGGACGGCGCGCTGCTGCGTTTGCGGGTCGCTGTCCCGGGCCCGTCCGCCTGCGCGTTCCGGCCCGACTCCGGGCTGGTCGGCTAGGACGAGAACACGGCCGACGAGCCGACCGGAACGCCCCTGCGCGGGCGAGTCCGGCCGGCTCGTCGGCATGCCCGCGGACGGTGGGACCGCACCACGGGTGCCGGGACCGCACGGACGATCGCGACGGTCACATCCGTCTCTCGATTTTTAGTTAATTAGGAATTGTTATTGACAGGGTCGGCCCCTGCGGCAACAGTCGTCCGAGCGCTTCCCAACCGGCTCCCACACCGGCGGACGACGCCACCCACGTCGGTCATCACCTCAGGAGAGCTCTGTGACTTCACCCCGCGCAGCGACGACCGGGACGGCCACCCTCGCCGCCCTCCTCGTCGCGGCCGTGCTGTCGCCGGCGGTCCCGGTCGCCGCGGCCGACCGCCCTGCGGCACCCCACGAGCCCACCCCCACGCCCCTCGCCCCGACCCCGTACATGGGCTGGAACACCTACTTCGGCCTGGGCGCGCCCACCGAGAAGGACGTCAAGAGCGTCGCGGACTTCCTCGTGAGCAGCGGGCTCAAGAAGAGCGGCTACGACATCGTGTGGCTGGACGGCGGCTGGCAGGCCGACACCCCACGCGACGCCGAGGGCCACCTCGCCGCGAACCGCGAGCGCTTCCCGTCCGGCATCCCGTCCCTCGTGGACTACCTGCACCGACGCGGCCTGAAGGCCGGGATCTACACGGATGCCGGGACGTACGACGGCGGCAAGAGCTGCGGGCTCGGCAGCCGCGGCCACTACGCCGAGGACGCCCGGCAGTTCGCCGACTGGAAGGTCGACGCGATCAAGGTCGACTTCCTGTGCGGCATCGCCGAGAAGGCCGATCCGGAGCCGGCATTCAAGGAGTTCAGCGCGGCCGTCCGCAAGACGGGCCGGCCCATGCTGCTCAACCTGTGCAACCCGCTCACGGACGACTGGGGCGTGCCGCACACCCCGGCGCAGGACGCGCACAACTCGTACCGGTTCGGGCCCCGGTTGGCGGATTCCTGGCGCACCGGCACCGACGTCGCCTGGGGCACGCCGCACGAGAACCAGTGGCCGAACATCCTGCGCAACATGGACGCCAACATGGCGCACCCTGAGGCGCAGACCCCCGGTCACTACAACGACCCGGACTACCTGATCCCGCTGCGCAAGCTGGAGGACGGCACACCCGAACTCACCACCGAGGAGTCCATGACTCAGCTCGTCATGTGGGCACTGATGGGTTCGCCGCTGGTCATCGGCTCCGATCCCCGCACCCTGCCGCAGGACATGGTCGACACGCTGCGCAACCCGGAGATCATCGACGTCGACCAGGACCCGCTCGCCGTTCAGGGCGTGCGCGTGGCGAGCGACGCGACCGGCGACGTCTACAGCAAGGTCCTCCAGGGGGCGGGCCACCGGGCCGTCGCCCTGCTCAACCGCTCCGACAAGGCGGCGCGCCTCACCGTCGACTTCGCCGACGCGGGTCTGACCGGTCCTGTGCGGGTGCGCGATCTGCGGGCCCGCGCGGACCGCGGCGTCCACGACGGCTCGTACACGGTCGAGGTCCCCGGCCACGGCACGGCCTTCCTGAAGCTGGACGGCAAGGACACCGCGCCGGGCACGCGTCTGGGTGTGCGCTCGCCCGCCGATCCGGCCGCCGTCGGCGACGACGTGTTCTCAACCACCGCCTCTGGAACGGTGGTTGAGAACGGGACCTCGCTGGGACGTCCCGGCGACGGTCGTGTCACGGGCAAGCCAGTGGCTCGCGCCAACGGCAAGGGACGTATCGAGGTGTACGTACGCGCCACCGACGGCCACCTGTACCGCAGGCAGATCAACGACGGCCGGGCCGTCGGCGACTGGCGGCGCGTCGCGGGCCCGGCCGTCTCCTCCGCTCCCGCGACGGCCGGAACCGGCACGGCCCCCGACACCCTCGCCGTGCGCGGCGAGGACGGTGGCCTCCTCGTCCGCTCGGCCGCGGGCGACTGGCAGCGGCTCGGCGCCCCCGACGGTCTCGGCCTGTACGACGACCCGGCGGCCGTGACCGATGCCGACGGGCGCGTGCATGTCGCGGTGCGCGCCACCGACAGCGCCGTGTGGACCCGCGTCCACGACACCGACGGCTCCTGGTCCCCCTGGGCCTCGCTCGGCGGCGCCACCAGCGCCTCGCCCGCCCTCGCCCTCGACGGCGACACCGTACGACTCGTGTCCCGGGCCGGCGACTACACCGTGTGGCAGCGCTCGCTCGCCGCGGGCCAGGGCGACGACGCGTGGAGCGGCTGGTCCAAGCGCACCGAGTTCGCCAGCGCGGCCCTCGCGGGCACACCCTCCCTCACCGGCACGCCGCTGACCGCCACGTTCCGGGGTGTCGACGGGCAGCTGTGGCAGGCCCCGTTGCCCGCCTCCGACTGACCGGCAGGCCTTCTCCCCCACCCGCACACCGCCCGGGACCGCCACCGCACGGTCCGGTCCCGGGCCTTCCAGGAGTCACCATGTCCCCCTTGCCCACCGGCAGTTCACGTCCCAGCAGACGGCGCCTGCTCACCGGCGTCGGAGCCCTCGGCGCCGGTGCCGCACTGAGCGGCTGCGTCACGTCCGTACGCTCCAACGTCTCCTCCGGCGGCGACGTCACCCTGCAGTCCAACCTCTCGGCACCGCAGGCGAAGACCGCGCTGCAGAAGGTCGTCGACGGCTTCAACCAGCGCGGCGGCGCCTCGGCCTCGCTGAACACCGTGGCCTCGGAGACCTTCCGCACTCAGCTGCCCACCTACCTGACCTCGGCCAACCCGCCCGATCTGTACACCTGGTACCCGGGTTCGGTGGCCGACGCGTACGCGCGCCGCGACCTCCTGCTCAACCTCGACGACGTGTGGCAGAGCCCGGACCTGTCCCGCTACAGCAAGGCGCTCAAGAGCTTGTGCACGTCGCGCGCGGGCCACAAGGTGTTCGTGCCGACGAGCTACTACTGGTGGGGCTTCTTCTACCGGAAGTCCAACTTCAGGAAGTGGGGCGTGGACGAGCCGCGCACCTGGGACGACTTCCTCGACCTGTGCGAGACCCTGCAGCGCAAGAAGGTCACCCCCATCGGGCTCGGCGCGGGCAGCGGCACCGCGTGGGTCGCGTCCTCCTGGTTCGACTACCTCAACATCCGCATCAACGGCGCCCAGTACCACCGCGACCTGCTCGCGGGCCGGCACCGCTTCGACGACACGGAGGTACGGCGCGTCTTCGACCGCTGGGACGAGGCACGCCCCTTCATCGACAAGCGCGGCACGGCCCTCGCCTTCCAGGACGCCACCACCGAACTGCTCCAGGGACGTACGGGAATGATGCTCATCGGCACGTTCTTCGCCGACTCCGTGCCCAAGGACCAGCTCGACGACATCGACTTCTTCCGGTTCCCCGAGATCGACCCGAAGGTGCCGATGGCCGAAGAGGCGCCCACCGACGGCTACTTCGCCGGCGCGCGCACTCCGCGCGGGCGCCAGACCAAGGAGTTCCTGCGCTACCTCGCCACCGCCCAGGCGCAGGAGACCTACCTCAAGAGCTCCTCCGGCACCGCGCTGCCGACGCATCCCGACGCCAAGGACAGCGGGACCGCCCTGGTGAAGAAGGGCCGCGCGCTTGTCGAGTCGGCCGCCGAGGTCACCCAGTTCTTCAACCGTGACTCCAGCGACGAGCTATCCCCCACCGCCGACACCGCCCTCATCCGCTATCTGTCCGAGCCGGACCGCATCGCGTCGACCCTGACCACGTGGCAGCGGGACGCCGAGAAGATCTGGGGGAAGTGACATGGCCCTCCTCGACACCGACACCCGCCCGGCCGCGGGCCCGCGCAAGACGTCGTCCGCCCGCCGCCCGCGCCGGGGCGCCGCCACCCGCGTACCGCCCCTCGTCGTCGCCTTCGTCCTCGTCCCCCTGCTCGCCGAGGGCTTCTGGGTGTTCTGGCCCGCCCTCCAGGGCTTCTATCTCGCGATCACCGACTGGGACGGCATCTCCGCCGCCCACCTGATCGGCCTCGGCAACTTCCGCGAGATGGCGCACGACACGGTCTTCTGGCACGCCCTGGCCAACACGGCGAAGTGGCTGGTGCTGTTCGGCGGTCTGTCCGCGGTACTCGGGCTCGGCGCCGCGCTGCTGCTCCAGCAGGAGCGCCGCGGCGTCGGCTTCTACCGCGCCGCGCTCTTCCTGCCCGTCGTCTTCTCGCTCGTCGCCACCGCCCTCGTCTGGCAGGCGATGTACCAGCCGGACGGACTCATCAACCAGGTCCTGGAGGGCGTCGGCCTCGACAACCTCACCCGCTCCTGGCTCGCAGACCGCGACACCGCCCTGTACGCGGTCCTGCTGCCCGCGCTGTGGCGGCAGATCGGGTACGTGATGGTCCTCTACCTGGCCGGCCTCAAGGGCATCGACCCGATGCTGTACGAGGCCGCCAAGGTCGACGGCGCCAGTCGTCTCCAGCAGCTCCGGCACGTCACACTCCCCCAGCTCAAGAGCGTCAACGCGGTCGTCCTCTCGGTCATCATCATCGACTCGCTGCGCTCCTTCGACGTGGTCTGGTCGCTGACCCGCGGCGGCCCGTACCACTCTTCCGAGCTCCTGAGCACCTACATGTACTCGACGGCGTTCCAGTCGCTGCGCCTCGGCTACGGCTCCGCGCTCGCCGTCGTCATCTTCCTGCTGGCCTTCGGCGTCATCGCCTCCTATCTCGTCCGCGCCTTCCGGGAGGCCGACTGATGAACAGCCCCACCCTGCTGCGCCGCCGCGCCGCCACCGCCGGGTTCCACCTCGGCGCGGGAGCCCTCGCCGTGCTGTGGCTCGTCCCGATCGTCCTCGTCGTGATCACCGCGACCCGCACCTTCGACGACATCGCCGCCAACGGCCTCGGCTCGGCACCGCACTCCTTCAGCCTCGACGGTTTCCGTCAGGCCTGGACCGAGGGCGGACAGAAGCAGGCTCTGATCAACAGCCTGCTCGTCACCGTACCCAGCGTCCTCATCTCCCTGCTGCTCGCGTCGATGGCCGCGTTCGCGCTCAGCCGCTACTCCCTGCCAGGTCGGCGCACCCTGCTGCTCGTCATGCTGGCAGGCAACCTCCTGCCCCCGCAGATCCTGCTCATCCCCGTCTCCAAGATGAGCGAACTCGTCGGCATCTACGACTCGTTGTGGGCTCTCATCGGCGTACAGGTCGGTTTCGGCATCGGCTTCTACGTCTTCGTGCTGCACGGCTTCATGCGGTCGATCCCGCCGGAGGTGCAGCAGGCGGCGGTGATCGACGGGGCCGGGCCCGCGACGATCTACTGGCGGATCGTGCTGCCGCTGGCCCGCCCCGCGCTCGCCGCGCTCAGTGCCCTGTCCTTCACCTGGATCTTCAACGACCTGCTGTGGGCGATCAGCGTGCTCCGCACGGAGACACACATGCCGATCACGGCGTCGCTGATCAATCTGCAGGGCCAGTACGTCTCGCAGTGGAACGTGATCGCGGCGGGCTCCGTCATCGCCGCGGCCCCGACCGTCCTCGTCTTCCTCCGCTTCCAGCGCCACTTCGTGGCCGGCCTCAATCTTGGAGCAGTCAAGTGAGCACCACCGACCGCCCGTCGGACCGCTGGGTCCTGCGCACGGCCACCACCGTCTACGCCGTCACACTGGGCGGGGACGGCGAGGGCGACGGTCCCGGCGCGGGGATCTGGCCCGAGCTGGCGGTGTGGGGGCCGGCGGGCGCGGAGGACGGTCCGGCCCCGCTGGAGTGGTCGCGCCGCACGCACTTCGTCACGCCCGCCGACCTGGCGCCAGCCGAGTACATCCCGCACGGCCTTCGCCCGTTCAACGGCGCCGACCTGACCGCGAGCCGCCCCGGTGGCGAGCGCGGAGTCTGGTGGCGCTTCACCGAGGCGCACCAGGAGAATGACACCGCCCTCGACCTCACCTTCGACGACGACGTCCTCGGCCTGCGCGTCACGGTCCGCTACGCCATCGTTCCCGGCACCGACGTCATCCGCCGCTGGTCCGAACTGACCTGCACGGGCGACGAGACGCTACGCCTGGAGCGGATCGACTCGGCGGCCGTCAACGTGCCCGTGTCGGCGCAGGGCGCCCGCGTCACGTATCTGACCGGCCAGTGGTCGCAGGAGTTCAGCTTCACGCAGACCCAACTGACGCGCGGCACATTGGAGTTCGGCAGCACTCAGGGTGTGCCGGGGCACGCCTACGCACCCTGGCTCGCGGTCCAGGACGCGGCGCACCCGGACCGTGGCGCCGACTCCCCCACGTACGGCATCGCCCTGGAATGGGCGGGCAACTGGCACATGGCCGTCGACGCGGAGCCCGGTGGCGCAGTGCGGGTGCGCGCGGGTCGGGTCCCGCACGAGGGTGCCGTACTGCTCGTCCCCGGCGAGACACTGGTGACGCCCAAGCTGGCCTGCGCGTTCAGCCCGGACGGCCTGGACGGTCTGTCCCGCGTCTGGCACCGCTACGAGCGCCACCTGGCGGGCGACCGGCTCACCCGCCGCCGTCCCGTCCTCTACAACTCGTGGGAGGCGACCGAGTTCGACGTGCGGGCCGACCACCAGCTCACGCTCGCCCGCCGGGCCGCGGACCTGGGCGCGGAGCTGTTCGTGGTCGACGACGGCTGGTTCACCGGCCGACACGACGACACCGGCGGACTGGGCGACTGGCACCCCGATCCCGCACTGTTCCCCCAGGGCTTCGACCGCTTCATCGACGACATACGCGCCCTCGGCCTCGACTTCGGACTGTGGGTGGAGCCCGAGGCGGTCAGCCCGGCATCGAAGCTCTACGCCGAACGCCCGGACTGGATCTACCAGTTGCCGCATCGCACGGACCGCCGTGTCCGCAACCAGCTCCTCCTGGACCTCGGCCGCGAGGACGTCCAGGACTTCGTCCTCGGTACCCTCGACCGACTCCTTGGGCGCTACGACATCTCGTACCTGAAGTGGGACATGAACCGCCCGCCCACCGAACGCGGCCGCCCCGGACCGAAGTCGGCGCAGCAGCTCGACCTCGACGCCGCGCACGTGGCGGGCTACCTGCGCGTCCTGGACCACCTCCGCGCCCGCCACCCGCACGTCACCGTCGAGGGCTGCGCGGGCGGCGGCGGCCGGGTCGACCACAGCACGCTCGCCCGCACCGATGTGGTGTGGCCGAGCGACAACACCGCCCCGCTGGACCGGCTCCGGATCCAGTACGGCTACCTCCACGCGCACGCACCGCACACCATGAGCTCCTGGGTCACCGACGCGCAGGGGTTGTTCGACCCACGGCCGCGTTCCCTCGCGTTCCGTTTCGTCAGCGCGATGACGGGCGTCCTCGGCATCGGTGCCGACCTCGGCACGTGGAGCGAGGAACAACTGGCTTCGGCCGCACGGTGGATCGCTCGCTACAAGGACGTCCGGGACGTCGTCCACCACGGCGACACCTACGTCCTGGGCTCGCCGGACGAACCGACATTCGGCGTCGAGTCCGTCGCGCCCGACGGGGCCCGTGTCGTGGTCGCCGCCCTGAGCACGGGCCGGCTCGACGGATCGCCACTGGTCCCGGGCCGCCCCGATCGCCTGCGCCTCAAGGGAGTTGACGCCGGGGCGCGGTACCGGGACGAGACCGATGGCCAAGAGTACGGCGGCGCGTACCTGCGTCACGCGGGCCTGCCGTTTTGCTGGAGCGCCGAGTACGACGCCGAACTCACGGTGCTGCGCCGCCTGTGACGCACGTCGAATCGGCGGGCCTCCGGCCGGATCCGAGGGGACGCGTTCTTTCCGCTCAGGTCTGCGCGGTCGGCCGGACGACGATCTCGTTGACGTCCACGTCGGCGGGCTGCTCGATCGCGAACGCGATGGCCCGGGCGATCGCCGAGGGCGGGATCGCGACCCGGTCCCGCATCCCGGCGATCTCGGCGCGGACCCGCTCGTTCGTCGACGCCTCGGGGAAGTCCGTGTCGATCACCCCGGGTGAGACGGTGCTCACCCGTACCGTGGGACCCGCCTCCTGGCGCAGGCCCTCGCAGATGGCCCGCACCGCGATCTTCGTTCCTGCGTAGACGGCCATCGCCGGTGCGACGCGGAACGCGGCCGTGGACGCCGTCGTGACGAAGTGGCCGCAGCCCTGGGCCCGGAAGACGGGCAGTGCGGCGCCGATGCCGTGCAGGACGCCCTTGATGTTGACGTCGACCATGTGGTCCCACTCCGCGGTGCGCAGATCGTCCAGGGGCGAGATGGTGCCCACCCCGGCATTGCTGATGAGCACGTCGAGCCGGCCGAACCGCTCGCCCGCGAGCCCGACCAGGGCGCGTACGTCGTCGAGGCGGGTCACATCCGTACGGATCTGCACGGCCTCGCCGCCGGCCTTCTCGATGCGTGCGACCAGTTCCTCCAGCCGCTCCGAGCGGCGCGCTCCGAGGACGAGGCGCGCTCCGCGCTCGGCGAGCAGCAGTGCGGTCGCCTCGCCGATGCCGCTGCTCGCCCCCGTGATGGCCACGACCTTGCCCGTGATGCCTGACATCGTCTTCTCCTCACTTCTCGCCGGTTCTGCTCCGGCTTCTCTGTCAGTGTGGTCCGGCTTTAGCCTGGTATCCAGAGCCCATTTATTCTGGAACCAGAGGTGGTAGGACCATGTCCGAGACGGCGGAGCGACGTCGTGAACTCGGTGCGTTCCTGCGCAGCCGCCGGGCGCGGATCACGCCGGTCGAGGCGGGACTGCCGTCGACCGGCCGGCGCCGGACCCCGGGGCTGCGGCGGGAGGAGCTGGCCCTGCTCGCAGGGATGAGCGCCACTTGGTACACGTACCTGGAACAGGGCCGCGAGATCCGCGCCTCCGACCAGGTCCTGGACGCGCTCGCCACGACCCTGCGGCTCGCACCGCACGAGCGCGAGCACCTGTTCCAGCTCGCCGGGCGCGCGCCGGCGGCCGACATCCCCGACGTGGAGCCGCTCGCCCCGGAGGTCGCCGCCGTCCCGCTGCTGCTCCAGCCGCATCCCGCGTACGTCATCGACGGCACGTACGACGTGCTCAGTCACAACGGAGCGACGGAAGAGGTGTTCCCGCGCCTGGTCACCGAGGACGGCCGGCGGCCCAACTTCGTGCGCTGGGTCTTTCTGGAGCCCCTGGCGCGGGAGGTGCTGGTCGACTGGGAGCCCGAGGCGCGGGGCCTGCTCGCCCGGGTGCGCACGCTGGCCGGCGGGCACCCGGGCGATCCCCGCTACACGCGACTCGTCGACGAACTCCACGAGGGCAGCCCCGAAGTACGGGACTGGTGGCCCCGGTTTGAGGTCGAGGCGCGCCGGGGCGGGCGCAAGCGGCTGCGGAGTCCGGGGCGCGGCGTGGTCACGTACGACTACACCGCGTTCCACGTGGCCGGACAGCCGGAGCGGACGCTGGTGATCTACGCGGAGACGGGCGGATCGCGGGAGTAGGGCCACGCGGTCGCCGGGAGCAGGGGCCCGCCCCGGCTGAATGGTTGCCTGCGGCATGTATGTATTTTGAGTATGCATCTATCCTCGAGGTCGTCCGACACCGTCGAGGCCCAGCCCATCGAAGGCGCCGCCCGCGGCCTGCTGCGGGGGCTCGGGCAGCTGACCCAAGCCCTTTTCCGGGCAGCGGAGTTCGGGATCACGCGCAGCCAGGCAGCCCCGCTCGACGCGTTCGAACCGGGGCCGCGCCGGGTCACCGAGCTCGCTGCCGCGACAGGCATGGTGCAGCCGCGGGTCACCGTGATGCGCTAGTCCCTGTTCGCAGCGGCCAGGCCGAGCACCATGTGCGTGCCGGCCTCTACCTCCTGTCCAGCCACCTCCATCGGCGCGATCAGATCGCGCCAGACGAAGTGGATCGGTGCGTCCCAGCGCAGCGCTGCCTCCCAAGCCCCCAAGGACAACGTGGGGTCGACGCGCAATGCGGCAGCCTGCTCGGGGTGTTGGAGCCGCGCGTTCATCGCCGCGGCGAGGCTCACTCGCGTCGTTGAAGGGCGGCGAGATGCACCGGCTCCCGTCGGGGAGCGGGGCGCCCAGAGTGGACTCGACGTGTGCCCAGTCCACCGGCTGCTGGTGGGGGGTGGGAGGGGGACAGAGCTCCGTGAGGCGCTCGAAGCCTCACAGCAGGCCCTGTCGAGGTTTCCGCGTGTGCGCCGCGACAAGCGGACAGCCAACCACCGGAGAGCGGTCGAGAAGGTCGCGAAGCTGCACCGCAAGATCCGCCTGCAGCGCCTCGACCACGCACACAAAACCGCCCTTGACCTCGTACGCCAACACGATTTCATCCCGCACGAAGACCTCAAGATCCGCAACATGGTCCGGCGTGCCGCGCCGAAGCCCGACCCTGACAAGTCGGGAGCCTTCCTGCCCAACGGGGCCAGTGCGAAAACGGGACTCAACCGCTCGATTGCCGATGCCGGATGGGGGGTGTTCCTGACGATCCTGGCCGCCAGGGCTGAATGCGCCGGACGGGAAGTGATCGCCGTGGACCCCCGCAACACCTCCCGCCAATGCCCCGAATGCGGGTACACCTGCGCGGAGAACCGGCCACACAGGAGAAGTTCCACTGCGTCTCGTGCGGCCACACAGCGCACGCTGACACGGTGGGCGCCCTGAACGTTCTACGGGCCGGGCTGGTCCGTCGCGAAGCCGCACCGGCGTAGCGAGAAGTCCCCTCATTCAAATGACTTCGAAGTACCGGTGCCAGCTGATGTCGCGGTCCGGTCCCTCGATGTAACCGTCGGGGGAAACCGACATGCCCAGAATGATGTCTCGCATCTCAACTCACTCATTTCTCGCAGTGATCAGCGCTGTACGGGTTCCAGGTCCGTGGTGCGCGCTCTCGCGGCCGCGCACCACGGCCGCCGCCCCCACCAGAAGAACGATCGCGCCCACGCCGAGGACGACATTGCCGACCAGAGACGTCGCGTACGGGACGCCCATGTCGCGCGCGTGCCCGAACCCCACCCACACGTAGGTGAGCAGCGAGCCGCCCGCAAGGGCGAGTCGGTGCCGCGCGCCCCATCCTCGGCCGCGCGACCAGTAGGCGCACAGTGCCACGGCCGCGGCGACGAGGACGCACCATGCGCCGACCGTGCCCCAGGCCGGCACCCCGTCCGGCAGGAACTCGCGGCCCCAGTAGAGGCTGGACGCGGCGAACGCCGTGGCGCCCACCACCCACGATGTCGGAGCGGTGCGCCCGGTCGCAGAGGTCGAGCGGGGGCGCAACGCGAACGCCGCCGTCACCAGCGCGCCGATGACGACCGCCGCGCCGCCGAACTGGGCCGGTGACGCCATGAAGTGCTCGGACTCGGCCTGGGCGAAGGCCAGGAACAGCGACCCGGCGGCGAACACGACGCCCGTGACCCCGAGTCCGGCCGGGCCGAGCCAGGGACGCGTACGGTCGCGGCTGAACGTCTCGACGATCGCGATCGGCACGCAGATGCTCCAGACCGTGTGCATCGACAGCACGTCCTGGACCATTTCCACGCTGACGCCGAGCACCGGGACATGGGTTCCGGCGTAGGCGAGCCCCATGTCGAAGCCGCCGTAATGCGGGTTCCACAGCATCTGGTCGATCGGGCCCTCCTCGAGCAGGGCGTACGCCGCGCCGAGCAGGATCATCGTCGGCCAGCCGCGCCCCGCGCGTCGGGTCGCCTCGCGGATCAGCAGGGCCCCGCCGCCGTACATCGGGGCCAGGAGGACGAGTGAGGGCAGCGCGGTGACCGGCTGGTTGCCGAGGAGGAACTCGCCCACCAGTGGGGCGAGCAGGAACAGGGCGGCCGCGAGGAGGAGGCGGTGGCGTGGTCCGAGTTCGTGGGGCATGACGTCGACGCTAGGGACGCCGGGCGGCGCGGGCATCGGCCGAAAGTCCACGCCTGCAGGCCACCTGGCCAGAGTCGGACCGGCCGGGCGGACGGGGGCCGGCGGGTGTCAGCGGGCGCCCGCGTCATGGACGCCGACAGCCCTCAGTTCATCCCGGTGCTCAAGAAGGTGCGGGTCCGCCAGTGGGTCGGCCGTCCCCGCACCCGGCCCGACGCGGTCGCCGGGGACAAGGGCCTGGCGGGGCATCGCCACTCGCTACGACAAGAGACCCGAAAGCTACGTCGCCGGCCTGCATCACCGCGCCTCCATGATCTGGATCAAGGACCTTACTCGAACCATCCTGTGATCAGGGCCAGTTACAGGACCGGTCGGGAGGTCAGGCGGTCAGCGCCGCGAGCTCCGCGTTGGCGCGCTCGGTGACCAGGGCGAGGACGCGGCCGGCGGCGGCCAGGTCCTCGGCGGGGATCCCGCCCCAGATGCGGGCGGAGATGGGGGCGGTCTCTGCGCCGGCGGCGGCGAGCAGCTCGCGCCCCGCGTCCGTGGGGTGAAGGTGCTCGCCGTCCGCGACGAGCAGCCGCTTGGCCAGCAGTTCGTCGAGGGTGGTGCGGATGTCGGCCGGATCGGACTTGAGAGAGCCCTGGACCTGGGTGATGAGATCGTCCGGCGTCTGCGGGGTCTCGGTGGTGATGGCGGTGCGCAGGGCGACCTGCTCCTGGAACGTGGCGCCGTGCCGGGCCAGGACGTGCTCCAGGACGCCGCGCGCGGCATGGTGCGCCAGGGCGAGGCCGCGGGCGTCGGCAACGGGCGCGGTAGCCGTGGATGCGGTGGTGGTCATGGTGTTCTCCTCCGAGTGCTCTGGTCGTTCGGTACGGATGGAGCGAGAGGTACGTCGAGCAGGGTCGTCAGCTCGTCGGTGAACGCGCGCGTCCGCAGGGCGTCGAGGCCGCCGAGCGGCTCCAGCAACTGCTGAAGCAGTTCCTGGACCACCGCGATGGCCTGCCGCGTGACAGCCTGACCTTGCTCGGTGAGCGCGAGCTGCACGGCGCGCGGGTCGCGGGGATCACGGGTGCGCTCGATCATGCCTGCCGACTCCAGGGCACGCGCCAGCTTCGAGACGTACAACGCCTCCAGGCCGGTGTGGTCGGCGAGTCGGCGCTGACTGGGCCGCTCGCCAGCGCCCTGCATGCCGTGCAGTGACGCAACCAGTACGTACTGCGCGTGAGTGAGACCCAGCGGAGCCACCGCGCGATCGACCGCGACACGCCACTTGTTGGCGAGCCGCCATACCAGGAAGCCGGGCGTGGGGCCCGGCGATGAATCCTTGCTCATACGAAATAGAGTACATGGATACTATGTCCATGGCTATTATTTTTCTCGAATGTGACGCCGCACCCGACTCGGCGCAGCAACGGACCGACGGAACACCTCTAGCGGGACCGCCTCCGCCCCGCCACATGATCAGGACTGAAGACAAGCCCTAGAGCTAGGGCCTCGCGAGCACCCCCATCTGGCCCGACGGTGCACAGTCACACCTAACTAGCCGGCAGCAGGCGTCTTCACCGCTGGTCAGTAATGTCCTGTCTCAGCGAAGAGTGGGCAGTCGCGGAGTTCTCTGGGCAACAGGGCTCGCGTCTCGCGCGAGTCTGGGCAAAGGGGGTGGTGTCTCAGTCTGCTCTGGGCAGCCCGGCGCAGTACTCCCTGCGCACCCCGAGATCGCCGACCTCGTCGGCCAGGGCAGCGCCATGGCGGCCGACGGAGAGCGCTGCCTGATCTCGCGTGCCGGCCAGCGTATTTGAGTAGCTGTACTCAGTCGTGCGGCCCGCTCGCGTGCCCAATATGGAAAGCATGGCTAAGTGGGTTTTCGATGTCGGTCTGGCCGTCCTGCTGGCAGGGCTCGAAGTGGCGGGGCTGCTTGCTGTCTGGTTCGTGGGAGCAATGGAGAGGTGGGCTGCCAAGGGAGCACCGGTTCCCGATCGGACGGGCCGGGACGTGCTGGCGCTGAGCGTGGCGGCGGCTTCCTCGGCCTTCATTGGGTACGGCTGCTCTCTGGCCGCTTTGCCGGTGGCCTGTGTGTCCCAGGTGGCCATGGCCGTTCTCCTCGCGCTGCTGCTGATCGTGGGTGTGGGAACCGAGTGCAGCAAGCGCATCAGGACTGAGCGACGACGGCGCCGTCTTCGGCGGGAGCGACTTCGCTGGCACGAGTCCCAGCGAGAGGGCAGCGGCCAGGCGTGGGCGCAGGGCCGTCCGCCTCAGCGGCCGCGCTGATGTGCGGACGCTCTCAAATCCGCACCGTGACCGGTCTGTCCCAGACGCCGTCACCGCGCTGATCGCGGGCCCTCGCCTTCCTCGCTATCGGCCTCGCCGGATTCCGCGACGCGACCTCGCTCGATAGCCAGCCTCCCCGACGCCCAGGCCCAGGCCCAGGCCCAGGCCCAGGGCAGCCTCCCGCCGACAGGTGTCCTGACGTACCAGATCATCTGAGACTGGGACCAGATCGAGTGAGACGGGACAAGATGTCTCACCGTCGAACGCTCAGCTTGGAGTCACGACGTCAGTGGAACCAGACAACGAGCCGCACGTTGGATGCGCCGTGCAGATCGCCCAACGCGCGCATCACGCTCCAGGCGGGCCCCCAGTGCGAGGCTTGACCGGCCACTCTTTCCCGGCTTCGCATGCCAGAGCTGTCGGTGGCTCCTCGGCAACGCACCTCAATCCCCACGCGCGCCACTTGTCCTGTGGTGGCAGGCGAATCCTGTGGCGATCGGGGAACTCGCACTACATGACTACTTCGACGAATCCGGATCCGCAGAGGACCACAGGACTGGAACCCGGCGGGAGCGTGCAGCCGGGGGAGGCCTCACCGGCCGAAGGCAGCATGTCGGGGGCGGGTCCTCAGGAGACTTACAACCCGTTCAAGGGATGGGCGAGGGCGCCTCTGACGCTGATCCTCGTGCTCGTGGTGCTGGTCGCGGCGTTCTTCCTCGCGTACGCGCTCGTGCTGCTGCTCTGAGTGTGGGAAGTGCGGGGCGCCAGGAGGGTGGGAGAAAGCTGGACGGCTACCGGGCTTCCGTCGGCACGAGCAGACGCGCGAGCGGACACCCGGCGTCCCTCACAGGTCCGGGCACGAGTACAAGCCGGCCGCCTGGGTCCTAGTCGTATCCCGTGGAGTGTCACGAGCCCAGAGGAAGGCCATGGAGGACTCGCACCGCGCCGCCACGGTCGCAGCGAGGCCGGCACCGGCGACTTCGACAAGGGCGGCTACGACGACTTCGTCACCGTCGAAGCGAACCGCGCCCCCGGCGAGTCATGGGCCTGGCACCTAGTCGTCCCGGGCTCGAAGAACGGACTGGACGCGGCCCGCGCCACGCGCTACAGAGACGTCTACAGCCGCCCGCTGCTCCACGGCGACCTCGACGGCAACGGATTCACGGACCTGGTCGCCACCCGTGAACCCACGCGACTGGACCGAAAGGCCGAGCCGGGCGCCACCTACCAGGCGGTGGTCATGTTCGGCGGTATGAACGGCGGCAAACCGGTGACCGTGGCCGCCCAGCGCCAGTTCCTCGCGAAGGCCGTGGCCGATGTCAACGGTGACGGGTCCCTCGACCTGATAGACCGCGGCAAGGGAGCGGCCCGCTCCCGGAGAGGACGACTGCACGCTGCCTCCGGAGTGGCGCGACACCTGGGCCTACTGCCGGGTCGAACCGTCCGTGCCCGCTGCCATGGGACAGCTGCTGTCCGGTGTCTCGGCTGAGGCATGATCACGTGATCATCGCAGCTTCCGGACTCTCTGGGGTACGGGGCCCGGCGATCTGCGGCTGCGCCGTGTGGGCGCGAGTGGCCAAAAGGGCTACCGCCCGCAGGCAGCGGGGCCCGAGGGCCTCGGCTGCGTGCTCGCCGGGACGGTGTGTCAGACCATGGCGAGCCGGTCCACCAGTAGCTCCACCCTCGGTTCGGTGTCTTCCGGTGGCAGCCGTCCCGACCGGGTCAGGGTCGCCAGTCCGTGCAGGGACGCCCAGAACATCTCGGTGAACAGCCCCGGGTGGACGCCGTCCCCGGCGACCTCGCCCAGGCTCTCCAGCAGTGCGGCGAAGGCGTCCTTGAGAGGTTCCGGGGTGTCGGCCTGTGCGTACGGGAGACCGCCGTCGAGCTGGAAGATGGCGTCGTAGACCGCCGGGTTGCGTGCGGCGAAGTCGAGGTAGGCGCGGGCGAGGGCGTATACCCGCTCGCGCGGGCCGTCTGCGGCGGCGGTCGCGGTGCGCACCGCCGTGGCTAGCTCGGCGGCGCCCTCCAGGGCGACGGCGCCGATGATCTCCCGTTTGCCGCGGAAGTGGCTGTAGAGGACGGGCTGGCTGTATTCGATGCGCTCGGCGAGCTGGCGGGTGGTGACGGCGTCCCAGCCCTGCTGCTCGGCGAGTTCGCGGGCGGTGGCCACGATGAGGCGCTCCCGGCTCGCCCGTTCGCGCTCCTTGCGTTCTTTTACCGACATGATTCGATCCTAGCACCGCTAGACAAGCAAGCGGCGACAGTACTAGCGTTGCCCCATCACCTAGCGATGCTAGATCCCAGAGGGGTAGTCATGCTCAACGCACTTGAGATCGTCACCACCGTGGTCGTCGGCGTGATGGTGGGGGTGGAGTTCTCCGTCGCCTTCGTCATGAACCGGATCTTCAACGCACTCCCGGAGGACAGCGGCCAACTCGGCCGGGCCCACGGGGGCCGGATGCTCGGCGCCGTGATGCCGTTCTGGTACATCGGCTCGCTCGTCCTCGTCGCGGTCTGGGCCGTCGCCGGATGGCACCACAACGGCACCGGCCTCGTCGTCACCGCCGGCGCGCTGCTGATCCTCAGCGTGGTCATGTCGATCCTGCTGCTCGTCCCGATCAACAACCGGGGCAAGACGTGGACCCCTGACAACCGGCCCGCCGACTGGAAGGAGCAGATGAACCGCTGGGACCGCTTCCACTACGTCCGCGTCGCCGTCATCATCGCCGCCTTCGCCCTGCTGGTCGCCGCCCTCACCTGAGCCGCCCACCACCCACTGAACCGACAGCGGAGAGGAAGTACCGAAAATGGCCAAGCTGCAGAGTCTCGACCCGCACACGCCGATGTTCGCGCAGTTCAAGGAGAAGACCGGGCCCATCGTCCTGGCCAACACCTTCTTCGTCCCGAAGGAGAGGGCTGAAGCGTTCCTGGCCCTCTTTCGGAGGCAGGCCGAGTTCATGAAGGCTCAGCCGGGATTCGTCTCCCTGCAGATGCACAAGGGAACGGCGGACAGTCAGCTTCTGATGAACGTCGCGGTCTGGGAGTCGACCGAGGCGCTCGCCACGGCGTTCGGTAGCCCGGAGTTCCAGCGCATGGCGGCCGAGTTCCCAGACGACATCGTGTCGTACCCGCACATCTTCGAGCAGATCGACGGATGACACGACAGCTGTAGCAGCACGGCTGCTGTAGCCCTTGTCGCCCAGCACATGGTCCGGGCGGGTGCGCGGCGGCCCGAAATACTGTGGCCGCGGCTCCTGCCCGGTCGATCCGGAGGCGGCCATCGTCCTGCGTATGCAGGCCCAGCACGAGCGCGTTGAGGCCACGCTGACCACGCCGGACGCCGCGGTCCCGGCGTGGGCGGCCACCGCCGGAGCCGACGAGCGCGACACCCTCGTGGCGACCCTCGCCGATCACCGGGCAGTCCTGCTCGATTACCTCGACGGCGAGGAGACCCACCCTCCTTCCGCTCGCGGCCGAGCACATCACCGAAAAGGGACGGGGCTCCCTGGGCGACCACCTGGTGGGCACCCCAAGCTCACCCTCGTCGGCCTCGTCCTGGAGGAGGCGAACCCGGCCGAGCGCGCACGCTCCCGTCCGCCCTCCCCAAGCCGGTACGCGACACCTGACACGTCATCGGGCGCCCTCGCTACGCCCGCCGCATCAGCCGCGTCCGCGCCGTCTGACCAGGCCCCATACGACTCACCAGGCTCCACCAAGCTCACGAAGACTCGCATGGAGAAGAACAATGTCGCTGAAGAAGATCAACACCGTCCTGGCCACCGCCTTCATCCTCTTCATCCTCTGGTTCGGGACCGAGTTCATCCTGAGCCCAGAGACGACTGCGCCGGGCTACGGCCTGCCGAGCTGGCCGTCCGGCGACGGTGACGGCTTCCTGATCATCAAGGGAATCCGCGACGTCGTCATGGCCCTGGTCCTGGGCATCCTGCTGGTGACGCGCCACCGCCGGGCGCTGGGCTGGGCGCTGCTCGTGGAAGCCCTCGCCGCGTACGGCGACATGACCAACGTGCTGGCCCACCACGGCTCCGTGGCCACCGCGCTCGGCGTCCACGGCCTGACCGCGACGCTGATGATGGTCAACGGCCTGCTGATGATGCGCGAGACCCGCAAGATCGCGGCCGCTCCGGCGACGCCCGCCCCACAGCCCGCCTGATCCCATCGGTCCAAGGTGGCCCGGACCCGGCCGGGCCACCTTGGTGCGCGCCGGTATTCCCGTGTCAGCGTCCGCCGGGAAAGGCCAGGCAGCTCATCCAGCTGCAACTGCAGGCGACAACACGCCGGTTCGACACATCACCCAAGGCGGCGGCCTCCAGCAGCCCTGCAGAGCGACACCAACTCCCGCCTCAGCGGGACATCGGATCCCGCGCTGATCCAACTCAATGAGACGCGACCAGTACGGGACACACCCACTGCGTAAACAACCACGGCGTCGAGGGCGTCGTGTGCAAGCGCGCCACGTCCCCGTACCGGGCCGGGCGGATCTGGAAGAAGGTGCGGCATCGGACACCGTCGACGCCGACGTTGTCGGTTACGTCGGCCCGGCATCCCGGCCTCACCGTGTGGCGGTCCTGCTGCCGGACGGGAGCCGCGTGCTGTCGCAGGCGCTGATAGCTTCTGTCGCTGCGGAAATCGCCCGGCATGGCCTCGACGCGGGGCCGGGGCGCAGGGCTCGGACGTCGGCCGGCGAGGCTTACGTGACGACCAGCCACTGCCTCGTGGTGGAGGTCTTAGCGGGGACGACCCGGCACACCATGGTGACGGTGACACGCGTCAGGTAGCGCCGCCGACAGGGGTGCGCGGTGTGAGTAGCTACCTGCTCAGACGGCCTTCTCCCTAGAGAAGAGCGAGCGCCTAGGCTGACCTTCAAGGCGTTCTCGCCATCACACAGGGCCATCGGCGCAGTGTCCTGTGAAAGCGAATCTTGAGCGTGTGCCATCGAAGTTTGAGCGCATCATCGCGCTACGACTGATCGCATCTTTGCGGGGCGGCGGCGAAAGACTTTCGGCCCCCACAGCAGGACATCAGCGCTTCAACCCTCACTGTGGAACTTCAGCGTGTTCTTGCGAGGAACCCTGGGAGGTTACCCCCGGGGGGAATCGCATCCGGTGATGGCGATGCGGAGCATCGCCACGGCAGCGGGCGCGGAGCGCCCGCAAGAGACCGGGTCGGAGTGCCCGGTGAGGAATGTGCGCTGTTCGAATGCCGGTACGTCAGGCGGCAGGTAACGTCACGGCCGTGAAGTTGACCGTGCAGGTGAAACTCCTGCCGACGCCCGTGCAGGCGGCGGCACTTGAGGCAACCCTGAAGGCCTGCAACGAGGCCGCGACGTGGGTGTCGTCCGTGGCGTTCGAGAAGGACATCAAGCGCAACTTCGCCCTGCGCGAGCACACCTACACGGCGGTCAAGGACCGCTGGAGCCTGGGAGCGCAGGCCGCCCAGCACGTCATCAAGAAGACCTGCGATGCCTACCGCACGTTGAGGGCGAACCTGACGGCCGGGAATCTCGGCAAGCCGGGCTCGCAGCGTTACCGGCGGGCAGTCGAGAAGTCGATCGCCTTTCGGCCTGAGGGCGCGCAGCCGTATGACGACCGGATGCTGTCCTGGCAGTACACGCAGCGCACGGTGTCGCTCTGGACGCTGTCGGGCCGGATGAAGCAGGTGGCGTTCACTGCCGCCCCCGATCATTTGGCCCGCTTGGCCCTGTGCCGCAGGGGCGAGTCCGACCTGCTGTTCCGCGACGGCATGTGGTTCCTGATCGCCACCTGCGAGGTCCCCGAGGCCGAACTCAACACCACCGTCACCCAGTTCCTGGGGATCGATCTGGGGATCGTGAACATCGCGACCACCTCGGACGGTCAGATCATGGCCGGGCGCCGGCTGAATCGCGGGCGTCTGCGCGAACGCACCCTGCGTATGAAACTCCAGCGCAAGAACACCCCGTCCGCCAAACGGCGCCTGAAGAAGCGGCGCCGTAAGGAGGCGCGGCGGGTGCGGGACATCAACCACAAGATCGCGAAACATGTGGTGGCCGAGGCAGAACGCACCGGTCGCGGAATCGCCCTGGAAGACCTCACGGGCATCCGCGCACGGGTACGGCTTCGCAAGCCCCAACGGGCCACCCACTCCTCCTGGGCTTTTGCCCAGCTCGGAGAGTTCATCGCGTACAAGGCCCGCAAGGCGGGGGTGCCGGTGGTGCACGTCAATCCGGCGTACACCTCCCGCACCTGCGCCCAGTGCGGGCACATCGACAAGGCGAACCGGGCCAGTCAGGCCCGCTTCGTATGCCGGTCCTGCGGATTCGTTGCACACGCGGACTGGAACGGCTCCCGCAACATCCGCCACCGTGCGGAAGAGTTGTGGCGACGCGGGGCGCAGTCAACCGCCCCAGACCCGCCCCCGAACACCGGGCGTGGGACAGGACGCAAACGCAGCACCACAGCCAGTGGCGCCCGTTGTGCAAGCCCAGGACTTTTCGTCCCGGGTGGTTGACTGATGGCAGTGAGAACTGAGGGCATGATTGACGGTGACCGGTCGATCGGTTAAGACGAAGTAGCTGCCGGATGGGGCAACATGGGGCGGATAGGGCTCTACTTTCCGTATGTTCACTTCCGTGACGACACCTGGCTGAAGACCACCGCCCTGTACTGGCCCCAGATCGCCCGGGTGGTCTCGCCCGACTATCCGGTCCACGACGGGGCGACAGTGCAGGCCCTGGCAGACGGCCTCGATTTCCTGATCCCTGTCAACCCGAAGGAAGCCGCCCAGGCCATCGCCGCTCGCTTCATCGGCGTGATCCACGACAATCTGGATCAACTGCAGCGCAACTTCGGCGTAACGCCCGAGGAGATCGACGACGCCGCCGGCAACAACCCCGAGTGGCGCCTGGTCAATCGGTATGTCACGTCTGCAGAGCTCTGGCGACGTAGGCCGGAAGGAACGAGCCTGGTCGAAGTCCACTGGGGCGAGATCGCCCCCGACCTGCGCCAAGCGATGCTCGATGCCGGGCTCGGCCTGAACACCTGGCGGCCCACCCTCGGCTCCGGCAGCGTCGAAGCCCCCTGGATGTCCATGGACCCCAAACTGGCCTGGGTATACAAACTGGCGCTCACCGAAGAACTGGCGAAGCGCAACAATCTGACGCCGCTGACCGACCAGAGCGGCGTACAGCAGACGCTCCACGACTGGGATTCCCAGCGCATCGCCGCGGCGCTCTTCGACTGGCACCCTCACGGGGTGTCGCCGACCTCCACCCTCGGGATACTCGCGGCCGAGCTACCCGTTCCTGAAGCAATCGCCGAGGCCCCGGTGGAGAAAATCGTCGAGCTGCGGACCAGATATGCATCCGAGTTCGACAGGTTCACCGATCTGCTGACGGAGGCAGCCGCGGACCTACGCGAGGAACTGCTGCAGGTGAGCGACCCGGGCATCCTCTCCGCCCATGTAAGGGACATGAAAAGGAAGCGGTTCGACCAGCCTCTGCGCGACCTCAAGGCCGCCATCAGAGGGCTGAAGTTCGGCGCCGGCCTCGGCGTCATGAACGTCCAGGCACAGCTGCCGGCCTGGGCAGCTATCGGAGGTGTAGCCGCCAACATGCCCTATGTCACCGCCGGTTCGCTCGCACTCGGCTTGGTAACCCTGCGTCAGGTGACGGCACAAACACGCGATCAAATCCTGGCCGACTCGCCAGTCTCCTACCTGGTCAGGGCAGAGGGCCTTGGGCCGACCTCCTTCGTGCACCGCGCGACTGGAACCCTCGGGAGGGTGAGCGGAATCGGTACCTGACTTCCGGGGCGCTGCGTACGCCGAGGCCCCGTCATCGCGAACGGCGTAGAACCCGAGAATCGACCTGACCAGCTCCAACCTGCCGCCACTCTGCAGGTCTGCCGCAGGCGAGCGCGCCGGCGTGGCCTTACGCAGCGATCTTTGTCGTACTTTCCAATCTGGCGGCTGGGTCGTCGTGCGGCGCCGGGCGGCTAAGCCACTGCAGCCACGGACGGCAGCCGACTCAAAGCGACACCCGGCGCCCCTGGGCGGCCCAACCATCCGAAGGGCTCGGCAATCCCGTCCCAGGAACGTAAGGCCAACTATCGCGCTGCGACTTTTCGAGCTGCCTGACACCTGCACCGAGCTTTGAGCAGATGGAACGGCCATGTGTTCGCGGGCCAGTTGGCACTGAATGTGCATCGCGGATGGCACTTGCCCGCTGAGGGGCGGCCCGAGGCGGGACCGGGCCGCCCCCGACGTACTTGAGTTCGAGGTCAGACGAGTCGGATCAGGATGGCCCGGCAGGCGCGCTGGAGTTCCTCGTCATTGGACATGCTGGCAAAACGGCCACTGCGGCGGCTCCGTGCGAGTTCCTCCTGGATGCGGGGCAGGGCCGGTGCGACAGCAGGCCCCATCCGGTTCAGGCAGACCAGGACATGGTTCGAGGTGGCATCGTTGGCCTCCCATGCCGTCAGCAGCGTCTGCACTACGGGCTCGACTTCGGCCTCGCCTGCGATGTCCCACAGCGCTGCTGCGGCGTGCACTCGGGTCCATTCGTATCCGGCAATCATCATCTCCCGAAGGTGCGGCAGCACAGCGCGTGCGGGCGAACCGATCCGGCCCAAGGTGTCTGCCGCATCGTGGCTGCAGGCGGTGTCGAGCAGGGCTTCCAGCCGTGGCACGGCCTGCTCTGGATCGCGTTCGAGCTCCCATACCGTGGCCGTGGCGGCGGCACGGACGTTCACGTTCTGTGCGTCGGCCAGCGGACGGATCGCGTGAAGGGCAGACGCGGCCCGGAGGCCAACAGAGGCAAGGGCCTTGAGTGCCGAGGCGGCTGTGTGTCCCTGCTCGTGTTCGACGGCGGCGATGACGGCGTGCACGAGCACCGACACAGCGGCAGAGTCGCCCAGTTCGGCCAGGGCGGATATCAGGGCCCCAGCGCTCATGTCGGACCACTGTCCGGAGAAGTCGGCATCGGCCAGAAGCCGGGAGAGCCGCGGCACCAGCTCGGCGGTGGCCAGTCGTAGGTGAGCGGCGACCTGCACAGCACGCCAGGTGTCGTTGTCGCTGTCGAGCGCCGTCAGCAGGGTCGGAAGGGCACGCAGATCGCCCAGACGTGCCAAGGCCATGATGGCTTCCTGGTAGGCGCGGCGTAGCAGGGTTTTGGGCGTGGTCCAGACGTCGGGGCCGTGGGCGGTATGGAGGGCGGTGATGTAGGCGGCAAGGGCTTCGCGGGCCGACTCGCCCAGAACCCGTGGATCGCCCCGATCCCGGGCACGACCAAGCTGCACCACCTGGAGGAGAACATCGGCGCGGACGCCGTCGAGCTGACCGCCGAGGACCTGAAGCGGATCGAGGCCGCCCTGGACCGGATCCATATCCAGGGCGAGCGCTACACGGCAGCGCAGCAGAAACCCATCAACCGGTAACACTGCGCCCCGTGCCCAGTCCCCGGCACGGCAAGCCAACGCACGCACCACACCTCCCCTGACGAAGCGCCACGCAGGCGCTTCGTCAGGGAACAAGCGCCACCGGAGAAGAAGGCATGACAACGCAGGCACACAAGGGACGCATCGCCCTGGTCACCGGAGGCACACCACCGGTCTCGGTTTCGGCGCCGCCCAGCGACTGATCGACGAGGGCGCCTTCGTCTAGATCACCGGCCGCCGCAAGGACGTACTTGACGCCGCCGCCGAGAGGCTCGGCTCATCCGTCAGGGGCATCCAGGCCGACGTCACCAGCAAGAGCGACATGCAGCGCGTCGCCGACACCATCAAGGCCGAACACGGCCTGCTGGACGTCCTCTTCGCGAATGCGGGCGGCGGCCACGCCCCACCCCTGGCGGAACTGACCGACGAGCAGATCGCCAGCGAACTCGGCATCAACATCAAGGGAGTCATCCTCACGGTGCAGAGCCCGCTGGGTGTCCTGCGTGACGGGGCCACCATCACGCTCAACGCCTCGATCACCCCCGACATGGGACTTCCCGGCTTCGCTGTCCACGCCTCCACGAAGGCAGCAGTCCGCTCCCTGGCACGCAGCTGGACGACCGACCTGAAGGACCGGCGCATCCGCTTCAACATCATCAGCCCCGGAGTCGTGCCGACGGAGGGCTACAGCCACGAACTCTCAGATAGGCCTGGGCAAGGCGGTCCCCTGACCTACGGTGCCCGGACTTGGCTGAGACGGTTACCTGCATGATGTCTCAAGAGAGTGCAGGCAACTCAACCTGCGGCATATGCCAGTGGGCGCCGTTTCTGCGACCAGCGGGGCGTCCGGTCACCAGACTGGGCGGGTGACGACACGACCATCCACCCCTGAAGATCTCCGTGCTGTTCTCTTCGACTCAGGCGGCGTGCTGATGCGGCCAATTGGCGGCCGGTGGAACCCACGAGCCGACTTCGAGCAGACCGTCCTCTCCTACGCCCCCTCGATCACGCCGGAACAATTCGCCGCGGCCATTGTCAGGGGCGACCAATTCTTCGCCGCCTCGTCATCGACACCCGACTACGACGAATACCACCGGGTGATGCTTCGTGACCTCGGCGTGGAACCGACCTTGCAGCTCCTTGCCGACCTGCGCCGCGAAGTCCCACCTGCCACGGTCCTGGAGACGTACCCGGAGGTAGTGGGAACTCTGGAAGAGCTGAGCCGGCGGGGCGTGCGGATGGCGGTGGTCTCGGATGCCTGGCCCGATCTGCCCGACCTCCACGCAGGCCTTGGGATCGGCCAGTTCTTCGAGGCGTATGCGATCTCCGCCGAACTCGGTTGCGACAAGCCGGACCCGCACATGTACCACCACGCCAGCACCGCGCTGAATCTCGCGCCCGCACAATGCCTCTTCGTCGACGACGATCCGAGCCTGGTCGCCGCCGCGGTCGCACTCGGATATGCGGGGCGCGCGGTCTGTCGGGACTCGACGAACTCGGATGTGCCTTCCATCGCGTCCCTGGCGGAATTGCTGGACCTGTTCTGACACGGTCCTGCACGGTTTCCTGCACTCTGCTGGGCGGCGGCCACGTTGCTGCCGGCAGAGCGTCCGAGAATCGTCGAGGACCAGCCCGGTGCCTGCGTGGCAGCCGTCGATCCACAACTCACGGTGATCGCCGGATCCTCGTATCCATCCGTGCCTCCGGGCCCAGGCGACCGTAGAACTCAATTCGACTATTCGTGGCGAGGAAACGTTCTTCCGTGGAGTATCAGCCATGTGGCGAGAATTCGCCGGTCGTTCATCGTGCGGAGGAATTCGATCAGCCAGCCTTCATCCGACGCGCACTTGGCCCATCACTCGGAGTGCCACCAGTGCGGCCGCCACTACGCGCCGCCGAGCCAGCGGGGACGCCGGCACCTGTACTGCTCAAGGCGCCTGCCGACAGAAGGCGTACCGGGCACACCGTCGTGCCGCGCGGGAGGAGGAACCTCCGTGACGGCGTCGACGGGAACCAGACAGAGCGTCCTTGGGCTGCGGCCAGGCGCACCTGCCCACCAGTGTCCGCCAGTGGGCAGGGCACTCCGGCCCTGGGCGTTGGCCACGTCGCCACGGGCGCTCCCCTCGCCGTCGACGGCACAGACAGAGGCTCCGGCGGCACGGTTCGGTGTCACAGATATGCCGCTGGGGATGTCAGTCCCCTGCGGCACCATGCGCGCATGAGGATCGTGGGGTATATCCGCGTCAGCACTGACCGGCAGGTGGGCAGGTCGGGACGGAGCGCGTCCTTCCCGGACTTCTTGTCCGCGAAGATCTTCTGGCACCCGGCGGCGGTGAGCGCGTCGAGCTGCCGCTCCAGTTCCTGCCCGCCGGTCGACACCCGGACGTACCCGAATCCGATGTCGGTGCGCACGAGCGGCTCTGCGACGAGCGCGTCCGCGTCGTGCGCTGGCTCCTGAGTGGTCGTCATGGCCCCGGATCATGTCTGAAAACGGTGGTCCGGGGTTCTTGAACGCCTGAGGTTTTTGAAGGGCCTTTTGAAGGCTCCGAGGGGGCTGGGCGGACTCATCGGGAGAGATCTTCAGAAAGCGAAGGTTCTTTGACAGCTCCCCGGATCGGCAGCGGGGTGGGGGGTTGACAGAAGGCCTCGCGCGCCGGACAGCAGATTCTGGAGGCTCGTGCGAATCCCCTTGCGCAATGGTCAAGAATCGTTGACCATTACTCGCATGCCTACCGATGATCTTCCCGACACGTTTCACGTCACCACTGACGAGCAGCTGCGCGCCGTCTCCAATCTCACGCGCCACCGGATCATGGCCGTGCTCCGCTTCGAGCCGGCGACGATTACGCAGATCGCCGAGCGGGTGGGCCTTGCGAAGGGGAGTTCCAGCTATCACGTGCGGCTGCTGGAGCGGGCCGGCCTGGTGAAGGTGGTGCGGACGCGGAAAGTCCGGGGCGTCACCGAGCGGTACTACGCCATGGCCGCCCGGGCGATCGCGTTGCCGGACCCGGGCGAGGGAGGGCCGGATGTGCTGATGCGGCATGCGGTGGCGGACCTGGAGGCGGCGCCGGCGGACGGCGAGCGGCACGTACGGATGGCGCATCTGCGACTCACCGAGGAGCAGTTCGCGGAGCTGGGGGCTCGGCTGCAGGCACTGGCGGACGAGTACCGGGAGCTGTCCGATCCGTCGCTGCCGGACGCGTCACTCGTCTTCGCACTGTTCCACCCGGCATCGCGCGAGCAGGCCGAGGGGGGCGCCAAGTGACCTCAGGCATTCCGAAGTTGCCGACCGGGTTCGGACGGCTGTGGACCGCGCAGACGATCTCCTCGCTCGGTGACGGGGTAACGCATGCCGCGCTGCCGCTGCTCGCGTTGACATTGACGCGGGATCCGATGGCGCTCGCCGTCGTCACGGCCGCCGGGACGCTACCGTGGCTGCTCTTCGGGGTGCTCGGCGGTGCGCTGGTGGACCGCTGGGACCGCCGGCGCACGATGTGGGTCGCGGACACGGCACGTGCGGTGCTGCTCGCGATACCCGCGGCAGCGGCCGCACTCGACGCGTTGAGCATTCCGTTGCTCGCGGCCGTCGCCTTCCTGCTCGGCCTCGGCGGACTCTTCTTCGACACGGCCGCCACGGCCTATCTGCCGGATCTGCTCCGCCGCGACCCCGCACTCCTGGAGAGCGCCAACTCCCGCCTGCGCGGCGCCCAGACCGCCATGTCCGGCTTCGCGGGGCCGCCTGCAGGCAGTGCGCTGCTCACGCTCGGGCGGGCGGTTCCGCTGCTCACCGACGCGGTGTCGTTCCTGCTCTCCGCCCTGCTCGTCCGTACACTGCCCGCCATGCCCCGGCCCGTGCCGGAGGTCCGCGAGTCGCTGCTTCGGCAGGCGCGGGCCGGAGCCTCATACGTCTTCCGGGACCGGGTGCTGCTGGGGCTCGCCCTCCGCCCAGCGGTCGGGAACGTCGCCTTCCTCGCTGTGGAGACCGTCCTCGCCCTCTTCGCGCACGACCGCCTCGGCATCGACACCTACGGCTTCGGCCTGCTCCTCACAGCGGAGGCCACCGGCGGTCTGCTCGGGGCAGGCATCGCCTCCTACCTTGGCCGACGACTCGGCACCGGCACCGCACTGAGCTGCACGGCCGCCGTCGAAGGGCTTGCCATCCTGGGCCTGGCCGCTGCCCCGAACCCGTACGTGGCCGGGCTGGCGCTCGCCGTCTGCGGGGCCGGCATGGGCGCCACGATGGTGCTCGCGCCCTCCCTCCGGCAGGCGATCGTCCCGGCCCACCTGATGGGCCGGGTCGCCTCCACCTCTCGCATGCTGGCCATGTGCGCCGCCCCCGTCGGGGCGTTCCTCGGTGGCTGGCTGGCCACCACGTACGACATCCGCACCCCGCTCTACGCCGCCGCCGGCCTCCTCCTGGCGATGACGGCCGTCACGGCATCCATGACCAGCAACCGCCGGGTCGAAGCGGCGCTGCGTGCCGCTGCCCCGGCCGGCGGCCCGGATCACCCGGCATCCCAGGATCCCGCCCAGGAGAGTGCACCCGACTTGTTTTGACGTCCTCCGCCCGCTGAAGCAGGGGGATTCCTAGCTCACTTTGCCTGGCACCTAGCAGGTGGCAGGGCTTACAAGATCAGCACTAGCCGGGTTGAGACCAGCCCGGACGAGCATCACGCGGGCAGAGTTCTTGTCCCTGGGGGACACGGTTCCGCACGCGGTGCACGTATACGTTCTCTCGGAGAGAGGTAGGCGATGCTTGGCTCTCGCATCGCAGTGCCCGCAGTCCATGGTGGTGTACGCGGGGTTGACGAGGTGCACGGCGCGGCCGTGTTTGCGGGCCATCTCGACCAGGGCGCTCTTGGTCGCGCTGATCGCTGCGTCGGCGGCCTTGCGGGCCATCGTCGACTTCGCCAGGAACTTCGGGCGGAAGTCCTCTACCGCCAAGGCATCGTGGTCGCGGACTACACGCTTGGCCCACTTGCGGGCGGTGTCCTGGCGCTGCCGGGCCACCTTCTTGTGGAGCTTCGCCGCCTGCTTCTTGGCGCCCCTGTAGCCGTTCGAACCGGGCCGGCCCTTCTTCGGCTTCCTGCGGGCCATCATCCGCTGGTAGCGGGCGAGGCGCTGCGCGGCCTTGTGGCCATGCTCGGGATGGGGAAGGTCGTAGTCGTCGGATGTGGTGGTCGCGGTCTCCTTCACACCCCAGTCGATGCCGATCACGCAGCCGGTTTCGACAAGCGCCTGGATGCTGGTGGCGACAACGAACGAGGCGTACCAGTGGCCGAGACTGTCGCGGTAGACGCGCACGCTGGACAGCGGCTCGGGCAGCTCACGCGACCACACGACCGTCGCCGCGATGCCGCCGGCCAGATGCAGACGGCCGTCTTTCACCCGGAAACCGCGCTGGGTGTAGTTCAGGCTCGGGTCGACCTGATGCTTCTTCTTGTACTTCGGCATACCGGCCCGCTGCCGCATCGGCAACCGGGCCTTGATGTCTTTCAGCGCCTTCGCCCGGGACTTCGCGAAGTCCCGTATCAACTGCTGCTGCACCACGCTGGAGCCCTCACGCAGCCACGCATTCGCGGTACGGACCGCGGTCAGCATCTTGTCGAGCTGCGCCGGGCCACACGTTGTCTTCTCGCCGGTGGCCTTGTTGTGCAGATGCACGGCCTTCGACTTGGCCACCGACTCGTTCCACACCCAGCGGCAGCGCGCCCATTCCGCTTCCAGCGCGCGGATGGCCGTGGACGACAGACGCAGCCGGAAAGTGTAGCGGGCATGCCCGCCACCTGCCGCCAACGCTCCGGTCGTCACGAAGCACAACCTATCTGGGAGGACTGACAGTTGAGCACAACCGATCTCGCTAGGGTTCCTCATCATCACGCGGGATGGACGCCGGATCGCCCCGACGACGATCCGGCCTTCTCTGCCCTGCTCCCCAGGAATCCGATACCTCCCCGGCCCAAAGGCCAGCGCACTCTCGGACGAATCCGGTGAAACTTCCACCTGTTCCAGGACCGCACGGTAGGCGTCGGCGGCGGGCTTGGCCTTAGCCAGCGGGAGCATGCCGATGTGAGGGCCGTCCACGGGATACGGGATGCGGACGGGAATCTCATCGGGCGGCCCGGCGAACAGATAGCCGTACGGCAGCAGATCGAGGGGCACGCCCAGGCGTCGCAGTTCGTCATCCATCAGGCTGAAGAAGGTGGAGGGTTTGGGCCGCCCTCGTTCTCAGGGTCGTCCTCCGGACCACCGGTACGGAAGTCCACCAAATGGCCAGCGGGATAGGCGTCCCACAACTGCTGCTCCGCCAACGTGAGTTCCTCGTACGAGTGCACCCCGGAAGACTAACGGGCAGCAGCCACAGGTGATCAAGGATGCAGGGATGGGGCCATGTCTGATGCCGTGTCGAGGTTCGTGCCTCACGGTGTCCACAGGCGACATGAGCCGGGAGAGAACCGCTCTCAGAGATCATCATCAGAAAGTCGTCGCCGAGGCCCACGCCCCTGGCGCTCATGCACTTCGCGCTCGCCGGTCGCGAGCACGAGCTCGCCGCCACCCGAGTGCGCGACTACGCCGACGACTCCGGCGGGCCATGGACGACACCTCAAAAGCTCGATCCGCGCTCAACTGTACGCTGGATAAAGCCCGTCAGTCGACGATGTACCACTCGTCCTTCATGTATTCCATGGTGGAGTCGCCGAGGTCGCTCTCGGAGAACGTCACCGAGGACCTGATCGACTCGGTCGGCATCTCGAACCTGTCGGGCGTCAGCTCGACGACGCGCTGTGGGTCGACGGTCGCGGTCTGTAGAGCCTTCTTCTGCGCCGGAGAGATCATCTGGACGTGATGACGAACGTCCCCTTGCACGGACCGAACCCTTGGTCCTCGGCCTGCTTGGCCGCGGGCCCGGCCACTTCGCAGACCGTGTCGATGTCCTCCCGGCCCACGGCGTGGAGGAATTGCTCGTAGCGCTTGATCGCCCCCTTCTTCGTCTTGGGCGCGTGCTGCTCCCCAGGTGGATCCGCCGGTGGATCCGCCGGCGGCTTGTCAGCACCCCCGCAAGGTTCGTCGGTGAATACGCCTGGCAGCTGACGCTTCGGGTACGGGCCCATCGGTCCGTTGAACCCGTCCACATGTTCCTGCGCACCCCACCACCCCGCGTACCCCCACCAGGGCTCACGGTCGACGGGGCCGCAGTCAGGGGCACGCGCCGCGGGTGCGGCTCAGGATTCTCCAGCCGCGAGCCTGGTGCTCGTGGCGGCCCCAGGAAGCGTCGTCGACGTAGCGGTCATGGTCGTTGCGCAGGATGGCGGTGTCGGATCGGTTGTCCCACACGTAGGTGCGGCGGTCCTGGTAGACGTCGTGGCGGGCGACCGAGACCTCGCCGTCGAGGACGGTGAGGCAGACGCTCGCCGCCTCGTCGGGTTTGGCCGGGCCCTGCGCGGCCCTTCGCCGTGGTCGCGATCCGCAGGACGCCGTGCGCGACCGTGCTCTGTTCCGCCGCCCTCACGTCGCGCGCCCTTCGAGGCATCCGCAAGCAGGACCTCGACCGTCGTGGTTCGCCCGGTCGGCGGCGATAGACGAAATGCGCCCGGCGGGGTTCTGAGGACGGCGGCAATGGTGGCGGGGTTATCGAACTTCTGCGCCGCGTGCCTCGGCCCGTGGGTGTGCGATCACCCCTGAGGCCAGACCTTCGCGCTGCGCCCTCGGAGTCAGAGCCTGTCGGCGTGGTCCAGGTCGGTCAGGAGGCGCTCCACGTCGGTCATGAGGGATCCGTAGACATGCCAGGCACCCGGCTTGACCAACGCGCCCCGGCCGATGAGGTCGGTCATGGTCTCGTGCCACGCCCGAGCACCGTCGATCGCTTCGCGCAGTCCCTCGCGGGCTTCCGCCGGGCGGGCTGCGCTCTCGGCCTCGGCCTCGACGAACGCCTCGACCGCCTGCCCCGCCAACTCGAGCATCTCGGCGTACCGATCGAGGAACTGCTGTCCCAGGTGGTGGTCGGCGTGATCGTCGTACACGTTGTCGGCCAGCGTTCGAGCGATTCCGCGCACCTGGAGCGATACGCCATGCAAAGTATTGAGCATGTCACCGTAAGTCACAGGCCGGTGCCGCGGACGCACCACCCAGCAGGTATTCCAGCGCAGGCTCTCCTGTCCTTGCTGCACATGCTCGCGCGCATCCGCGACGCGCCGCCCCAGGCCTCTGCCGTCCTGCACCCAGCCATGCGCGCGGGCGGCATGCTGCCGCTCTCGCAGTCCGTGGCCCATGTCGCGCAGCAATGCCCCCATGACTTGGGCAAGGTCTCGCACCGCGTCATCGGATTCCTCCAGATGCATCGGCGGCAGGACCAGCGCGTTCACCGCAACACCCACCACCGCGCCGCTCAGTGCCGCGACCGCCGTGAAGACGACGTTCCCGACCGGTACAGCGGCCGCAGTGGTGAGCGTGAGAACCGCCGTCGATGCAACCTGGAGCCGGTCGTCGGAGGCTCGACGCCCGGCCGCGACCAGGGCGATCCCCACGATGCCTGCGATGCTGCCGGCGGTGGACCCCAGCAACCACACGGTGCCAAGAGCCAACAGCACTCCCATCGCCCGGATGGCAACGCTCCGAACAGCCTGCGTCACAGAGCGGTACACCGTCGCAGCATTGACCATGAGCAGCGCGGTGGCCACAGCCACATACGACGACTCTCCCGGGATCCAGAGAGTGGCGGCCTCCCAGGCAAGCAGCGCCGCGATCAGATTCTTGGTGCCGTGCACCAGGACATGCCGTCCCCAGCCCGGACGGGTCGCCCCGACAATTCGCGACAGCAGAAGCCGCGGGCCCGGCAATGACGGCACCCGGCCTTGCCGGGGAGCGATGGTTGAAGATTGCACAATTTAGAGAGTCGCACATTTTGCCCGGTTTGAGTGAGTGGCGTCCCCCACAGCGCCCCCTGATCCAGCCAACCAGGCAAACACGTTGCCCTCACGGCATCGAAGCGGCTACCTCAGCCCAAGAATCCCTCCGCCGTCCATCTGCGCGGCGCGGTCGGTACAACGGAAGGTTCAGGGCCGATCTACAGGAAGCGGGGCAATGACGGACCACGAACAGCAGCGCAGGCGGGGGCAGTTCCTCCAGCGAGGCAAGGGAGCGCAGGACATCTGGGACCGTGAGATCGCCTCCCCCAACGGGCCGCTGCCGGGCGCGGTGCTCGATGTGCTGGAGCACGACGACGGCTGGTCGGACACGCGCAGCACGTGCCCGGCCGACCAGCGAGCGACATCAACAAGGCCGCGGCCGCCATCGAGGAGGCGTGGACCTGCCGCCTGGGTCGGTGGTGGTCGACTCCGGCGGCAGCGGTGCGGAGCTCTGGGTCTACCAGCGGCTCCTCCGCCCGCCTGGCACCACGGGCTCCGGCCGATGAGTGTCGGCTCCCGGCGCGGACAACAGGCCTCAGCTGGCCGACAAAGCCACGCGTGCCGGGGCGGTGGGGCGGGCGGTGTGGTTCTACAGTGCGCAGGTGTCCTTGGAATCCTCTTCGCCGAGTGGGCGGCTGTCCGTGTGGAGCCGCGGGTGGGTGTGGTGGCTGCCGTTCGCGGCGGTGGGCCTGGACTTGATCTCGGAGGCCGCCCTGGGCGGGCGGGAGCCGGTCAGTTTCCTGCTCACGGGCGTTCCCGCGCTGGCCGCCGCGACGCGCGGGCCCAGGGGCACCGCCGTTTCGGTGGTGGTGTGTCTAGGACTGCAGATGCTGATGGCCTGGCGACGTCCGGGCCACTTCGACGAGCAGCATCATGTGGCGCTGTATGTGGCGACATTCCTCATCGGCGTGGTCAGCATCCTGCTCTCCGTGCAGCGGGAGCGCACGCAGAGGCATCTGATCCGGGCGAATTCGGTGGCGGAGGCCTTGCAGCGGACCCTGCTGCGGCCCGTACCACCCCGGATCGGGCATGTGCGCGCCGCCGCCTTCTACACAGCCGGGGAGGGAGGCACGCTCGTCGGTGGTGATCTCTACGACGTGTGTGAGACGCCGTTCGGAGTACGGGCGATCATCGGCGACGTGCGGGGCAAGGGACTGGACGCGGTGCAGGCGGTTGCCGCGGTCCTGGGGGGGGTTCCGGGTGTCCGCGCACGAATGGAAAGATCTCCCCCTCCTGGCGGACCGGCTGGAGCTCAGCATCGACCGCAACGTGACACGCAGAACGGTCGGAGACCCCGAGCTGTTCGTGACCGCACTGGTCCTGGAACTCGAGCAGGACACCGTACGCATCATGGACCGCGGCCACCCACCCCCGATCGCCGTCGGCCCCCACGGCGCCCGCATCCTGGCGACAGCCCCCGCACTCCCCCTCGGACTCAAGGAGCTCTCTCCCGTCCCAGGGCTGACGACCTTGCACAGGCTGCCGCCCGGCGAAGTCCTCGTCCTCTACACGGACGGCATCAGCGAGGCCCGCAATTCCGACGGCGACTTCTACCCCGTCCTGGAAAGGCTCACCGAACACTTCCGCGGCACACAAAGGACGGATCCGGAGGCGGTCGTGGCGTTCCTGGAGACCGACACCAGAAACTGGTCGGCCACCTCCGAGGCAGACGACCAGGCCGTACTCGCCATGGCCCTCATGTCACCCACCCGGGACTAGAAGTCCTGGGCTTGCACAACGGGCGCCACTGGCTGTGGTGCTGCGTTTGCGTCCTGTCCCACGCCCGGTGTCCGGAGGCGGGTCTGGGGCGGATGACTGCGCCCCGCTTCGCCACAACTCTTCCGCACGGTGGCGGATGTTGCGGGAGCCGTTCCAGTCCGCGTGTGCAACGAATCTGCAGGACCGGCATACGAAGCGGGCCTGACTGGCCCGGTTCGCCTTGTCGATGTGGCCACATTGGGCGCAGATGCGGGAGCCTCCGGCGTGCCCGGAAACGTCGGCCCCCTCACTCGTCTGCCCCGCCACTTCGCCCCGTCGCGGGGCAGACGCATGTCTGCCGGAAGGTGAGCGCATGGCCGAGCCGATCACCGCCGCCCATCACCGCGACGCAGTGCGCCGCCTGCACGCCGAGGCAAGTCGCGTAACCACATCGCGAGGACCATTTGGCGCAGCGCCGCCGCAGTGAGCAAGATCGCCAACGCCGAGGGACTCATGTTCGCCGGCGGCGCTCGCGTCGCCGCAGCCACCGAGACCCGCCGAGCAGATGCTGCCGTGCGGCGGCGCAAGCAGCTCACCGACGGGGCCCTCGATGGCGCCCTCGAGCAAGTCACCAAGACCGTCGGCACCGAGTCCGCACGCGATGCCCGCGACCATGCCACCGCCGCCCGCGACCTGACTGAGGTACACGCCCGAGTCGCTGAGCTAGCCCGCCAGACCGCGAGGACCCCGACGCCCACCGTCCCGTGTGCATGGTCGCCTTCTACGACCAGGCCGAGCGAGATTCCCTCGCACTTTCCGCGTACCTCTCGCTCGGGCAACATCAGACCGCCGAGTTCCATGCACACCGCTGCCCTGCGACCCCACATGGGCCGGTCGTCAGCTGTGCAGCTGGCGCACCACGTACGCGAGCTAGTGGACCGTCCAGCCGCCTCATTACGCCGGTGCCACGCCCGTAACGGTCGCAACTCGCAGGCGTTGTTGACTGTGGGGACAATGGGTCCCATCCATCACCCCCAGACGCCGAGCCGCTCCAGCAAGCGGCCGGACCGGAAGGAGCGGCATGAGACAGCACAGACTGGCCACTTTGGGTGCGGCGCTGTGTACAGCCGCAGCACTAGGCCTGGCAGTGCCACCTGTCGCCGCTGCCGTCCCGCATCAGTGTTCCTACCTCTCGTCGGCGTCTCGGCCCACAGTTATGTTCGGGGACAGCGGTGTGGGGGTAAAGCAGGCGCAATGCTTGAGCAACGCGTGGGGAGGCGAGCCGCCCAAGCTCACCCTCGACGGGGTCTTTGACTCGGTCATGCTGAAGAAGATCGAGTGGATCCAGGGCTGCCACGGTCTCCCGGCGAGCGGCATCATCGAGGACCGCACCTGGCAAGTGCTGTACCACCCGGCCCTGGACTGCTACAACTCATATCCAGCCTGAGTAACCGATTACCCCCGCCCCGAATGAGGGAGATGGCCAGTTCGCGGGTGAGGGCGAGGCCGATGCCCGCTCCTGTGACTTCGCCGCTGTGACCGCGGTCGAACAGTGGGGCCCCGTCGTGCACGGTGCCCTCGTCACTGGCGTCGAAGGCGAGCGCGTCGTCGAGATAGCGCACGGCCAGGCGGATAGTGCCGCGCCCGTGGACGCGCGCGTTGTCCAACACGACGTCGAGGGCCTCGGCGCCGAGGGTGCCGGGGAAGTGGACGTCGTCCGGTGCGTCATGGAGTTTGCACTTGTTCTGGCCCTGTCGTGCTCCCCGCACCTGCGGGGATGTCCCGCGTACGTGACCGAATGCATGGAAAACTCTTGGCGATGAGTTGGCCGCCTGTTCTACTTCGCTCATGATTACGGCGCTCTGTGCCTTCCTCGGCGGGGTGATCGGGAGGCTTCTCCTGGCGCGGCGAGCTCGGCGAACAATCACTCAGACCGAAGCAGGGCAAGCAGTCTACTTCCAGGTCGGGGCCAACCTGCCTGACGATGGGCGCCGATACAGCCTTGGTCACGTGCGCGCCGGCGGCAGGTTCCAGTGGAAGCCTCGCTGGTCGAGGACGCGGCTGCGTGAACTCCCGAAAGATCTGCGCTACATCCGCGCGCGCCGAGCGACCTTCCGCGAAATGTTGTGGGTCCCGACCAGAGCACTGGTGATCGAGTGTGAAGGGGCTGGAGTGCCTGTACGGCTATGGGCCTACCCGGAGCAGGCGGTGCACGTTGTGGTGATGATCCGGCGTGCAAGTAGCCCGAACTCGTCGAGCGCCCCGGTTCCTGACGTCAGCAGCTGACACCAACAGACGCGAACAGCGGCGGCCTGTCTGCCACGGCTGAAAAGTGGACCGGTATCGGACGCTGGACAGTTGCCCCTCCAGCAGCCTGGCTCTCGGTGGAGCATCGTCCGCAATGGCTCTGCGAACGGCGTTCCTCGAGATGCTCAACTTCCTCGCAATGACTCTCACCGCATCTCCTCGGCCCGGAGAAGCCGACGGATCAGTATCAGCGGGCAGCAAGGGCTCGATCATCGATGTCGTCGAGCCGCAGATCCGCGAACTGCTCGAGCAGTGGCCGCAGATGCCGGCGACGGTGATCGCCGAACGAATCGGCTGGGGCCGTGGCCTGACCGTGCTGAAAGAGCGCGTCAGGGAACTGCGTCCGGCCCGTCGATCCGGCGTCCCGGACGGTCTATGGACCTGGCGAGCTGGCCTCGTGCGATCCGTGCTTCCCGCCCGCCGAGATCGCCAAGTGGCCCTTAATTCGGTCGTCGTTGCACGGCGTCGGCGATGACCGCTGTCACGAGTTTGTTGACGACTGCCGTGGTCGGCGGGCCGGGGTCGCGGTCTGTGAACAGGAGATGCCCGCCACCGACCAGGGAGAGAGTGAGTGAGTCGATGTCGGTGTCGGCCGCGATGCGGCCCAGTTCACGCTCGTCGGCCAGATATGCGGAAAACGCTGTCGTGGCCTGGGCGAGTATCGCGATGCCGCCTCCGGGCATTGCTTGCCGCAGCCGTGCGCGCAGCTCGTCCCGGAAGGTGATGAGCGGGATGACTGCCACCGGAATCGGTCCGAACAGACTGGTCAGCGCGCTGGTGAGGTTGTCGGCGACTGTGCCGGTGCCTGCGGACTCGCGCAGTGCACTCGCCTGCGTCTCGAGCTGCGCGGCACGGTCGAGTACGAGGTCGGCGAGGAAGGCGTCGAAGTCGGAGAAGTGCCGGTGCAGGACGCCTTTGGCGCATCCCGCCTCGTCAGTGACGGCCCGGCTGGTCAGCCCGTTCGGCCCGTCCCGCAGAAGCACGCGTTCGGCAGCGTCGAACAGTTGCTGCCGCGCGTCGCGAAGGTGCACCCCAGTCGGCACTCGCAGATCCTCTCGTGCATCAGCTCGCTAGCACCCGTTGTCGAGTGGGCATGCGCCCACTAAGGTGGGCGCATGCCCACTCTACCGCCAGAGCAATCGGAACCGCCCCCAGCGGAGTCGCATAAGGCCCGGCGGATGGCCGAGTCGTTCGGCATGGACGCGCAACGCTATGACCAGGCCCGGCCCGGCTACCCAGATGCATTGGTGACGCGGATCGTTGCCGGGAGCCCTGGGCCCGACGTGCTCGACATCGGCTGCGGCACCGGCATCGCAGCCCGCCAGTTCCAGGCGGCCGGCTCCGCCGTGCTCGGCGTCGAGCCCGATGGGCGGATGGCCGACGTCGCGCGAGCCCGCGGCCTGGAGGTCGAAGTGGCGACCTTCGAAGCCTGGCAGCCAGCCGGCCGGACGTTCGACGCGGTCATCGCCGCCCAGTCGTGGCATTGGGTCGATCCGGTCGCCGGCGCCGTGAAGGCGGCACGTGTGCTGCGTCCAGGGGGACGGCTGGCGATCTTCGGGCACGTGTACGAGCCGCCAGCCGCGGTGGCCGAACCGTTCGCCGCTGCCTTCCGGCGGGCGGCGCCCGACTCCCCGCTCAACGGCCAACCGGCCCGACGTCCGCTCGACCTCTACCAGGCGGCATACGCGAAGTTCGCCGACAAGATCCGGGAGACCGAACAGTTCAATGATCCCGAACAGTGGCGATTCGACTGGGAGCAGTCCTACACGCGCGACCAATGGCTGGATCCGCTACCCACCACCGGCGGTCTCACCCAACTCCGTCCCGATCAACTGGCCGAGGTACTGGATGCCGTCGGGGGCGCCATCGACTCCCTGGGGGGACGCTTCACGATGTACTACACCACCCTGGCCGCGACCGCCGTTCGCGTCGGCGCCTGCTGAGTCCATCCGTCAAGTCGCCGCCGACCTAGGATCAACGCAGCCGTTCAAATCTCTGCCGCGCGCAGGCGCAGTGCGGCCAGCCACATTGACGGCCATCTCGGCCAGGCGTTGCTACCCGGGCGGATTGCCGATACCGGTTCAGGGCCCCGTGATCGACCTGATAAGGATGAGGCCACAGGTTCAAGTCCTGGGGCCGGCGCCCACAGGCTAGGGTCGGCGCGATGCTTGACTACGACGCCTACGGCACGAACGCTCACACCCCGACTGCGTTGATTCGCCTCATCAGCACGTCCCTCGGAGTGCAGTTCGTTGAGCGCGAGAGTGACTACCGAGGCGCCTACCACGTTGCCCAGGCCAGTTGCGGCAGGATCGAGATTCAGCCCAACACCATCCCTGGTGATGACCACTCGGTCGATCTCTACGCTCCGGAACACCCCATGGTTGGGACGCTGTTGTTCACCATCACCGAGACGCCGAACGACGAAATGCGTGACCGCCTGAGTAACGTAGACGGGCTTGTCTTGCTGGATCGCGAAACAGTCTGAGCGCTGCGGGCGTGCCACAAACGTGCCAGATCGAGCAGGGAACCACGGGGAACTCCAGTGGTTGGCAGGGGAAGCAGATGTCGGGTTGTCGCAGGTCGCGGCCCGCCTCGCTCCACCTCGCTCCCAAAGTGGTGGCCAGCGGCAACCCGTGCCCTCCGGATGCCAACGCCCCGGAACCTGGGCAGCGACGCTTGACTGGGTCATTTAAGAGATCATCTCAATTGGTGAGTCTGCGGTAGCAGATGAGGGTGCAGGCGATGCTGGTGAAGGCCAGGAAGTGGATTGCCTGCCGCTCGTAGCGACGGTGGAGACGTCGGCAGCCGGCGAGCCAGGCCATGGTGCGTTCGATGGTCCACCGGTGGCGCCCCAGCTTCTGGGACGTCTCAACTCCCTTGCGGGCGATGCGCGGTGTTATATGGCGTAAGCGGAGCCATTGCCGCAGGTGACGGTTGTCGTAAGCCTTGTCGGCGTGAAGCTTGGCTGGGCGCCGAAGGCGTGGACCGCGCCGGGATCTGATCGGTGGGATGCCGCGCACGAGCGGTTCGAGGGCCTGGCTGTCATGAAGGTTGGCGCCGGAGATGCCGACGGAAAGCGGCAGTCCGGTCCGCTCGGTGATCAAGTGGATCTTCGAGCCGTACTTGCCCCGATCTACAGGATTCGGACCCGTCAGGTCCCCTTTTTGAGGGCTCGCATGTTCACCTAGTCGATTGCGCATCGTGACCAGTCCAGCTCGCCTCGAGCCCCCAGCTCGTCCAGAACCAGACGATGCAGTTTCGCCCAGACCCGTTGTCGGCTCCACTCCATGAACCGGCGGTGAGCAGTGGCCCCCGACGGCCCGAACACCGGCGGGACCTGCGACCACGTACAACCGGTCGTGGCCACAAAGACAATCGCCGCCAACACCTCACGGTCCCCATAACGGCGCCGACCACCACCCTGCGCCCGAGTCGGCGCCTCCGGCACCACCCGCTGGAACAACTCCCACAGTCCATCAGGGACCAGACGCTCAGTCAGCAACACATCATCAGGTTACCGGCATCGCCAATTGAGATGATCTCTAATACTCCAGTCAGATTTGGTGTCCTGAGCTGGCTCTTTTCCGGTAGTGGCATCGTTGGGCGATGGCTTGGTGGTGTCTGCGCTAGTGGGACCATCTCAGGGCATGCTGACGCTGGTTGAGTTCGGGTCTGGGGTGGGGCAGCAGAGTGTCCAGGAGCCGTCGGATTTCTGCCACGGTGAGGGAGACGAGGCTGGTCGGTTCGTTTCTGCGGTTTCCCGGTGGGCCTCTTGGGCAGCCAGGGCGGTCAGGAAGGCATGCGCGAGCATGGCCAGGGTGATGTGCCGATACCAGCCCGGATAGCGGCGGACCTCGTACTCGTCCAGGCCGCACTCGTTCTTCGCGGCCTGGAAGCATTCCTCGACTGCCCACCGGCTACCGGCGATCCGGGCGAGTTCGTCGATCTCGATGCCGACGGGTGCGTGGGCAAGGTAGTAGGCAATCTCGGTGGGGTCGGACAGGCTGCGGCGGGCCAGCACCCAGCGATTATGGGTCGGCGGATCTGGGTCGAAAATGATGTTGGCGGGCAGTTTCGCCGCGGCCCAGTCATAGACGCGCGGGCCCTTCGCCCCGTCACCGCAGGACAGCCGCTGCCAGGCATCGGCGGGGGCTTCGTCGATGAGCTGGTCGATGCGCCAGCAGCCGGCTAGGGACTTGATCTGCTGGGACTTGGGCACCGCAACCACGTAACCGAGGCCGAGCTGCTCGAGCAGGCGGCGGAAGTTCCAGTCCTGCCCATAAGCCTCGTCCGCGGTCACCCAGGCGGCCGGGAGGCCCGCGGCCAGGCAGCGGCGCACGATCTCCCGGGCCAGCTCGCCCTTGGTGGCAAAGCCGCGTTCATCAGGGATTTTTGCTGCCCGGCACCGCTCGCGGTCGGAGGTCCAGGCTTTCGGTAGGTAGAGCTCCCGGTCCACCAGGGCCCGGCCCGAGCTGGTGGCGTAGGCGGCGAACACGCCGGTCTGACAGTTGTCGATCTTGCCCGAGGTTCCGGTGTACTGCCGGCCCACCCCGGCCGAGGTGGTGCCCTTCTTGACGAACCCGGTGTCATCGATGATCAGCACCCCGCCCGGGCCGAGCCGCTCGGCGACATAGTCCCGCACGTCGTCGCGAACGGCATCGGCGTCCCAGCGGGCACCGTTCAGCAGGTGCTGCAGGCCCGCCGGATCACGGTGGCCGGCCCACTCGGCCAGCTGCCAGCCGTTCTTCCGCCCGACCGGCGCCATGAGTCCCCGCACGTAGTCACGCATCCGCCACCGCAGATCCGCCCGCCCGAACCGGCCCGCCACCCGAGCCAAAACCGACTCCAACTCGGCCTTCCAGCAATCGACTTCAGGTATCACGTCCATACCCGACCAACGACAAACAGCAGCTCAGGACACGAAATCTCACTGGAGTACTAAGACTCCGCCGACCGCGTGCCCTGCCTGCCAGCCATAGAGGCTCTCTATCCACAGGTAATCGAGAATCCGCGCCGGCGGATGATCACACGGCCCATGGCCAGGGGTGCAAGGCGGTGCGTCTGGAGTGAGGATTGGAGGTGAGGGCGATGGCGCCTTATGTCCGAGCGCTTGGCGACCCTCGGACCGATCCGTGGCAGGAGGATCTCACGATGACTGCGACGACAGGTGCAGCCCAATCAGCACATCCCGAGCGCCCGGGCAGGAAAGATGGGGTCTGCAGCGAGTTCACCGTCTTCACCAAGATCAAGCCGGGCCATGCGGATGCCCTGCGTGAGGATCTCGCCAGGATCGCCAGCGTGGAGAACCGTGCGGCGCTGCGCCAGATCGGCACACTGCATGACGCACGGCACGTGATCTTCGACAACGACACTCAGTTCATGTTCGCCAGTGTCTTCGACGGCTCCTGGGACACATATATCGACGACTTCGGCAAAACGGTGGTCGGCGCGAACTTCGACGTGATCTTCTCGCACAGCGAAGGGTTCCCTGGCGTCAGCGATCCAGGGGCGAAGGACTGGTTCGTCGCCCATCAGGAGCCCGCGGGGGTCTTCGTCAGCTCGTATCCCGATCTGACCGTTCAGCAGATCTGGAAGGACCAGCGCGTGGACGACGCGTTCCAAGCGGTGCTGGACACCCCCGAATTCCGGGCGGCGCTGGACAACCCGGCCAACGCCGAGTTGCTGGCCACGCCGGCCTTCCAGAAGCTGCTGGAGGAAGCCTCGGCCTAGAACCCGGACACAACCAGCCCTCAAGAGCCGAGTCAGATCGAGGCAGACGCTAGCGACCACTCCGGCGCCGCGCGCTCGCCGACTTACAGCGTCAGGAACCCGCAGTGATCGACCTGATAAGGATGAGGCCAACCGCCACGAGCTGGGCGAGCGGCTTTCCGTCCGCTGCCGTAACAGACTCGCGGCCGTCTGCGTCCCGTGCTCCCGACTCCGCGCGGGAACACCTTCCACCTCGTCCTCGCCGGCCTCGTGGGCAGTAAGAACGCCCCCGGCGGTCGGCGATCGACGCCGGCTCTTCGTCATCCTGACGGCGCCGGCCTTCGGTCCTGTCCACCGATCTGGCGAACGACGCCGCCCCGCCGCGAAGCAGCCAACTGCGAACGCATACGGCCTCTCAGCTGCGGCTGCGTGCACTACCCCGTCGAAACCCGCCGCTCCTGCGGGTGAGGACCGGCGGGCGTGTCGAGGTGGCGAACTCGGGCGCGCCCGCCGGAAATGGGGGCGGGGTTCAGTCGGTACCGGTCTGGGAATTCCTACGCCGCCTCGCCTCGGCTTCGGCCTTCGCCAGGGCTTTGCACCATCGGCAGTCGCCTGGATTGTGCCCGTCGCGCTCGGGGGCGTCGAGCCAGTAGCTTCCGTTGAGTTCTGCACGGACGCCGCTGGCGTATTCGTCGTGTTCACGTCGGTCGCTCATGATCAGCCCAACGCAGCACCCCGCCCTGAGCAGCGGGCACGCATGGGATCCCGACGCCCCTGCAACACACCCTGGGTATCCATACGTGTTTGTCCCGTTTTGCTCACGGCCCGGTGTCTCGGCCCTCCAGCGACGGACACTTCTGATAGCGATCGCGAGAGGGGCCCGTTCCGCGCTCGCAGGCGCACGGCCCCAAACGTCATGCCCCAGAACGCGGGAACGCCCCGGCGCCGGCGGATACGGGCTATGCGAGGACCGGGGCGAGCCTCGCGAGTACAACGATGCCCACGCCTGACACGGCACCCTGCAGCGCGCGCCTGCCCCGCCGGAACACTCCGGCGCGGCATCGTCGTCGCACGGCCTCTCACACAAGCCAACCGTGCGGCCCCCCGGACGATTGGGCTCTGACGTGGCATTGGGCCCCTGCGTTGGACCGGCTGGCGTTGGAGGCGACGGCCACCGCGCAGGTGCGGCCCGACGAGTCTCGGCAGCCCCGGCGTCGATGAGCGCGGCCGGTTCCTGGGTCGCCGCGATCCACGTCAGCTGTCGCCGATGATCAAGCGCTCTCGCGGTGGGAGCAACCTGTCTCCAGCTTGGGCACAGCGTTTTCGGTCGACGGCCGCAAGCGGTTCATCGACGACGAACGCGACGGCGCCCGGGCCGCCTTCGCCATCCCAGCAGCCGGAGCCGGTGAAAATCGGCGTGGCCAAGCAAGTCCCCGGTCAGGCGGCCGTCGGCGGGAATTCCAACTGCCCTCCGACAGCCGCCCGTCGGGACTCATGCGATCGTGCGGATGAGCTTCTTGTTCACGAACTCTTCGATGCCCGGCCGGCCCAGTTCTCGTCCGAATCCGGAGCGTTTGATGCCGCCGAACGGCAGCTCGGCTCCCTCGGCGCCGACGCCGTTGATGAAGACCATGCCGGCTTCGATGCGGTCGGCGACGCGTGCGGCCTGTGCCGGATCCGTGGTGAAGAGATAGGAGCCGAGGCCATAGGGGGTGTCGTTGGCGATGCGTAGCGCGTCGTCCTCGTCGATCGCCGGGAAGACCATCGCGATCGGGCCGAAGAGCTCCTCACGTGCCATGGAGTGCTCCGTGGTGAGTCCGGTGAGGACTCCGGCGGGGAAGTAGGCGCCGTAACGTTCCCCTTCGGTGTGCAGCGTTGCGCCTTCGGCGAGGGCGGCGTCCACCTGGCGGCCGAGGGCGTCGGCGGCGGCGACCGACGACAACGGTGCGCCAGTCTGACGGGCGAGGAGCCGGGCGGTGAACTTCTCGACGAACGCGTCGTAGAGGTCGGACACGACGACGAATCGCTTGGCGGCGTTGCAGGCTTGGCCCGTGTTGTCGAGCCGGGCGGAGACTGCGGCCTCTACGACGGAATCGAGGTCGTCCGTGGCCAGCACGATGAACGGGTCGGAGCCGCCGAGTTCGAGGACGACCTTCTTCAGGTGCCGTCCGGCGATCTCGGCCACCGCGGCGCCTGCCCGCTCGGAGCCGGTGAGGGACACGCCCTGGACGCGTGGGTCGGCGATCACCTGGGCGATCTGTTCATTGGTGGCGTAGACGTTGACGTACGCGCCGGCGGGGAAGCCGGCCTCGGTGCACAGCCGCTCGAGCAGCGCCGCGGTGGCCGGGCACTGCGGGGCGTGCTTGAGGACGATCGTGTTGCCCAGGGCGAGGTTCGGGGCAGCGAACCTCGCGACCTGATAGGCGGGGAAGTTCCACGGCATGATGCCGAGCAGGACGCCCACCGGGCTGCGCCGGATGACGGCACGGCCGGGGCCCGAGGTCACGTCGAGTTCCTCATCGGCGAGGAATGCCTCGGCATGGTCCGCGTAGTAGTGGTAGATGTCGACGCAGAAGTCGATCTCGCCCTCGGCCTCCGCGAGCGGCTTGCCCATCTCCCGCACGATGCTGCCCGCCAGTTCTGCACGGTGTCGGCTGTGCAGGTCGCCGAGTCGGCGCAGGAGCGTGGCACGTTCGGCCACTGAGCTGTCGCGTCCCCAGGCGGCGGCCGTGTGGGCGGCCTCGACGGCTGCCGTGACCTCGGCATCGGTGGCAGTCGGATAGGTCTCTTCGGTCGTGCCGGTGGACGGGTCGGTGACGGCGTACATCAAGTCTCCAGGAAATGTTGGGGGTGTGGTGGGCCGGAGGCCGTTCCCACGTACATGTGCACCACGGGACCGGCGTTGAGGAGTTCTACGGCTCCAAAATCGTGCGGACCCCGACGTTCGACGCGAGGTCCTCGAACGCGGAGGCTGCCTCCCGAAGGGGACGGACGGAGCCGATCAGCTCGTCCAGGGGCAGGCGGCCTGCCAGGTAGAGACGGGCCAGTTTGGGGATGTCGATCGCACCGACGCTGGAGCCGTAGTTGCATCCGAGAATGCGCTTGCCCTGGTCGGCGAGGTCGAAGAGGTTGAACGCGCCTGTCGCCCCGACGGCGGCCATGCCGACCAGGACGGCCGCCCCGCCGGAGGTGAGCATGGCCGGGAGGGTTTCGATGACCTTGGGGTTGCCGATGGCCTCGAAGGCGTAGTCGGCCCCGCCGAGTTCCTCGTGGCACCAGGCGGCCACGTCGGTCGTGGCGCCGTTGAGAGTGTGGGTGGCTCCGAAGCGTTCGGCGGCGGCGAGGCGTTCGGGCGAGAGGTCGACCGCGATGATGGGGTCGGCTCCGACCAGCCGCAGGCCCATCACCACGGACAGCCCCACCCCTCCGGCGCCGATGACGACGGCGGATTCGCCGGGCCGGACACCAGCGGTGTTCAGGACCGCGCCGATGCCGGTGGAGATGGAGCAGCCCAGAAGGGCTCCGATGCCGAACGGCAGCTCGTCCGGAACCTTGACCGCAGCCGATTCCGGAACGACGAGCCGGTTGGTGAACGCGCCCAGCCCCAGGTAGGGCCAGACCTCCTCGCCGTCGGCATCCGTGAACGGCGTCGTTCCGTCGGGCAGTGTGTTGGCCACAGCCTGGGTGCCCGTACACAGCCAGGCCATTCCGGCCAGGCACTTGCGGCAACGGCGGCAGGGAGCAAACCAGGACAGTACGACGTGGTCGCCTGTCTTCAGTGCGGTGACTCCCTCCCCCGCTGCCGTCACCACGCCGGCAGCCTCGTGGCCGAGCACGAGGGGGCGGTCGCTGGGCCAGTCGCCGGTAAGGATGTGGAGGTCGGAGTGGCACACCCCCGCAGCGCGCACGTCGATCTCGACCTCGCCCGGCCCGGCAGGCCGATGGGTGATCTCGCGGGTGTGGAGTCCCACGGCGGGGTCGAAGGCGATGGCGGGAGACAGTTGTGTGGACATCAGGACGCCTCAACTTCTTCGGTGGTCTGTTCGGTGATCTGGTGGAGCGGAAGCTGGGTGTGCGGCTTGGCGATCACGACGTAGGCCAGGCCCACGGCGAACAGCGCGGAGAAGACCAGGACCACGGCCCAGACCTGTATCCAGCTGCCTCCGGCCGGGGCCAGTTCGGCGCGGGGCCAGGCGATGTTGACTGCCTCGAAGAGCAGCCACGCCACGGCAAGCACGTTGATCAGCAGGCCGGTCCGGCCCAGGCACAGGTCGCCCGCCGTCGGATTCCAACGACCGCGCAGGCGCGCGAAGAGTGCGACGGCGGCGACCGCCAGGAAGATGAAGTAGAAGCCACCCGACCCGAAGGCGATCAGCGTGGCCGCCGCGTTGCCGTTCAGGCCGAGCACGAGGCCAAGGCCGGCGAGGGCGGCTGTCACGACGAGCGAGACCCAGGGAATCTGGCGCGGTCCGACGGTGGCGAGCCGGGCGGAGAAGGGCAGCTGCCGGTCACGTGCGAAGGCGTAGACGGCCCGCCCGATGTAGGTCTGGATCGAGATGGCACAGGCGAAGAAGGCAATCAGGACAACGACGATGAAGGGCTTCTCGCTCCATGCCCCCAGGCCTGCGGTGACGGCGGCGAAGACGGGGTCGACGATCTTCCCGGAGACGGCGTCTTCGGGGCGGGGCAGCGCGAGTGTCACGGCGAGCGAGGTGAGCAGGACGGTGAAGGAGACGAACAGGTAGGAGCGCAGCAGGGCCCGCGGCACGCTGCGACGGGGCTGCTCGGTCTCCTCGGCGACCTGCGTCGTGGCGTCGAAACCCAGGAAGGCCCAGCCGGCCACCGCCAGGCATGTCAGGAACCCGGCCGCGACTGACCCGCCGGAGGCGCCTTCAGCGCCCAGGGTGTCGAGCAGGATGCCGAACCCGTTGTGGCGCGCGAAGAGGAGCAGGATCACGCTGACGGCGATGGAGGCGACGCCCTCGGCGATGATGCCCGCGTTGAGGAAGTGCTTGACCGGGTTGACTCCCAGCAGGTTGATGCCGAGAGCCACGGCGATGAAGACCACGCCCAGCAGGACGTGGGTCACTGGTGACAGCGCCTCATCGCTGACGAGCATGTGCAGCCAGGTCGCACCCAGGTAGGCCACAGTGGTCAGGGAAGCGACGGCCGAGGCGAGATAGATCCAGCCCACCAGCCAGCCCAGCCGTGGCCCGCCCAGCCGCCGGACCCACTGGTAGACGCCTCCGGTGATGGGGAACTGTGAGGACAGTTCGGCATAGACCGTAGCCACGAGCAGCTGCCCCAGGAAGGCGACGACGACCGCCCCGATCCAGGCGGGTCCGGCGAAGGCGAATCCCAGCTGTACGACGGCGTAGATGCCGACCACGGGTGAGATCGTCGCGAATCCGATCGCGAACACGGCCCACGCGGACAGGGTGCGTTTCAGTTCCTGCTGGTAGCCGTACTCGGCCAGATCACCGGCATCGGTGCGGGTGTCGTGCACGTTGGTCTCCTGGCAATGGTTCAAGTGCGGGTGCCCCTGGTCGCGTCGCCCACCCCGAGTCGCCGACTGTCGAGTCGGCCTTGCTCGGGGTGACGGGGCCTGCTCGGCGGCGGTCGCCCCTGGCAGCACCCAGCTATTGGCTGTAGAGCCAATTGCCTATTTGGCTGCAAAGCCAATAGCATTGCCGCCATGACGTCAAGAGGCTCCGGCAAGCAAGTTCGCAAGTCAGCGGCCGAACGCCGCCACGAGATCGTCACAGCGGCCGCGCAGGTCGGACTCCAGGAAGGCCTGGAGTGCATCACTCGGCAGCGGCTCGCCGACGACCTCGGAGTGCAGCCCGGACTCATCCACCACTACTTCCCGGCGGTCGAGAACCTCGTGGCCGAGGCGTTCACCAGTGCCACCATGGCGGAGCTGGACAGTCTCCTGCCGGAGTCCTCCCCCGAGCGCCGCAGCGGCGACGCCCTGCACACCCTCCAGCGGTTCTTCACCCTGATCTCGGGCGTCGAGTTCGACAACATCAGCCGGCTCTGGCTCAACGCGCGAAACCTGTCGCGCTACCGCCCCGCGCTCCACGAGCAGGTGGTGAGCCAGGAACTGCGCTGGTGTCATCGCATCGAGCAGATCATCGCCGAGGGAGTCGAGGACCAGGCGTTCCGCTGCAACGATCCATGGGCGGCCGCCGTGCGCATTCTCGCCGTGGTCGACGGGGCCAGCGCATACATCAACACCAGCGCCGATCAGCGCACGGCACCTCTCACCGGCTTTGCCCGCAAGATCGCAGAGGCCGAGCTGGACCTGCCGGCCGACAGTCTGTGATCACCCTGACCACTCCCCACCAGGAGAGGAGGACAAGACTTCCTCGACGACGATGCAGAACTGCGACGTGCGTCGAGCCCGGGCACGTCGTGGACGAGCCACCCGACCGGACATCAAGGACTGCAGAACCTGACAACAGGCTGACGAGCCAGTCTCACGCGATCAAGACCTGGGTCGAAAGGTGGTCCAGTTCCTACGGGACAGTGGCCCAAGGGAGATCCTCGATCCGTCCACCGTCGCTCCGGCGGGCACTCGACCGTCACGGCGCTACGCCCACGAACTGCGGCTGCCGGCCAGCTTCGGGAAGCACCCTGCGCCGGCGACGGTGAGGCAGAGCCCGGCGTCACGTCGCCCACGAGCTGATGGGCGGCGGTGGACTACCCGGATACGCCCGGGTGGTGCCGAAGCAGGGCTAGGTGGTGCCGCATCGCCGGGAGGGCCTCGACGTGGAGGTGCTCGCGCCGGACTACCAGCGGATCATGCCGGCGCTTGCCGCCCGGACGCCTCAAGGCGGGCTGCGGGCCAAGGACTTGGCCCAGCTGCTGGAACTCGAGCTGGTCCCCGCGAAGGTCGAGGGACTGAGGGCGAAGTTGAAGCGCCTGGAGGAACGGGGCTGGGTGGTGCAGTCGGCGTCCGGGCGGTTCGCGGCGGCGAGGGCCTCAGCCGGGTGAGGGCGGCCGGAGCCGGGCCAGACGGCGTCCCACGAGCACGGTCATCGACCACATCACCATCACCTCGCTCGTCACGGGCAGCCGTTCGTAGTCACGGACCAGGCCCCGGCGGCGTATCAGCCAGGCCAGGGTGCGCTCGACGCACCACCGCCGAGGCAAGACGGTGAAGCCGGCGCTGTCGTCGGGGCGCTTGACGATGGTCAGGGCCAGGGACGAGGTGTTCGCGAGCGAAGTCGACAAGTATCGCCGTCTGGTCTGGGATCTCGGCGTGAAGCCGCTGATCGCTCGACGGGGCATCGAGCACGGCTCCGGGCTCGGCGCCCAACGCTGAGTTGTGGAGCGCGCGTTCGCTCACGTGCACTGGTTCCGTCGCCTGCGGATCCGCTGGGAGATCCACGACGACATCCACGAAGCCTTCCTCACCCTGGGATGCGCACTCATCTGCTGGCGACGCCTGGCAGCAGTTCAGCGCCGCCACTCATAGACGCCTGGTGAGGACCGCAGGACCTCGCTCGGCCACTGCTTCAGCACCCGCCCAAGCAGCCTCCGTTGCTCGTCGATCCAACCCTCTTCAAGGTTCATGGGAAGGAACACGGAGACGCACGAACTGCTCGGATCCTCTACATAAACTGTGAGAGTCCCATGCTCTTCGTTGTGAGGCTGGATCCTGATCTCAGGGCTATGGTCGTCGTCCCTCCAGCAGATGTCTTGCCCTGCAGCGAGGAGATCCAGAGCACAGGACCAGTCGTCCAGGTCGGACGGGAACAGGGACATGGTCAATCGACCGCTGACGAAACTGCTCGTAATCAAGGCCTCTGCGTCGAGTTGGTCATGAAGGTGCAGCACACCCGGTGACCGACGCCCCAGCACACGCACCCGGAAGCCGTTGTCCCCATCCGAGAGACTGATCAGTTCCACCCTGCACCCGCTGTTCTGACTGCATTCAACCGCCAGGGCTCATGGTGGTGAACCAGCGCCTCAGCCACAACCAGATTGTCCCAGCCTCATTCCGTTAGGACTTCTGACTCAGCGAGCAGCACCAAGCCAACCCCGCCGACGGATGCGTCACGCCGCCGCTCAGCGCCGACGTGGCGCGCGCGGGCGACTCCGTGCGGGACGCGTACAGACGCCAGATGGCGGACCCGGTCACTGTTTTGGCCCCGGCCCCGCACGGCACTGCTGATGAGCAGTATCGGCAGGCATGGGAGGCGGTGAGTTCCATCGTGGGCGCCGTGACCATCGCCCGGGCCCCGCCCGAGGGTGATGAACAGGCGGACTCCGTGCTCAGTGCCGTGCGCGAGGAGTTCCTCATCATGCATGGGGCCGGCGTCTCGAGGTCACATGCGCACGTACTGCTCGGTGTCCTCGGCGAAGTCCTTCAGCGCTTGCTCAGTCAGTGTGGGGCGGGTCTGCGCAATAGCCTGGAGGTAGTCCTCCGTGCTGGGCGGTGTGCCTTTCCCGTGGGCGACTTCGCGTTCGAAGGCGGTCTGCGCGCCCTTGCGTGCCGCGAACTCGATGTCGGCCGGTGTGAACATCTCGCTGGCTTCCACCAGGCGTTGCAGGTCGACATCGGCCGCGGCAGGGCGGAGATAGCGCTGCCAGACCGCCGTCCGGGCCACCGGATCCGGAGGGCCGACGGGGATGACGTAGTCGAAGCGGCCCGGCCGTAGGAACGCTGGGTCGAGGGAGCGGACGGAGTTCGTGGCACAGATCAGGAGCCGATCATCGTGGTCGCGGAAGCCGGGTATCAGCTTGAGGAGTTCGTTGGTGACTCCGTGACCGGGGTCGCCAGCCGTGCCGGACCGGACGGAGGCGATCTCCTCGACCTCGTCGATGAAGAGGATCACCGTCTCCAGCTCGGCCAAATCGGTGAACGCCTCGCGAAGCGAGGTCGCCAGTCCGCCCTCCCCCGATGATGCGAGCCGGGAGGGGAAGAGCTCCACGAAGGGCCACTCCAGCCGGGAGGCGACCCCTTTGGCAAAACTGGTCTTGCCAGTGCCCGGCGGCCCGAAGAGGATGACCGCCTTCGGCGGCACCACTCCGTACTGCTCGGCGAGCGCGGGCTGGGCCAGCGGCAGCACGATCCGCCGCTCGATGGTCTCCTTCACCCGTTCCATTCCCGCGAGGCTGTCCCACAGTCCCCCAGGCACCATCCTTCCCCCGAGTTCCGCGAGAAGTCCAGCGTCGCTCGCGCCGAGGTGCTCGACCTTCTCGTAGAAGACGAGCCCACCGCGGGACCGGTAACCGGAGTGCTCCAAAGCAGCGGATCCGGTCGCCCCCGGCACGAGGAGCGCACCGATCCGGCGGACCCCCTGTGACCGCAGGCGCCGCTCGATCTCGGCGATCAAGGAGCTTCCGATCCCGCGGTTACGCCACCCGACGCCCAGGGCCACCAATGTGATCCAGCCCCGTTCGCCGTGAGTCTGCGCCACAGCGATGCCCACCAGTTCGTCACCGACCACCGCCACGACGGTCGGCCCGTCGGCCCTGGCCGCGGTCACGACCTCCGATACGGGGAAGACGGCAGGTGCCTCGTCCGCCTGCTGATTCTGGTCCCAGATCTGGATGGCACGGTCCAGATCGTCGTCGCGGAAATCCCGCAATCGCCACGTCGGCATCGTCACCACCTCCGTGAGGAGGTCACCACCACTGCCCCGGGGCATGGCGGTCCTCCCGCCACCGGACCTTTCCTCCATTCTCCGCGCCGTCGTCACGCAGCCGCACGTCGAAAGATCCGCCGATGACGACAGACAGGGCCGGCGCGGCGCCATGCTCCCTGCGTGGATCGCCGCGGTCGATGCCAGCCAACTCGCGCGATCGGCACTGTCTGCTCCAGCCTGAGCCGAGGACCACTGTCCGGGTCGGAGCCCGACCAGTCTCAGCTTTGGGCGGCATGACAGTGCCCGTGGACGACTTCGGGCGGGCACGGGGCCGCTGTTGCGCCACGGTCGGTACGCCACTCGATGAGCGCGATGCCCAACGCCGCCAAGATGGCGGCGATGCCGATGCCGACGGACGCTGCCACGGCCAGCCGGTAGTCGTCCCCGCTTGAGGTCAGTACCAGGTAGTACGTGCCGGGCAGCGCGGCCGTCCCCACTGCCCCACCCAGGCGCTGTCCGGTCTGCAGCGCACCGCCGGCGGCGCCCGCCATCCGCACCGGAACATCCCGCAGCGTCATCGTCACATTCGGGGAGATGACGAAACCACTGCCGATACCGCCCAAGAGGAGGGCGGGGACAGCGGCCCAGACAGCGACCGAAGGCGGGGCGAACCTGAGCAGCAGCGCCGCTGCGGCGAGCCCAGCAATGACGCCGACCAGGCCGAGCACGGTCAGCAGCCTGCCCATCCGCTCCACAAGCCGTCCGGCCACGACGGCCGCTCCCGCGGAGCCCACGGCGAACGGTGTCACGGCCAGTCCGGACTGCAGCGGCGAATAGCCCAGGCCGTTCTGGAAGAACAGCGCGAACACAATCCACACACCGCTGAATCCCATGAAGTAGAGCGTCGCCAGGCTGGCACCGGTCGCATAGCCACGGGTTTCGGTAATCAACCTTGGATGCAGCAGCGGTTCCCCGCCTTGGGCGGCGACTCGGCGCTCCCACCGCCCGAAGCCGACCAGCAGCAGTGCCCCTACTGGGAAGAGCCACCACAGACGGCGCACGCCGCCGGAGTCGGCTTGGACCAACGGCAGCAGGACCGCCAGGACACCGCAACCGATCAGGGCAACGCCCGACAGATCGAGGTGTCCCCTCCTGCCCGGGGCGACGCGGGGCAGCAGCCGGTAGCCGAGTACGAGTGCCACGGCACCCACGGGGACGTTGACGAAGAAGATCCAGCGCCAGCCCTCGGGTCCGGTGGCCAAGGCGAGGATGACGCCTCCGGTGATCGGACCGACCGCACTGGAGATGCCGACAGTGGCACCGAACAACCCGAAGGCACGAGCACGCTCGGCTCCAGTGAACATCTGTTGGATCAGCGCAGAATTCTGCGGAGCAAGGCAGCCGGCGGCGATTCCTTGCGCCATGCGGGCGATGACGAGCAGGGTGATCGTCGGGGCCGCCCCCGCTGCGACGCTGCACAAGACAAAGGCCGCGAGCGCTCCGAGGAAGATCCGGCGTCGGCCGATCGCATCGCCAAGACGTCCGGCCGGCACCAGCGCAAGCGCGAACGTCAGCGCATACCCGGACACCACCCATTGCACTGCGGCCGGGGAGGCGCCCAGTTCCCTTTGCATCGAGGGCAGCGCGACCGCGACGATCGTCACATCGAGCAGGATCATGAAGCCCGCCACCAGCGTGACCCACAAGGCCCGCCATCGGCTCGGATCTGGCCGGCCTGCTGACTTCGCCGTGCCTGGTGGTCGCCCACTCGGTTCCACGGGGGCTCCTTTCGACGGAGTCACGACCCAGTGTCCGTGCACACGAGGGCCAGACATCGCGTAATTAAGTACGACTACTCATCCGATCAGAGCTAGGACCTGCGGTCTTCCGGTCTCAGGGGGGAGGACATCAGCACCAACCAGCACCGGAATCAGGTGTGCTGACTACCAGAGCGCCAAATGCCTGGAGTTACCGCGGTACAGCAGCAGGGCCATCTGCCACTGGCAATCATCATTGATCATGGGGCAAGTGGAGCCATCGTCACGTCAACTACCCGGTCGGGATCGACCGGATTTGCTGCTCGAGTCATCACTGGCTGTGACGGGGTCGGCTGCGTCCAGGACTCACGCGATGAGGGTGAGTTCAGGGGCCATTGACTGGGCCCCGCAGACCCACACGTACCACCCACGGTGGGCGATGTTGTGGGACGCGTTGTGGTCCGCGTGCTCAACGAAGCCGCAGACCCGGCACGAGAAAACAGCCTGGGCAGGCCGGTTTCCGCGTGCGATGTGATGACACTGCGAGCATTCCTGGCTGGTGTAGGCCGGATCGACGTAGACGACCGGTACTCCGGCCTTCTTGGCTTTGTAGGCGATGAACGAGCCGAGCTGGGCGAAGGGCCAGGAGTGGAGCGTGGTGCGTTGGGGCTTTCTCAGCCGTGCCCGCTCGCGGATGCCCGTGAGTGTCTCGAGGGCGATCCCGCGATCGGTGCGTTCAGCCTCCGCCACGATCCGTTTGCTGATCTTGTGGTTGATGTCCTTGTTCCGCCGGGCTTCCTTGCCCGCGTACTTCTTCGCCCGCCGCTTGGCTGACTTGGTGTTCTTCTTCTGCAGCTTGGACCGCAGCTTGCGATCCTGTTCCCGCTTGCTGTTGATCCGCCTGCCGCTGTGGCGCTCGCCGTCGGAGGTGGCCGCGATGTTCACGATCCCCAGGTCGACGCCGAGGAACCCGACCGGATGCGTGTTCAGATCCCCCTCGGGGATCTCGCAGGTCGCGATCAGGAACCATTTCCCGCCCTGGCACACCAGGTCGGACTCACCCTTGCGGTGCGCAGCCAGGACCTCCAGCTGCCCGGCCTGCCCGGTGAACGCCACGCCCTTCAGCCGGCCAGCCGTGGACCAGATCGACACGGTGCGTGCCTGGTGCTGCCAGGACAGCATCCGGTCGTCGTACGGCTGCGCCGCCTGGGGCCGGAAGACCACCGGCTTGCCCGAGGCGCGGGCGTGCCGCTTCGTGCCGGGCCGCCCGTAACGTCCCGCCCGGAGGTTCGCCTTCAAGGTGGTGTAGGCGTCGCAGGTCTTCTTGATGGCGTGCTGGGCGGCCTGCGCGCCCAGCCCCCACCTGACCCGGATCTCGGCATAGGTGTGCTTGCGGAGCTCAAGCGGACGTCGTGCCTCTTTCTCGAATGCGACGGACGCGGCCCAGGTGGCGGCTTCGTTGCAGGCGTGCAGGGTCGCCTCAAGTGCCGCCGCCCGTACGGGCGTCGGCAGCAGCTTCACCCGCACCACCAGCTTCACGATCAGCGAACCTATACACCTGGACGAAGACCCACCACACGTTCGCCCCACCTCACCCGAACGAGCGATACCCGCTCCGGCCCTTCCCGCGCACACCGCCGTGGCCCGGCTCCGCCGGAACGCCCCGGGCCGCTGCGCGGCCGTGATGGCCTGCGGCACATCACGGCGACGCTCCGCGTCACACCCCGTGGATGCGATTCCTCCCGGGCGTAAACGCCCAGGGTTCCTCGCAAGAATCCGCTGAATATGGGCGTGGTGGCACAATCCTGCGGTCATGGGCGGCGTGTCCCGCTCGGAAATACGATTCTGGTTCCGTCTGCAGTTTCTCCGCGCAGGGCGCCAACCTGCACAACGCCTGGGAGGATCTGACGATGCCACCGTCGAGCGTCACCGCGTTGGCACGAAACCTGATCAAGGCGCCCGCTGCCGTCCTGGCAGCCGCGCGGCCAAGGACGCAGAAGTCTCGGCGTTACGGCGCGAGAACGGGGTGCTGCGCCGCCAGATCGCCAGAGTCCGCTACGTGCCTGCCGATCGGATCTGGCTCTCCGTCCTTTCCCCACTGATCCCACGGGAACGCCGGCACCAAGTATGCGCAGTCACGCCGACCACACTGCTGGCCTGGCACCGCCAACTCACTGCGCGGAAGTGGACGTTCCCTTCGCACCATCACCCCGGGTAGGCCGTCCACCACACGCACCATCAATCAGCTCATCCTGCGCCTGGCCCGGGATAACAGCACCTGGGGCCACCGCCGAATCCAGGGCGAACTCGCCCGCCTCGGCTACCCGATCGCGCCATCCACGCTCTGGGACATCCTGAACGCCGCCGGCATCGCCCCCGCCCCGCAACGCTCCGGCCCGACCTGGCGCCAGCTCGTCACCACCCAGGCCCACAGCATCCTCGCCGCCGACTTCCTGCACCTGGACTGCGCCTTCACCCTCAAGCGCCTGTACGCCCTGATCTTCATCGAACACGGCACACGCCGAGTACACCTCGTCGGCATCACCACCCACCCCACCTGTCAATGGACCGTTCAGCAGGCCAGGAACCTCGCCATGGCACTGGACCGCCGCATGGACTCGCTGCGTTTCCTCCTGCGGGACCGGGACAGCAAGTACACCGCCTCTTTCGACGCCGTCTTCGAGGCCGACGACGTAAAGATCCTGTTCAGCCCTCCCCGGGCACCCAAGGCGAACGCGATCTGCGAAAGAGCCGTGGGCACCCTGCGCCGCGACCTCCTCGATCGGACCCTGATCTACAACGAGGCCCATGCGGTGAAGGTGCTGACCGAGTACACCCAGCACTACAACAGGCACAGACCCCAGCAATCCCGGCAGCAACTGCCCCCGGACAGCACCGAATCGCCTGCCCCGGCCACCCTCGCCGACCTCCAGGTCCACAAGATCCGACGACGATCCGCCCTCGGAGGGTTGATCAAGGAGTACCAGCGGGCCGCCTTACCAAACGACATCACCACAGCTCACGGCATCGAATCGTATTTCCGAGCGTGACAGGCCCGACCGTGCAGACGCAACCTCAGGTGCGAATGATTCCGGGAGTGGCAACCGCCAGCAGCGGGCTGTTATCTGCAGTTGTTCTCTCCCGAGCTGCAGCGGCGCCGCTCCGACGGCTGTGGAGCGTGCGGCAGCGGGCCATGCGGGCGGGGCCGCTCGGCGAGTTCGTTCAACTACCTGGCCCGCAGGTCTTTTTAACGATGTAAGTCCTGTGCTGTGATGAGCGCCACCGCTGAGGCCGTCCCAGGAGACAACGATGTCAACTCTGTCTGAAGAGCGCCCCCATCCCGATCCCCAGAACGCCGACATCCCCCGCGCCGAGTACCCTCGCCCCGGCTTCGTCCGGGACGACTGGCTCACTCTCAACGGCACCTGGCAGTTCGCCTTCGATCCGGGCGACAGCGGACTCGAGCGCGGCCTGGTCCACTCCGAGTTGCCCGAGCGGATCACTGTCCCCTTCTGCCCGGAGTCGGAGTTGTCAGGCATCGGGGACACCGACTTCCACCAGGCCGTCTGGTACCGCCGCACAGTCCGGATACCCGAGGACTGGCGGGGCCGGCGTCCCGTCCTCCACTTCGGGGCTGTCGACCACGACGCCACCGTTTGGGTCAACGGGCGTGAAGTGGCCCGCCACAGCGGCGGGTTCACCTCCTTCAGCGCCGACCTCGGCGGTGTGGTGAGCGCGGGCGACGAGGCGGTCGTCGTCGTGCGTGCCAGAGACCCCCGGCAGGGCCCGCAGGCCCGTGGCAAGCAGTCCGGCCAGTACGCCAACTACAGCTGCCATTACACGCGCACGACCGGAATCTGGCAGTCGGTGTGGCTGGAGCCGGTGGCCGACACTCATCTGGGGCGGCCCCGCATCACGCCGGACCTCGCCGCCGGCTGCTTCCACCTCGAACTTCCCCTGTCCGGCAGCCGCGCGGGCCATCGCATCCGGGCCCGGCTCACCGACGAGCAGGGCACCGTGGTCGAGGCTGCGGTCGCGGCCCACCTCGATCTCGCGCCGCGCCTCGTGCTGCCCCTCCCGGAGGAGCGGCGCAGGACCTGGTCGCCCGAGGACCCGCACCTGTACGAGATCCACCTCGACGTGGTGAACGGCTCCGGCACCGTGGTCGACAGTGCCCGCTGCACCGCGGGGCTGCGCTCGGTCACCATCGAGGGCAAGCGTGTCCTGCTCAACGGCAAGCCGGTCTTCCAGCGACTCGTCCTCGACCAGGGCTGGTACCCGGACGGGCTGATGACAGCGCCCGACGACGCCGCGCTGGTCCGTGACATCGAGCTGTCGCTCGCCGCCGGGTTCAACGGGGCCCGTCTGCACCAGAAGGTCTTCGAGGAGCGCTTCCTCCACCACGCGGACCGCCTGGGCTACCTGGTGTGGGGCGAGTTCGGCGACTGGGGCGCGAGCAGCGGCCCGCTGAGCGGCGACAACCAGCAGCAGACCGTCGGCTTCGCCGCCCAGTGGCTGGAGGCCGTCGAGCGGGACTACTCGCACCCCTCGATCATCGGCTGGTGCCCGCTCAACGAGACCCGTCAGCAGCTCCACGACCGGCACACCACGCTCGACGACGCGACCCGTGCGATGTTCCTCGCCACCAAGTCCGCCGACACCTCGCGCCCGGTGCTCGACGCCTCCGGCTACTCCCACCGCGTAGCCGAGACGGACGTCTACGACTCGCACTGCTACGAGCAGGACCCCGAGGCCTTCCGGGAACTGATGGCGGGGCTCGACAAGAACGCGCCGTTCATCAATCCGCAGGACGAGCCGGGTGAGACCGAATGGTCGGTGCCGTACCGCGGACAGCCGTATTTCTGCAGCGAGTTCGGCGGCATCTGGTGGAACCCGGAGGAGGCCGCGGCAGCGGGCGGCGAGGACCAGGACGTCTCGTGGGGATACGGGCAGCGCCCCCGGGACGAGGAGGAGTTCCATCATCGCTTCGCCGGTCTGACCGGGGTGCTCCTCGACGACCCGGACATGTTCGGCTACTGCTACACCCAGCTCACCGACGTGTTCCAGGAGCAGAACGGCGTCTACCGTTTCGACCGCTCCGTCAAGCTCGACGTCGAGCGGGTCCGTGCCGCTCAACTGCGCCCGGCCGCCATCGAGTCGGACACCGAGGGAGCGGCGTGATGTCCGTTTCCCGCAGAAACCTGCTGCGCGGTGCCCTGTTCGGGGCGGCCGCGGCCGCGACGGCCCCGGCCCTGAGCGCGTGCACCTCGATCGCCACCGCGAGCACCGACGCCATCCAGTACTGGAATCCGTTCACCGGCGGCGACGGCGGCCTCATGAAGGACATGGTGAGCCAGGTCGAGCGCCGGGTGTCCGGGCTCAGGACAACCACCACGGTCCTGGACTGGGGCGCCTCGTACTACACCAAGCTGGCGATGGCGTCGGCCGGCGGGCGTGCGCCCGACGTGGCGATCATGCATGCGTCGCGGTTCGCGGGCTACGCGCCCGGCGGGCTGCTCGACCCGTGGGACATGGACATCCTCCGGGAGTTCGGCGTCACACCGCGCACGCTCAACCCGAAGACGTACAAGCGCGGCACGTACCAGGGTGATCAGTACGCGCTGCCGCTCGACACCCACCCCTTCGTCGTCTTCTACGACAAGGAGGTGATGGCCAAGGCCGACCTGGTGGACAGCGACGGGAAGTTGCTGCCCTTCGACGGACCCGAGGGCTATCTGGACGCGGCCAAGCGGCTGCGGTCCGTCAACAAGGGCGGGCTCGGTCCGGTGTACGGGCACGTCAACGACACCGCCCAGAACTGGCGGATGTTCTGGTCGCTGTTCCCGCAGACGGGCGCCGAGTTCGACTTGTCCGGCAAGAAGGCCGTCATCGACCGGGATGCGGCCGTGAAGGTCGTCACCTTCATGCAGCAGTTGACCGCACCCCAGTGCCGGACCATGGACCCCGCCACCTCCGTGGGCTCCTTCGCCAGCCGCAAGGCCCCGTTCATCTTCACCGGCGAGTGGGACTCGGCCGCGTTCAGCCAGATCAAGGGGATGGACCTGGGCGCCGCGCCCTTTCCTCAGATCTACGACAAGCCCGCGTCCTGGGCCGACAGCCACATGTTCGTCCTGCCGCACCAGGACAACCCCGACCCCGAGCGGCGGCGTACCACGCACCGCCTGGTCGCGGAGCTGTTCAAGGCGAGCTTCACCTGGGCCAAGGCAGGCCACATTCCCGGATATCTGCCGGTCGTCGAGTCGCGGAAGTATCAGCATCTGGAGCCGCAGATCGACTACGCGGCCGCGGCGAAGTCACCGGCCCTCGACCCGCCGGCCTGGTTCATGGGCGCCGGCGCCGATGTCCAGGTGCAGCTGTGCCAGTCCATCCAGACCGCGCTGGTCGGCGCCAACTCCGCGGCGACCGCCGTGGACAAGATGATCACGGCCCTGAACTTCTATCTCGGCAAGCCGAATCCCGCCTGACACGCCACGAGAGGACAGCAATGTCATGAGTACATGGCAAACCCGCGGCGCCGGTTCGACTCGCCGCTCAGTGCTCGGCCGCACGTCCGGGCCCCTGTTCGTCGCCCCGTTCATGGTGGTCTTCGCGCTCTTCCTCGTGGTGCCGCTCGTCTGGGGCCTGTGGATGAGCTTCACCAACTCGAGCCTCACCGGCCGGGGTGACTCCACCTTCGCCGGGTTCGGCAACTACGCCGAGGCCCTCACCGACGCGAAGATGTGGGAGACGATCGGCCACACCGTGCTCTTCACGGTCATGTCCACCGTCCCCCTCGTCGCTTTCGCGCTGGTCATGGCTCTCCTCGTGCACGCCGGGCTGCCCGGGCAGTGGTTGTGGCGGCTCGCCTTCTTCGCTCCGTACCTCCTCACCAGTGCCGTCATCTGGCAGGTCGGGCTCCTGCTGTTCCAGACGGACTCCGGCATGCTCAACACCTTCCTCAACGCGATCGGCCTGGACGGCGTCGGCTGGCTCGTCGAGGAGCGCTACGCGATGTGGTCGGTGGTCCTGATCACCGTCTGGTGGACCGTCGGCTTCAACTTCCTGCTGTATCTGGCCGCCCTGCAGTCCGTGCCCGACCAGCTCTACGAAGCAGCGGCGATCGACGGCGCCGGTGCCTGGCGCCGACTCTGGTCCATCACCATCCCCCAGCTCCACCGGACGACCGCGCTGATCACGGTGTTGCAGGTGCTTGCCTCGCTCAAGGTGTTCGACCAGATCTTCCTGCTCACCAAGGGCGGTCCGGACGGCTCCACCCGGCCGGTCCTCGAGTACATCTTCGACACCGGGTTCACCGGCTACCGGCTCGGCTACGCCGCCGCCATGTCGTACATCTTCTTCGCCCTGCTGCTCATCCTCTCCATCGGGCAGCTCAAGTTCTTCTCGCGCAAGGAGGCGTGACGATGACTGCCGACACCCTGACCCGCCCGACGGTCCGGCCGGCCGGCGGGGCCGAGGGCCGGACGCGCGCCCGGCGACGCAGCACCAAGCCGCAGCAGGTGGTGGGCTCGGGGACCGGGGCCAAGGTGGGCGCCGGGATCGCGCTGGCGCTGATGGCCGTGATGTGGCTGGCGCCCATCGCCTGGGCGCTGGTGACGTCGCTCAAGACGGAACCCGACGCGGCCTCCGTCGGGGACGGCTGGATACCGGAGCACGGCTTCACGGCCGCCGCCTACGGCAAGATATTCAGCAACGGGAAGATCCCCATGTGGGCGCTGAACAGCTTCTTCGTGGCGGCGATGGTCACGGTGCTGACCGTCGCGGTGTCCGCGCTCGCGGCGTACGGGTTCTCGCGCACGCTGTTCCGGGGCCGGCGGCTGCTGTTCGCCGCGACGATCGCGTCGATCATGGTGCCGCCGCAGATCCTGATCGTGCCGCTGTTCCGCGAGATGCTCTCGCTGAACCTCGTGGACACCTACGCCGGCATGATCCTGCCGCAGGTCGTGGCGCCGCCGATGGTGTACATCCTCAAGAAGTTCTTCGACGCCATCCCGCGTGAACTGGAGGAGGCGGCCCGGCTCGACGGTGCGAGTAATGCCCGGGTGTTCCTCAGTGTCATCCTGCCGCTGTCCCGGCCGATCCTGTCCGCCGTGGCGGTCTTCGTCTTCATCGGCGCCTGGAACAACTTTCTCTGGCCGTTCATCAGCACCAGCGACCAGTCGCTGATGACGCTGCCCGTCGGCCTGGCGACGGTCAAGGACTCCTACGGGCTGCAGTACGCGCAGCTCGCCGCGTCCGGGCTGCTCGCTTCCGTGCCCCTCATCCTGATCTTCATGATTTTCCAGCGCCAGATGGTGAAGTCCGTGGCCACGACGGGGCTCGGCGGCCAGTAGATGCCGCACCACGCGAACCGCCCGGTCGGACCGGCAGCCTTGCCGGTCCGACCGGGCGGTTTCATGTCCCTGGCTCTCAGCCGATCGCCCGCCGCAGCCTGTCCGCGATGCCGGCGCTCTCCTCCGCGGTGTGTGCGAGCACCCCGTTCTCCGTCATCAGAGCGTGGTACTGCTGCTGCTCGTAGGGCACACCCTGCGGCAGCCCGGCGATGTGCCAGTGCAGGTGGCTGTTGCCTTGCGCGCTGCCCAGCGACAGCAGATACGTCCGCTCCGGCGCGAACACCGCCTCCACCGCGAGCGCCACCCTGCGCACCACGAGCATCAGCCTGCCGTACGCCGCCTCGTCCAGATCCCTGACGACGTGCTCGATGTGCGCCTTCGGTGCCACCAGCACCTTGCCCGGCAGGGTCGGGTACTTGTCCAGGTAGGCCACGTGCGCGTCGTCCTCGTAGACCGTCTCGTGCCGGTGCTCCGGGTCCCCCGCGAGGTAGGCGCAGATGTAGCAGGGGCTGGTGCGCGTGCGGGCGACGTACGCGTCGAGGTCCATGGCCTCCCGTTTCATCCGGCTCACCCTTCCTCGGGAAGCCGCGCGCTGATGGCCTGCTCCAGCTCCGTCATCGTGCGGCCGAAGGCGGCTCGCAGATCCACGTCGTGGCGGTGCGCCAGAATCAGTACGGACCACAGGCAGTCGGCCAGTTCGTGCTCGAGTGCCTGCCGCCCGCCGGGCATCTCCCGGGCGCCCTCCTCGGCCATCACCAGTTTGGCGAGGTCACCGACATCGCCCATGAAGCCGAGCATGAACTCCTCCCGGGTCCACACCCGCCCTCGTTCGTGCAGGTTCACCTGGTCGTACAGATCGTGGATCCGTCGTGCTCGCTGCAGCAGCTCGTCAAGTTCGGCCACAGGCACCTCTTTCATCGGGGGCTAGTGACGATGCGTGGCGTCCGCGTGGCGGGGGTCCGCCGGGTGTTCGTAGCCGGGCATCAGGGTCACCGATTCCGCGTGGCGGCGTTCCAGCCACAGTGTGAAGTGGCGGTCGGCCGCTGCCTGGTGGAGTTCGTCCTCGATGGCGGGGCGCTCCGCTTCGTACGGGCCGGGGTGCAGGTCGCGGTTGCGGGCGTAGTAGTCGCGGACGGCGGGCTCCGGTACGGCGATGTCGGCGGTGACCCGGGCGCGTACCGCGGGGGCCACCGGCAGCGACGTCAGGACGGCCGCCGTCACGCCGCCCATCCTCAGGGCGTCTGTCAGGCGCAACTCGACGTGGGTGTCCGGCGGTTGAGGTCGCAGGTCCAGTGTTGCCGCTTCCTGTTCGACGACTGCCTCGTACGTCATGACCTGGACCACCCAGCGGCGCAGGTTGCGCGCGTCCGCGGTGCCGGGGCGGGGCAGGCGGGGGGCCAGGGGGCCGCTTCGGAGCGCGGCCACTCTGGCCTCCACCTCGGCCTCGGTGAGGGTCCGGTCACCGACGACGGCGGCGACGTGGGTGTGCGTCACGGGGTGACCTCGATCTCGACCGCCTCGGTGTAGTGCAGATGGCCCGCGGCGGCCAGTTTGACGACCGCCCACCAGCGGCCGGGCCGGGTGCCGGCGGGGACGGACACCGGGAAGCTCAGCGTGTGCTCGCCCCGCGCCGGGATGTCCGCGCCCGTGTTCCACCGCGGGAACAGGTCGAACGTCTGCCAGGGGCTGATGAGTTGGGCCTGGACGTGGACCGGCGTGCGGGCGTCCGATGCCAGGTGGACGTCGAGCGTGCCCGCCTCTCCCGGGGCCAGGCGCAGGGCCGTCGTCCGGAGGGTCGCCACCGGCTCGGCGGGCGGCGCCTCGCCGATCTGGACGCGGGTCACGTCCTCGAAGGTCTGGCCGTCGCACGTCGTGCGCGCTCGCAGCCAGTACGTTCCCGGCTCGGCGGACGGCGGCGGCGTGATGCGCAGCTCGTGGGCGAGGTGGCCGCCCGGTTCGAGGGCGTACGGCACCGTGGCCGTATCCGCCGGCCAGCCTTCCGGGAGCAGGACCTGGACCTCTCCCGCGGTGGACGTCCCGGTGAGACCGGAGGCCACCGTGACCGTGAGGTCGCCGGCTCCGTGCAGCACCTGCGGGTTCAGGTGGACGGCCACCGGAAGGTTGCCGGTCGGCGCCGGTCCGGTGTTGTGCAGCCAGTAGCGGGTGAACACCGGCTGGTCGGGCTCGCGGCCCGGCTGCACCCCGCCACGCTCCTCGGCGAGCGGGGCGACGACCGTCGCGATGTCCATGCCGCCGAGGTCGACGGTGAGTGCGGCGAGGGGTGCCTCCGGGCGCTCCAACAGAGTGGCGCGGCGGGCCCCGGTGAGCGGCAGGTCCGTGACGAGTCGGGCCTGGACCGGCCGTCCGGTCGCCTCGTAAAGGCGCATCGTCAACCCCGATACGAGGCCCGGCAGTTCACCCTCCGACAGGGGGTTCCCCGTCGGCTTGAGCGCGCTGAGGACGACCTGGCCCGCCGGTTCCACCGCGAGGAACGACCGCGTCTCCGGTTGACCCGCGCGCTCGCCGCGTACCGCGCGCAGCGGGTGGTTGACGTCGTGGGCGCGCGGGACCACGTTCTGCGCGCGCCAGTCGCCCGGTCCGGCCGTGAGCGTGTAGTCGAAGGAGTGGGTCCAGTGCTGCTGCTGGAACGTGGAGCCGTCCGGGTGCGTGCGCCGCGGCGGGTCGATCCACACGCCGGACGGCCAGCCGGTGCAGGAGCGCATCAGCGACAGGTGCAGGGCGCCGCCGGAGTCCACCGCGAAGCCAGGAACGCCCTGGTTGACGAGGGCGACCGTGTAGTCGTCGAGCGGTGGTTCGGTGAGCGGGCCGCCGTCCGCGACCTCGATCGTCGCGTCGTCCAGGTCAGCGACCAGGTCGTCCACCGCGCCCTCACCGGCCACGACGAGCACCGGCAGCGCGTGTGCGGCGCGCAGGTCCGCGCCCGGCACCCACACCTTCTCCAGCGGGCTGTCGGCCGGGACCCACAGGCGGGCCCGGCCGGTCGCCGCGAGCTGCGCGGCGAACGCGTCGGCGTACTCCCCCGTCAGCACCTCGGCGGTGAACGGGTTTTCGTCCGGGCCACCGATCGCGATGCGTACGTCGGGGAGGTTGGAGTCCACGGCGAGGTCGCCGTAGCGGGCGCCGGGCGCGGCCGAGCAGGTGCTGGTCACGCCCGCCTGCACCAGGGCGACGGCGAGGTCCTTGGCGCCGGCGCCGTCGGGCGTGACGATCTCGGCGATGCCGAGGGCGCGGTCCCCCTCTGCGAGCCGGACGCGTGCGGTGGACGACAGGGCGAACCAGTTGTTCGCCGGGTTGTCGAGGGTCCAGGGATGCTCCGCCGAGTCGACGTCGATCAGGCCGAACCCGCGCCCGATGACGGCGTTCGCGACCTCGCTGACCGGCAGGGCGCCGGGCACCCGGACCGGCCAGCGCAGCCGCAGCAGCCGGTCGGCGCCGTCGAACGCGTCGATGTGCGTGACGCCGTCGAGACGGTCGACGCCGTGCCAGAGGGTGAGGGTCTGCGTGTACCGCACCGGTCCGACCGTGCCGGTCACCGTGATCCGCTCGCCGAGGGCGCTCGTCTCGGTCCGCACGGATGCGGCGGGCGCGGACGCCGAGCCGATCACGGCCCCGTTCGGCACCAGGTGCCAGGGGCCCTCGTGGTAGCGGGGGTGCGCCGGGTACTCCTCGTAGACCAGGAGTTCGTTGCCGACGCGGCCGGCCTGGAGCAGTTCGCGGCCTTCGACGGTCAGCCGGGAGACGCAGCCACCGCGTTGCGGGTCCACTTCGAGGATGTGCGTCGAGTTCGCGATGCGGGTCGCTCCGTCGGACGGCGTCCAGTTCGAAGCCGTACGGGAGGGGCGGAGGCGGAAGGCGCGGTAGCCGAGCGACGGCACGTCTGCGGCGAGGAAGACGACGTCGGCCTCGGCGAGCGAGCCGTCCTCGTGGTGGCTCGCGTGTTCCAGGACGAGGGGGGTGCCGTCCGTCAACTCCCAGCCATGGAAGCCGGTTTCAGGGTGGGTGAGGCGGATGCGGACGAGGTCGGTGCGCGGCCAGGCCGACGGGTTGAACACGGTCACCGTGTCCTCGGCCGCGGGGCCGAGGCGGCGCAGCGAGACATCGAGGACGTCGCGCCCGGTGTCGTAGGCCTCCCGCCAGCTGGTGAGCAGGTCCAGGTAGACCTGGTCGGACTCGGAGCCGGTGATCGCGTCGTGGTGGGCGCCGTACGCGAGCTGCCGCCACGCCTTGTCGATGCGGGCGTGCGGGTAGTCGGCACCCGTCTCGACGGAGGCGAGGGTGGCGAACGTCTCGGCCTCGGTGAGCAGTGACTCGGCGGCGCGCTGCGCCTGCTTGGTGTCGATGAACGACACGTCCTTGCCGGTGTAGACCGGGTTCATGTCCCTGGTCTGCGGCGAGGGTTCGGTCAGCTCGCCGCGTACGGCCGCGAAGAACTCGCTCGGCAGAGCGCACTTCAGGCGCGGCCAGGTGTAGCGGGCGGCGAAGTCCCGGTGGATCTCGGTGACCCAGCGATTGGGCGGGGTGTAGTCGGTGCCGACCGGGAGGAGCAGGTTGCGGGTCGCGGCGACGTTCCTCATCAGCCGGTACAGCTCCAGGACCGCGTCCTCGGCATCGGCGAGACTCGTGGCGGAGTCCATCCACCAGCCGGCGCTGTAGTGCGCCGGCATGTAGTGGGTGAGGATGCCGCGGCCGCTGGGCGAGAGCCACTCGAACTCGGCGGGGAACTGCATCGTGGACGGGTCGCCCCAGCCGTCCTGCTCCCGGTCGCGGTCGGTGAGCATCGGGCCCCACTGGTGGTGCGGGCCACGTGCCCACGACGACGAGGTGAGCCCGGCGTCGGCGGCGAGGCCGGGGAACTGCGGGTCGTGCCCGAAAACGTCCAGCTGCCAGGCGGTCTGCGGGTCGCCGCCCATGACGCCGCGCTGGAAGCCGATGCCGTACACGAGGTTGCGGGCGGTCGACTCGGCGGAGGTGAGGTTGGTGTTGGGCTCGTTGTAGGTGCCGCCCATCAGCTCGACGCGGCCTTCCGCGAGCAGCCGGCGCAGCAGGGCGCGGTCCTCGGGGTGGGCGTCCCAGTACGGCTTGAGGTAGTCGACCTCGGCCAGCACGAACTTGTAGTCGGGGTCGCGACGGGCCGTCCGCAGGTGCAGCCGCATCAGTTCGAAGCCGGTGTACTGCCAGCCGATCCGGAACTGCTGCGCCGTGTCGCCCGCGTCGTCCCAGGTGGTGGTGTACGCGGCCTGGGTGTTCCACCACACCGGGTCGTAGTGGAAGTGCGGCACCATCCACACCGTCCAGCCGGGCTCGGCCACGGTCAGCTCGGCGTGCGCCACCTGATCGCCGGCGGTCACCGTGAGGGGGACCACTGCGCCGGGTGCGGCGTCGCAGCGCACCCCGATCTCCACGGGCTTGCCCGGCTCCCCCGCCGTGGTCTCGCCGTACGCGCCGGGGCCGGTGACGACGACCGGGGCGGGCTCGTCGAGTGCCACGCGGACGACTTGCAGGGGGTTGTCCGCGGGACCGACGAACAGGTCGGTCGGCTCGACACCGATGATGCGCACCGTGCTATCCCTTCACAGATCCGGCCATGTTGAAGGAGCCGGAGAGGTACTTGTTGACGAGGACGTAGAGCAGGACGGCCGGCGTGGTGTAGATGACGGAGAACGCCGCCAGCTGCCCGTACGCCACCTGGCCGTACTGAGAGAAGAACGAGTAGATGGTGACCGCGGCCGGCTGCTTCTCCGGGGTGTCGAGCAGCACGAACGGGACGAAGAAGTTGCCCCACTGGCCGACGAACACGAAGATCGCGACGACGGCGACGCCCGGCGCCATCAGGGGCGCCACCACCCGGCGCAGTGACTGGAACCAGCCCGCGCCGTCCACCCAGGCGGCCTCCTCCAGGCTGATCGGCACCCCGTCCATGAAGTTCTTCATCATCCAGATGGCGAACGGCAGCGCGCTGGCCGTCAGGAACAGCACCATCGCCGCCACGGATCCGTACAGCTGGAAGCGGAAGAACATCGCGTAGACCGGGACCATGATCGCGGTGAGCGGCAGGCCCGTGGAGAACAGCAGCGTGAGCATGAAGTGCCGTTTGTAGCGCAGCCGGTAGCGGGAGAGCGGGTAGGCGGCGAGTCCGGAGACGACGACCGTGAGCAGGGCCGTGGAGCCGGAGATGACCACGGAGTTGAGCAGCGGCCCGTACACCGTGTCCCAGTTCAGGACGGCCCGGAAGTTGGTGAGCGAGAAGGAGAAGGACAGTTCGGCGGCCGGTGAGGAGCCGGGCTGCACGGAGGAGAGCAGCACCCACACGAACGGGCCGAGGAAGCAGAGCGTGATCAGCACGATCACGGCGTGCGACGCGGTGCGCGCGCCCCAGCGGGTCATCAGTCCTCCACCTTGATCAGCCGCAGGTACACCAGCGACAGCAGGCCGCCGAACAGGAGCATCACCAGGGCGATGGCGCTGCCGTAGCCGACCTCGAAGTACTTGAACGCCTGCTCGTACATGTACAGCGGCGTCGTCTGGCTCTCCTCGCCGGGGCCGCCGCCGGTCAGCGCGTAGATCAGGCCGAAGCTCGCGAGGGTCTGCAGCGTGGTCAGCATCAGGTTGGAGAGCACGGAGCGCTGGATCAGCGGCAGGGTGACGCTGAAGAAGGTGCGGCCGGTGGAGGCGCCGTCGACCTTCGCGGCCTCCATCACGTCACGGGGCACCTCGGACAGGGCCGCCGAGTAGACGAGCATGGAGAACGCGGTGCCCCGCCAGGTGTTGGCGAGGATCACGGCGAGCATCGGCGCGGAGACCAGCCACTCCTGGTGCACGCCGAGCACCGAGTTGAGCGTGCCCTTCTCGTCGAGGAACGAGAACCAGCAGGCGGCGGCGACGACTTCGGGGACGACCCAGGCCGCGATGACGACGCCGTTCACCACGCCTCTGACGACCCGGTTCTTGCCGCGCAGCACCAGGGCGATCAGCAGACCGAGCACGTTCTGGCCGAGCACGGCCGAGAACAGGACGAAGACCAGGGTGCGCACCAGCGAGCCGGTGAACGCGTCGTCACCGAAGAGCCTGGTGAAGTTGTCCAGGCCGACGAAGTGCGAGTTCACGGAGGCCGACCCGGTGAGGGTCTCGTTGGTGAAGGCGATCCAGACGCTCCACAGGATCGGCCCCACCAGGAAGATCGCGATCAGGACCAGGGCCGGCGCGAGCGGCAGGAGCCGACGCAGCGAGCGGCGGCCCGGCGACGGCTTCTTCGCAGGGGCGCGCGTCGCCGGGGCGGAGGCGGTCAGCGTCATGACGTCGAGACAACGTTGTCTGCACCGACGATCCGGCTCACTTCCTGGGCGTACCGCTTCGCCGCGTCCGCCGGGGACCTGCTTCCGGTGGTGACCGCCTCCATCGCCTCCTGGATCTGCGCGGAGACCTTCGGGTACTGCTCGTAGGCGGGCCGGTAGTGGGTGACCTTCGCGAGGCCGGTCCAGAACGCGATCGAGGGGTCGCTCTTGAGGTACGCCGGGTCGGACGCCACGTCCTTGCGGACGGCGAGGTCGCCGGAGCCCTCGGAGTACATGGCGGCGTTCTTCTTGTTCAGCGCCACCGTGATGAAGTCGAAGCCCTTCTGCTTGAGCTTGCTGTACGAGCTGACCGCCATGACCCAGCCGCCCGACATGCTGACAGCGCCCGGCGCCTCGCCGCCCTGCGTGGGCATCGGGACCCAGCCCATCTTCTTGGTCCACTCCGGCCACGGGTGCGGTCCCGCCGGCTTCCAGGAGCCGGAGATCCAGCCGCCGTCCAGGCTGATGCCGAGCTTGCCCTCGGGGAACCACTCGAACAGCGCCTTGTCGGCGAGCTTGGCGTTGAGGGCGTCGGCCTTCTTGGGGCCGAGGTCCTCGCGGTAGACCGTGTCGATGAACTTCAGCGAGTCGGTCAGTCCCTTGCTCCCCGCCACCCACTTGCCGTTGTCGAACAGGGTGCCGCCGGGGGTGCCGTACAGGAGCATCTCGAAGCCCTGCATGGTGGCGCCCTCGCCGTGGATCTTCGCGGAGTACATGCAGAACGGGGTGACGCCGCGCACCTTGCGCTTGATGGTGCGGGCCGCGTCGAGGATGTCGTCCCAGGTCTTCGGGGCCCAGTTCTCGGGCAGTCCCGCGGACTTGAAGACGTCCTTGTTGTACCAGAGGCCGCGGTTGTCGGTGGAGATCGGGACGCCGTACGTCTTGCCGTCCAGGCCCCGGGCCGCCTGGCGCAGCGACTCGGGGAACTGCTTCTCCCAATCGGGCCACTTGGCGAGGTAGGAGTCGAGCGGGGCCAGCTTCTTCGCGGCCACGTCGGCGTTGACCTGGAAGGTGTCGTGGAAGTAGACGTCGGGGGCGGAGCCGGGCGAGCGGTTCAGGAGGGCGAGCTTGGTGTAGTAGTCCTCGCTGCTGCCCTGGACCGGTGTCAGCTTGACGGTGACGCCCTTGTGCGCGGCCTCGTACTCCTTCTTGGCCGCCTTCAGCGTCTTCTCCAGGTGCGGCCAGGTCTTCTCCACGCGGTAGAGGACCTCGAGCTCACCCGGCTTACGGCCGGACCCGCTGCCGCAGCCCGAGACTGCGGCGGTGGCCGCGGCGGCGAGGGAGGCGGCAAGGAGGGTGCGTCTGTTCAACTCATGCTCCCGGTGAACGAGTTACAACGATGGAAAGCCAAGTGCGGCGCACCGTAGATCGGTTGACGCGGGGCCGTCAACACTTGGGACGTCATTGCCGGTCAGTAGCAACGAAGTTGGTCCACCGCGGCGGAAATTTGCGCGTACCCATGGACAACATGCCCTCGACCGGCTTACTTTCGCCGACTGTTTACAACGATGTCAGGCTTTCGAGGAGCAGTGATCGTCGATGGTGTCACGAAGAAATCTCCTGCAGGCGGGCGGCGCGGTCCTAGCAGCCGGAAGTCTCGGGATCTCCCTGCCGCAACAGGCAGGGGCTGCCGAGCGCGGCTCCGCGGCCCGCCTTCTGCCGTCCTTCGGCCGGGCCGCCCGGCTCGACGTCGCCGACGTCAGCAAGTTGAACGGCAACGACCAACTGCTGCTGACGACCCTTCAGGGCGTCGTCAACCGGCGCAGTCCACGGCTCTACTTCAACTTCGACAGCGGCCAGGTCGACCTGCGCTGGCTCGCCGGCACCGGCGCGAAGGCCACCCACCACGCCGACGCCCTGGACCTGGTCGGCCGCTACCGCGACGAGGTGCGCGGCGCCGTCCTCATCGACCCCGACGTGCCCGACTCGGTCAACGTGGCCACCACGCTCGCCGGGCTCCACGGCGCCGTCGCCGCCACCGCCGAACAGGCGAAGGCCCACGGCCTGAAGACCGTCACCGACCTGCGCGGCCGCTTCGACGCCGACGACGTCCTGGCCACCTACCGCTGGCAGCTCGACCACCTCTTCCCGCACTGCAGCCACGCCCTGCTGGCCGGCCTGCCACCGAGCCGGACCGTCGGCGTGGACGGGGTCAAGTGGCGCGAGGTCGCACGGGAGACCGAGCGGATCCGCGACATCTCCAACCGCAAGGTCCGCACACTCGACCTCAGCCCGGAAGTCGGTGGCGACAACGATGTCTACCTCCGGTTCCAGGACTCCTTCGGGGACGACGGCTGGGGCGCGTCGGTCGCCTCGGTCACCGTGAAGGCGGACGGCAAGGACATCGCCTCGTTCACGCCGGGCACCGACGCCGAGAAGCCGTACCTGTTCGACGGCCTCAACTCCTCCATCGGTGACAAGTCGAACCGGTTCAGCGATGGCGGCGGCTACTTCGTCTACCACTTCACCGCGCCCGCCGGTGCCAAGGAACTGACGGTCGACGTCGACCTGTGGAACCAGTACCTGGTCACCGCCACCAACACCGCGCCCACCCGCGTCGAGCCCTTCCCGTACTTCCGGGACTACGTGGTGGCGAGCAAGGCCATGGTGCTGTGGCTGCCTCCGTCGGGCGACACCGGCAAGCTGCTGGACGAGACGTTCGCCAGGCTCGAGCCGACCACCCCGTACACCGGCTGGTTCTCCAACGACGTGGCCGGCGAGTGGGGCGGCGTCGACCGCGCCTCGCAGCACGGCATCCAGGTCGTGCCCGCCGACTTCTACATGAACGGCACGGTGCACGCCGGCACCCCGGCGAAGATCTCCGACCGGGTACGGCCCCGTCCGAAGGCCGAGCTCCACAACCGCGTGTACGTGACGCTGACGGTCGGCGAGGGCGACAACGTCCAGTACTGCCAGCGCCGGATGCGGGACATCTGGGACGACCCGAAGCGCGGCACCGTCCCCGTCAACTGGACGGTGAGCCCGCTGCTCGCCGACATCGGACCGGCGCTCCTCGCGTACTACCAGCGGACCGCGACCGCCAACGACCTGCTCATCTCCGGTCCGTCCGGGGCGGGTTACACCTACCCCGGCTCCTGGCCCGAGGAGGCGCTGGACGCGTACACGGCGCTCAGCGGCCGTTTCCTGCGCCGCACCGGCATGGATCTGGCCTACGCCTACAACCCCCGCAACACCGCGGGCGACGGCTGGGTCCCGTTCGACGAGCGGGTCATGGCGTCCTACCGCAAGAACACTCCGGTGCGCGGGATCATCCAGTCCTGGGAGACCGGTGACCTGCAGGTACGGCCGGCCGGGATCCCCGTGATCGGCAACTTCTACCCGCAGGGCAAGGGCAAGGAGTTCCGCGACGCGCTTCTCCGGCACATCGAGGGGCGGGACACGTCGAAGCCGATGTTCATTGCCGCCGCGATCAACGCCTGGGACTGGACCCCGAGCGATATCGCGGACCTCGCCGCACTGCTGGAGGACCCCTTCGAGGTCGTCCGCGGTGACGCGTTCTTCTCACTGATGGACCGCAGCACCGTGTGAGGGCTGCTCTCGCATCGCCCGTCCTTCTCACGACGCCGCCCGCGCAGCACTCGGGCGCGGGCGGCGTGGGGCGGTGGAGGGGCGTAGGGCAGTGGGTCGTTGTTTCCGGAGGCCAGTTTCGCGGCTGCGGTCTCGGGCGGCCTCCAGGGCGGCGCGGACTCCGGCTGCGAGGCGCCCTGGCCGCGGAACCCCTCGCCGTTCTGTTCGCGAGCAGCCGCACCGCCATGCATCGCACGCTCTTGAAGAACAGGCGGTTACTCTCCGGCGCGGGACGGAGCGGCGCTGTGATTTCCATGTACGGCCCGAGGGATGGCACCAGATCCCTGGTTCTTCCTCGGCCTCAGTGGCTGCCGATGTGTCCCCGCATCCAGAACTGCTGAGGCACGCGAGGACCGCCTCACCGCGTTCGCAACCAAGTTCGCCTATCGCTGCCGGCACGCGCAGAACACCACCTCATGGGACACGGCGGCAAATCGCGCGAGAGCCCGTCTCCAAAGGTTGACGGCCCAGAGACGGCCCAGCAAAGAACAACAGGCCTCTTGTCAGCACCAAAGAATGCTGGCAGGAGGCCTGTTGCTGCCGCGAGACTGCGAGTTCTCCGGGAACTGTCGTGGGCTCTCGCTGTCGTCCACTCCGCGCAGTGAGTGCTTCCCGGATCTCGACTTCAGGGCGGCGTGGTGTGAGTCCGTAGAAGTGCTACAGCAGCTTGCGGGCGACCGTCTCGCAGTACCCGAGCGGCACCGTGGCCTGGTAGAGGTCGCCGCCTTTCGCGTACTCGGCTGCCATGCCGAGCATCCCGGTGAGGCTGCCCAGCGGCTGGGTCTCGCCGCCTGCCTTCTGCTGCTGGTCGCCCAGGACGCGGTGCAGCGCAGGAGAACGTCGTCTGTGTTCGTGGCGGGGCCGGTTCTACTTTCCGGAGCGTCCGAGCTGGTGGATGGTCCATCCCACCGAGCGCCAGGGCTCGGGGTCGAGGGTGGTACGGCAGTCGACGAGCAGAGGGTTGGCCGGGCGGCCGACCAGGGACTGGGGGTCGGCCTGCCGGTATTCGGGCCATTCGGTGGCCAGGACGACGAGTTCGGCGCCGTCGAGGGAGGCGGCGAGGTCGTCGGTGTAGTCCAGCTCGGGGTTGCGGAGCATCGCCGTGGGCACGGCCTGCGGGTCGTGAACCGTGACGATGCCGCCGGCCTGCTGGAGGACCTGGGACAGGGCGAGGGCCGGGGACTCGCGCACGTCGTTGGTGCCGGGCTTGAACGCGGCGCCCCACACGGTGATCCGGGTGCCCTTGATGGGGCGCTCCCCCAGGGCGCGGGTGATGAGACCCAGGGCGACGGCGGTGCGGTTCTCGTTGATCTCCTCGGCGGCGCGCAGGAGGGTGGCGGCCTGGTCGGCGCCGAGTTGGCGGGCGGAGGCGGTGAAGGCGCGGACGTCCTTGGGGAGGCAGCCGCCGCCGTAGCCGATGCCGGGCCTCATGCCGCCGCTGCCGATCCGGGGGTCGATGCCCAGGATGTCCACGATCTGGGAGACGTCGCCGCCCGCGGCCTCGCACATGTCGGCGACGGCGTTGATGTAGCTGATCTTCAAGCCGAGGAAGGTGTTCGCGGCGCCCTTGGCCAACTCGGCGGTCTGCGGGTCGGTGACGAAGATCGGGACACCGGCGTCCAGGATGGGGGCGTAGACCGTGCGGATCGCCTTCTCGGCCTCGACGGTGGTCAGGCCGGCGATGAGCCGGTCCGGGCGCAGGGTGTCCTCGACGGCGTGGCCTTCGCGCAGGAACTCGGGGTTCCATACGACGTCGACCTGGTCGCCTGCGGGGGCCAGGCGCTGGGCAAGGGCCGTGACCTGGCCGGTGGTGCCGACGGTGACCGTGCTCTTGCCGACGATGGTGCACGCCCGGTCGAGGTGGGGGGCGAGCTGACGGATCGCGCCGAAGACCTGTGCGGTGTCGTAGGAGCGGCCGTCGGCGTCGATGGGGGTTCCGACGCCGATGAAGTGCAGCTCGGCGAAGGCGGCCGCCTCACGGATGTCGGTGGTGAAGCGCAGACGTCCGCTCTGGGTGTGGCGGGCGAGCAGGTCCGGCAGGCCGATCTCGTAGATGGGGCATTCGCCGGCGTTGAGTCGATCGACCTTGGCCTGGTCGACGTCCACGCCGATGACCTCGTGGCCGAGTTCGGCCATCGCCGCAGCGTGCGGGATGCCGAGGTGACCGCAGCCGATCACGGAGACACGCATGGCAGGCCGTCCTTGTCTGGTCGGGGGCACACCGACTTCGGTGCGCCCCCCAGACGCTATCGGTTGGGGAGTATGGCCCATGTCAGGTCACTCGTAGGTTTGTTGGAGTGTTCGAGTCGGTGGCACGGGCGATCGGGGCACCGCCTCGGTGCGGGCCGGCGGGTCAGCCCACGGCCTGCAGCGGGCCCTGCTTGACCTTGACACGGTGTCAGGGCCTTCACTGCTTGCCGAGGAGGTGGTCTCGATGACGATCACGACACAGGACGCCGATGCGATACGAGCGCTCCAGGGGTTGGAGGACGGCCGTTCGTCCGTGCGACTGCGGGCTGCCCTGGCGGCCGGCACGACGCCTGACCTGCACTTCATCGACAAGCTCATCGAGCGATGCGCGATCGAGCCCGAGTTTTTCGTCCGCGACATGCTTACCTGGGCGCTCACCCGCCACCCGGTGTCGATGACGCTTCCCAAGCTGCTCCGCGAAGTCCGCTCGGAGCGAGTGCAGGCACGGAGCCAGGCGCTGCACACGCTGTCCAAGATCGGGGACCGGCAGGCGTGGCCGGCCATCACACGGACGCTCCTGTCCGACGCCGACGACGAGGTGGCGCGGAGCGCCTGGCGAGCCGCGGTCGTGCTCGTGCCGGAAGGCGAGGGGGCCGCGTTGGCCACGGTGTTGGCGACGCAGCTCGGGCGCGGTGGGCGGGAGACACAGCTGAGTCTCAGTCGGGCGCTGGTCGCGCTGGGGGAAGTGATTGCGCCGGCTCTCCTTGCTGCGACGACAGCCCGTGACCCGGGCATGCGCGCGCACGCGCTCGCCACACAACGGCTGCTGCGCGACCCAGACACCGGATTCGAGTCCGCGATCGATGAGGCGAAGCGGGTCGTGGCCCTCGGCAGGTCCGGCCAGGAGGGACGATAGGACGTGTTGATCGGTGAAGTGGCGCGACGGTCCGGGGTCAGCGCCCGCATGCTCCGGCATTACGAGTCACTCGGTCTCGTACGGCCTTCGGGTCGTACCGGCTCCGGCTACCGGGAGTACTCCGGGGAGGACATCCGGCGGATCTTCCATATCGAGAGCCTGCGGTCGCTGGGTCTGTCGCTGCGCGAGATCGGACGCGCGCTCGACGATCCCAGCTTCACGCCCTCAGCGCTCGTCGACGACCTCATCCGTCAGACGCGCGAACGCATCGCGGCGGAGACCGAGCTGCTCACGCGGCTGCGCCGGATCGATGCCGCAGACCCTGTCGGCTGGGAGGGTGTCCTCCAGGTCGTTTCGCTCCTCCAGGCACTGGGGTCGAAGAGCGCCGATGAGCGCCAGCGCGCGGCCCTTTCCTCGGTCGACGAGGTTCCCGTGCCGGTGGAGGCCCTGGTCGAGGCGGCACTGAGCGAGAGGGAGCCTAACGTCGCCGGGGCCCTTCGATGGGCGCTGGCGCGATCGGGCGACCGCGGCACGGCACTGCTGTCGAAGGGCCTCGGCTCACCGGCGGCCGAGGTGCGGGAACGTGCCGTTCGGTCCCTCGCCGAGATGCCCGGCGGTGAGGCTACCGCGCAACTGCGGGGTGCCCTCACGGACCCCGACATCGTGGTGCGCAGGTATGCGGCTCTGGCGCTCGGGACACGTGGTGTGACCGATGCGGTCCCGACGCTCATCGACATGATCGTGGAGGGAAGGAACGACACCGACGCAGCCGATGCACTGAGCGTACTGGCGAGCGACACCGCGACGGCGGATCAGATCGTGACCAGGCTCGTCGACCGCCTCGCCCACGACACCACCAAAGCGCCTGCACGCGGACGGCTGACCCAGGCGCTGGGGGATATCCCGGGGACGAAGGCGTCACATGCCCTCGTGGAGTTGTCGCATGACGTGGACCGTGCCGTTGCGCTGACTGCGGCATACCTTCTTCAGCTACGCGACGCACGATGACGGTCCTGGGGCGCCGCGTAAGCGGCCTGCGGGGCGGAGGGTCCCGGGCTGATCGTCATCCACCGAAGGGAGACAGCGGACTTCCTGGCCCGGTTTCCGTAGCACTACCCCCAACCTTTGTCGCAGCGGACGACGAGGTCACGGTCGTCCCATTTCTGGTGCTGCTCCAGCGCCCATAGCCACGCGACGCCGTCATCCCAGCACGCCTCAACTGAGGTTCATAGAACACCCACCACCCGGCCCGAACCCGAATGGCGAAGTCAGCAACGCTCACCCCATCCGGCGGGCCACCCGCGATGCTCAGCCGGGCCAACTCGGGTGCTAATAGAGCTCGTAGCAGGATCTTGGGTGTTGGGGCTGGTCGAGCGTGACCGGTGTGATGTTGCGGCCGTTCGTGAGGTGTGAGTACTCGGCCCTGTCGGTTGGGGAACGCAGCTCCACGTCATCACGACCGCAACCAACGTCAACGACATCACCCAGACCCTCGAGGCGATCAGGCCCTGGGCGTGGCGGTGCGCTTTACGGCGATCATGGCGGCATCGTCGTTCAGGTGTCCGCCGACGTGGTGCAGCAGGTCGCGCCGGAAGAGGCCGAGGAAGGCGTCGGGGTCGTTCTCGGTCCAGCCTGCGATGCGCTCGGCGAGTGGGTAGAAGGTGCCGGTGGAGTCGCGGGCCTCGGTGACGCCGTCGGTGTACAGCAGCAGCAGGTCTCCCGCCTCGAACTGGAAGCTGTCGACGTGGTATCGCGGATGCGCCAGTTCGCCCAGGCCCAGCGGAGGTGCGGGATAAAGGGCGTCCATCGTCGTCGGTCGGCCGTTGCGCAGGACGACCGGCGGCGGGTGCCCGCAGGCAACCATCTGGACCCGGCCGTCCCGGTCGGGGATGTCCAGGATGTTGGCGGTGATGAACGTTTCCCCGAAGCAGCCCGTCTCGCCCGGCTCCATCAGGTCCCAGCACACGCTTCGGTCGAGGTAGCTCACCAGCTCGCCCAGGCTCGCCTGGCGGTGGGCAGCGACGCGGAATGCTCCGAGCAGCAAGGCGGCGTCATTGACCGCGGTCATCCCCTTGCCGCGCACATCACCGACAAGCAGCCGGGTGCCGGAGGCGGTGCGCGCCGCCGCGTACAGATCCCCGCCGATCTGGGCCTCGGCCTCTGCTGCAAGGTAGAGGGAGGCGACGCGCAGCGGTCCGATCTCCTTGGGTAGCGGCGGTAGGACCACACGCTGGGCGGCCTCGGACACGTACCGCACTTGCGCCAGCTCTTTTGCGCGACGCTCCCGGAATACACAGAAGATCACCAGGCTCGTGCCGACCAGCACCAGGGCGATGATCTGTGCCTGGTGATTGGACGAGAGCATCTGGTCAGGATCGCGCACCAGCCCGATGGTCGTCTGCGCGATCACCGCCAGTGCAGCGACCAGGCCCACCGTCCGGGGCCCTCCGAACAACGGCGTGATCGCCGGGGCCGCGACGAGCAGCGGACCCAGATGGATGTTGGGCGGAGCAAGAATGTCGATCACGGACACCGCAACAATCCACGCGATCGGGATGGCGAGCAACGCCCGCCCCGCTCGCGCCGGCTGTCGAAGTCCTTCGCGGCGCTGCGGCATGATTCCTGTCTACACCGCCCCCGCTCGGCTCGCACCGGCACAGACGGGCAGTGCGGTCGCCTGCCGCCGGCCCTGGGCGTGGAACCCGGTCACTCGGCACACCTTCGATGGTGTCGTCGTGGGACTGGCCGTCGCTTCACTGTGGTGTTGTTGCAGGTGGGTGAGGACTGAGCCCTCGGCCGGGACGAAGCTCCCCGTCTTGCCCGACCGCCACCCCGGATGGAAACCCGTATCGTCAGGGGCCCCGTGACCTGGGCGTTCGCCATCTGCGTCCGTAGCCGACCTGTCACTGGTTGTTGCCGTAGGTCGCCACCGAGCGACCTCGTACGACCCAGGGACGGCCCAGCGATGCTGTCCGGACCTACCGGACCTACCGGGACCAGCTCAGTCGGAGGCAGGCGATCCCTTTGGCGAAGGCGTCTGCGTCAGCATTTCGCACCACGTGGTCTTGCCGGTGGGCGTACAGGTGCTGCCCCAGGCATCCGCGAGCAGGTCGAGGAGTTCCGTGCCGCGTCCGCCTTCTGCGTCGGTGTCGACGACGCGGCGTACGGGGCCGGCGGGGTCAGTGTCCTCGACCTCGCACCGCAGCCGGGAGCCGCGCACCTGCAAGTTGAGCCGCAGAGGACCGCGCGTGTGACGCAGGGCGTTGGTGACCAGTTCGCTGACCAAGAGCTCGGCGGTGTCTGCGAGGCCCTCCAGATCCCAGTCGCCCAGTTGGGCGGTCACCAGGCGCCGGGCCTGGCGGACCGAGGTCAGTTCCCGCGGTATAGGCCATGAGGCGTCCCAGGCGGTTGCGCGGGCACGGGGCCTGTCAAGCGGCCGCACGGGCTCCAGGGTGCGCGACCAGAGAGCCCGGTTCCGGGCGACCCACGATGTGCCTGCGCCCTCCGCAGACGGACCCTCCCCCTGTGCCGGGTCCGCGGCGCCCTTCCGCCCCGACTCCTCAAGTCGGCGGCGGTAGAACCGGGCAAAGCATCCCCGGTGAGAGGTCGTGGAGAGGCCGATGGACCGGGAGGCCACACGAATCAGTCCCTTCTGAAGCCCTGGCGACCAGGGCCGCCAGGCAGGCGCAGGGCCGTCGATGACCGGGCCGGGCATGCACCAGGTCCTGCGTCACGTAGCACTCGCTACGCTTAAAAATATACACGTAGCGGGTGCTACAGTAAATACCTGACCAAATAGTAATGAATGGGACATGTGGATTTCCGTCTCGCGCAGCTGCAGCTGGGAGCCTTTATGCCTCGCCCGCCCGACCCGGCCAAACGACGCGACCTGCTGAAGCGGGTCCGTGAGTACGTGATCCGCAACGGCCTGGCCGACCTTTCCCTTCGCCCGCTGGCCCGGGCCCTGGGCACCAGCGACCGCATGCTCTTGTATTACTTCGGAACCAAGGAACGCATGGTCGCCGAGGCACTCGCCCTCGACGAGAGGCGACCGCTCCTGCGCGCCCGCAATCTGCTCGACCCCACCGCCTCCCCCAAAAACCCTGCGTGGCTCCGCCGCTTCGCGGAGCAAACCTGGCAGCAACTCAGCACCCCGAACTTGCGCGCCTGGCTCCCCCTCTACCTCGAGATCATGACCGCCAGCGTGCTCCATCCCGACCGGTACGGGCCCGTCATGCGCGACGTGATCACTGAGTGGACGGGCCTATTCGTCTCCGTCTTCCGCGGTCTAGGCATGACCGAGCCCCGAGCCCGAACGGAGGCCGCCCTCCTGGTCGACGCGGTCTTCGGCCTGCTCATGGCACCCCTCGCCGACGGCGACTGGGACCGAGCCGACGCGGCCTTCCACACCCTTCTCGACCGCCTCGAACCCGGCTGGCACAACACCTAGTGCTGTGACCGCGTAGGTGCGCCGGGTTGATGGTCGTGGCGGTTGGATCTGCGGTGACGTCTATTCGATCGGTGGAGGCGCGGTGGCTGAGCCTGTCCGTGTGCGCAGACTGACCGACCTGGAGGGGCAGAAGCTGCAGCAGATCGTGCGCCGTGGCAGCACGATCTTCGGTGCGCTACCGGCGCGCGATAATGCTGCCGGCCTCGGCGGGCGGGAAACCGGGTTCCGGTGATCGCCCAGCTGGTGCAGGCGGACGAGGACACCGTGCGTGATGTGATCCACCGGTTCAACAAGATCGGCCTGGCCTGTCTGGACCCTCAGTGGGCGGGAGGCCGTCCCCGCCTGCTCAGCCCTGACAGCGAGGACTTTGTCATTCAGACGGCCACCACCCGCCCAACCGGACTCGGCCAGCCCTTCACTCGCTGGTCGATCCGCAAACTCGCCGCCTACCTGCGGAAAGTGCACGGGCGCCTCATCCGCATCGGCCGGGAGACCGTACGCTGCCTGCTGTTGCGTCGCGGCATCACCTTCCAGCGCACCAAGACCTGGAAGGAGTCGCCCGACCCTGATCGCGACGCGAAGCTCGACCGCATCGCGCAGGTGCTGGACTGCTTCCCCGACCGGGTCTTCGCCTTCGACGAGTTCGGGCCGTTGGGGATCCGGCCCACCGCGGGCTCCTGCTGGGCGAAGCAGGGCAAGCCCGACCGCCTGCCGGCGACCTACCGCCGCACCCACGGCGTCACTTACTTCCACGGCTGCTACTCCGCCGGCGACGACCGGCTGTGGGGCGTCAACCACCGCCGCAAGGGCACCGCCAACACCCTGGCCGCGCTGAAGTCGACCGCGCCGCCCGACCCGACGGAGCCCCGATCTACATCATCCTGGACAACCTCTCCGCCCACACCGGCGCCGACATCCGCCGCTGGGTGAAGAAGAACAAGGTCGAACTCTGCTTCACCCCGACCTGCGCCTCCTGGGCCAACCCGATCGAGGCCCACTTCGGCCCGCTGCGCCAGTTCACCCTGGCCAACTCCAACCACCGCAGCCACCCCGCGCAGACCCAGGCCCTGCACCGCTACCTGCGCTGGCGCAACGCCAACGCCCGCCACCCCGACATCCTCGCCGCCCAACGCAAAAAACGCGCCCGCATCCGCAGCGAGAGGGGCATCCGCTGGGGCGGACGCCCCCTCGCATTCGCAGCCTGAACTCGAGTGGGCCCTCGCGTCACCTTCGCCAGAACAGGTGGTGCTTCACGCCGCTCGGGCTGGGCACGATCTCCAGGTGGAACCGGTCGAGCAGCTCATCGGTGGATTCCCAGAGTCGTAGTCCGGACCCGAGCTTTACCGGCGAGACCGCCACATGCATGGTGTCGACGAGGTCGGCATCAAGGAACTGCCGGATGGTGGTGACCCCGCCGCCGAGTCGGACGTCCTTGCCCTGCGCCGCTTCCCGCGCCTGTTCGAGGACCGTGGCCGGGTCGCTGTCGACGAAGTGGAACGTGGTGTCGGAGAGCGTGAACGACGGACGCGTGTGGTGGGTCAGGACGAACACCGGTGTGTGGAACGGGGGCTCCTCCCCCCACCAGCCGCGCCACTCATGGTCCTGCCAGGGCCCGCGCTGGGGCCCGAACTTGTTGCGGCCCATGATCTCGGCACCGATGTTGCGTGCGAAGTCTCTCGTGAAGTAGTCGTCGAGGCCCCGGCTCCCTCCGGGATCCGTGCGCATAGGCCAGCTCGCCGTGGCACCGGCCCAGGCGAAAAGTCTCGCCGGGTCGACGGCGTGGCCGAACGGACTCTCAAGGCTCTGGTCCTCACCGGCACCGATTCCGTCACTCGAGACGGTGAAGTTCATGACTCTCAGCAGTTGATCCACGTGTTTCCTCGTCAGGTCCTGTCGCGTCATCGTGTGGCGAGGCGCCGCACATCATGACGTCGAACGGGGCGTGGCCGGATCGACAGCAGCCCGCAACTTTTTTCCCAAGGCGCGTCAGGAAGCGCCCACGTTGGCGGTGTGGCCGTCGTGGACGCGGAGGGCATCAAGGTGGCCTGGGTGGCCGCCACCACTCACACGCGCCGCAACGGACATCACCGCCCAACCAACCGTTCCAACCGCCAACCCGGCGAACCTCCCCGGTCAGAGCACTAGAACGGCCCAGATTGAGGAGCTGGAAGTGTTGACGCGTGCCTTATCGGCTCGGGGCACCTGTCGGTATGGTCAGCGGGTGGTTTGTCGGCGACTGAGCGATCTTGAAAACCGTCGTGGCGCGAGTCACCGTGGGTTCAAATCCCACACCCACCGCGCAGGTTGACGCGGCCCCGGCCCCTGACCAGGTAAGTCGGCCAGGGGCCGTTGTACTGTGTCCTGCCCGCGGGTTCCCGCTGCTCCGGCCGTTACGCAGGTTCGCCTTCAAGGTGGTGCAGGCGTCGCAGGTGTCTTCTTGATCGCGTGCTGGGCGGCCTGCGCGCCCAGTCCCCACCAGACCCGGATCTCGGCATAGGTGTGCTTGCAGAGCTCAAGCGGACGTCGCGCCTCTTTCTCGAATGCAACGGACGCGGCCTACGTGGCGGCCTCGTTGCAAGCAAGCAGGGTCGCCTCAAGTGCCGCCGCCTGTACGGGCGTCGGCAGCAGCTTCACCCGCACCACCAGCTTCACGAGCAGCGAACGTATACACCCGGACGAAGACCCACCACACGTTCGCCCCCGCCCCACCCGAACGAGCGAAACCCACCCCGGCCCTCCCGGCGCACACCGCCGTAGCCAGGTCCGCCGGAACGCCCCCCCCCGGCCGCTCCGCCGCCGTCATGGCCTGCGGCACATCACGGCGACGCTCCGCGTCTCACCCCGTGGATGCGATTCCTCCCGGGCGTGAACGCCCGGGGGTTCCTCGCAAGAATCCACTGCACTCGTACAGCAAGAGCCCTTCGACGAGGAACCGCAGAACGCGGTGGCGCGGAAGTGCGAACTCCTCGATGAAGTGGGAGTGTTCGCCGATCGCGACCGCCTCAGCGAAGGCTTCCCTCTGGACGCCTGGGCCCAGGGAGAGGGAACGGACGAGGACCTGGCGGTCCACCTCGCCACGGCGATCGACGCCCAGCCTGCCCGCCATGCAGCCAACGCCAAAATGCGGCGGAGTGGAGCGCGACGGCGAGGACGTTGGCCCGGGGGACGAGCAAGCCAACCACCGCGACATCCGCTGGGGTTGGTCGCCCGACGGCCTCCACTGGACGTGCGGCCAGACCCCGCTCGTGCGGCACTCGGACATGGTGCCCACTCCATGGCGTACGAGGCGGGCGCAGTCCTCGCCGATGCCATCGCGCTCGCACAAGAGTGGGGCACGCTCGACGCCCAGGGAGAGACTAGAACCGTGGTGGCAGAGGGGCGGGAGGTTCTGATTGGGTGGGTGCTCCGGCGCCACACGAGAAAGTTGCCCGACATGACATTGCCTAGTGAGCTGACCGAGGCCATGGGCGGCCCGGCCATCTGTTTCCTGACGACGCTCATGCCGGACGGTTCGCCGCAGATCACCCAGACCTGGGTCGACACCGACGGGGAGCATGTAGTCATCAACACGGTGACCACCCATCAGAAGATGAAGAACATCCACCGTGATCCGCGCGTCGCCGTCGCCATCGCGGATCCGGCGGAGCCCTCCCGCTACTGGGCAATCCGGGGCCGCGTCATTTCGTCCACGACCGAGGGCGCCGAGACGCACATCGACAAAGTGGCGCACAAGTACCTAGGCGGGCCCTATCCCTGGTTCGGCGGGCGCGACCAGGAGCGCGTCATCCTGACCATCGCCGCCGACAAGGTGCACTCGCCACGCGGTTGAGCGACTCACGGACCGCATCCGTACTCGCAGACGCGCCCGACCCGCCCGAGTCGCTCCGGTCTTTCCCGCCCCCGACTGGTCGAGGGCCGGGAAACCCGGGCGGACGGTGCAGCCAGTTGCCCGCCTCGCCGTTGCACCCGGCGCAGCCGCAACGTCGCAACGCCCTACGGGCGGTGCGCGACGGTGGCCGTTTCGTCGGCGTGAAGCCGGCCTCGCGGCCTCCCCAGGAGCGCGGCATCGCCGTCGAGGTCGGGTTCGCCCATCCCGACGGTGCGCTTCTCTCCCGATTGCTCGCACGGGTGACGACAGGGGAACGGCCGGCTCGCGTCCACACCGTCGCGCAGTTCGACGAAGCAGCCGGTGCCTGCCAGGCGATGGACAAGCGCGGCGACCACGGCCGGATCGTTCTCGTCCCATGACAGCGCGGCGTCGTCTCGCGACTCGGGCCGTGACCGCAAGGGCCCCCGGAACCCGATCGATGTCCTTTGGGTCCGGCGGATCGACGATCGATGTGCTCGCCGGCGCTCGAGAGGAGTCCTTCACCCGGATCGCCGACGCGGACGAGCGGGACGCCGAGCACCTGCACGAGATCCACGACAACCACTTGTCAAAGAAGACCCCCTCAACGGACAGGACAGCTGATGCTTACCACCAGTGCCACTGTTCTCTCCGACCTGCTCGGCGCGGCCCTCATCTTCATGGGCGGACGCGCCTTCACGACGCCGCAGGCCACCGTCAGTTTCTGCATTCCCGATACACCGGCCGACGACCCCGCCTTCCGGCCCTGGCTACGCGTGAAGGGTTTGCGCGAGATCGCGTGCAGGGTCTTCGTCTTCGTCCTTGTCTTCGTTCTGATGCTCGTTGCGACGACGATGCTGCTGGGTTGGTACGTGATAGCGCTCGCTGCGATACCCGCCGGAGATGCTGTGGTTGTGCTGCGCAGCGGTGGGCCGAAGGCCGCCGCCTACGGCATTCACGGCGCATCGGCGGTGGTGATGCTGGTGACCAGCATCGGCCTCCTGGTCTGACCTGGTCTGACTCGCCGTCGAGATCCGTTCCTGACTACGAGGCTCTGTAGGGCGTGTTCCGCCGATTTTTCCGCGGCAGGCTCGCCCATATTCTCTCCACCTTGACAACGACCCCGGTTGCGAACGCAAGCGTGGTCGTTCAGTGTTTCCGATCTACGCTCCGGCGAGAGAAGATCTCTTCTGGTGGATGGCGATCAAGGCCAGGACAGCAAGGACGACTCCGAGGAAGCTCTACCCCGCCCCGGGCGCACCCTTGCCGGGCTCGCCCTCTTCAGCCGGGTCCGCCAATGACTCCCTGCGCATCCGCCGCACCACCAGCGCACCACCCGCCCCCACCACAGCCGCCGCTCCAGCCGTAAGCGTCCATACCTCCAGACCGCCGGCGTCCGTGTCGGTGTCCGCCGCCGGGGCGGGGCCGGACGCCGTCAGCCGGACCTCAACCTTGTCGTTGGCCGGCCGTTGATCCGGCAGCCGCGTGCGGGCATTGTCATGGATGACTTCCGCCGACACGGCCACGGACCCCGGCCGGCTGTCCTTCCTGACGATCCGCAGCGTGAACTCGAAGAGGTTTTCGCGGCCGACCTTCGTGTTCCCGTCACAGGTATACGTACGCCCGCCATCGTGGGTCAGACAGTGCTGTTCCCATTCCTCCTCCTCGAGCTCAGGGTCGTAAGGCGCCTGCACCACCTTCGCCCCGGGCGGCACGGTGAACACCGCCCGTACCTTGGCCACATTCGGATCGGCGGGGCCATGGTTGACGTAGCCGATGCTGACCTTGTGCTCCGTGCCGACCGCCCCGCTCAGCGAATCGCCGCGCGCTTCGAAGTCCGCGTCGTTGGTCACCGGGACATCGATGGTGGCCGGGCTGCCCGCATCGGTGGTGAAGAGCCAGTCGCCGCCCTCGCCGGGATCCCGTTCCAGGCGCAGCGCCGGACCCTTGCCGCGCCGCGGATCACGTCCCAGGTCGCCCGGTTTCAGGTCGGCGTTGTACGCAGAGGCCGCATAGCTCAGCCGCGCGTCCACGGCATCCTCGCTCGTCCTGACCCGTGGAAGGGGAGCCACGCGCCACGTCTCGCCCGGCGCAATGACGGCGTCGGGGAACAGACACCTGGTCTCGCCGTTGTCGGACAGCCGTGCACAGTTGCGGTGGCCCGCCGCGGGGTGCACGTCCCCGGCCCCATCGAAGCCCAACGCCACACCGCGCGCGGGCACATCACCGGTGTTGCGGATGAGAACCGGTACGTCGAACGCGTCCCCGGGGCCGTGCCCCCGCACGTCCTCCCCCTCGTTGACGTGGAGCTCCGGCCGTCCGGCGATCACGGTGATGCTGCCTCGGACAGGGGACACACCCGCGGCGGTCACCGTGTACCGCAGCACTCCGGAATCACCGGCCTTGGCTCCCGTCGCCGGACGCATGACCAGTTCCTTGTGCGACCAGCCCTGCGACTTGGGGTTCAGGTTCATGTCGCAGCGGAAGATGCCCTCCCGCGGGGAGCAGCCGTCGCCCGCCTCGCTGATCTGCGCCACGCCCTTGATACCGCCGGCGTCGACGGTGATCCGGCCGGTGCGCAGGGGCCCGTCGTAATCGACCTCGACGGCCAGCACATTGCTGCTGGGCGGGGCTGTCTCAGGGTGCAGGCTCAGATAGAAGACCGGTCTGCTGATGTCGTGCGGCCCCGTGCCGGCCGTGGCCCGCCACGCTCCGGTCAACGCCATGATTATGGCCAGGACCGCGGCCAACGCGTAGCTCCGCCAGGAAAACATGCCCGCAGTCTGCACGACATGCCCATGCCCAGGACACCTCGGGGTCCGGCGCCGCAGTCACTTGGCGATTTCCCAGATGTGGCCGCCGGGATCGCGGAAGCTGGCGGTCCGTATTCCCCAGGGCCGGTCCATGGGGCCATTGAGCAGTGTCACGCCGCGCGCGGCCAGTTCCTTACACATCGCGTCCACATCGTCCACGGGCAAGGTGAGTTGGAGGCGGGAGCCGGCATCGGCCTGAGCAACTCGAGCGGGTTCGATGAGCTCAGGCGCTGCCGTGGTCTTCAGCAGGTTGATGATGGTGTTGCCGAATTCGAAGACAGCCGAGTTGTCATTCTCGAAGGCCACCGGCAGTCCGAAGACCTCCCGGTAGAACCGTTTTGTGGCGTCCAAGTCCTCGACGAACAAGGTGATCGCGCTGATGCCCGTGGGCCATGAGGGGGTGCTCGTCTGGTCTGTCACAGCTACAGAGGATCTACGAGCGGGAGAGCCACGTATAGAGGTCGGATCGAGCGATCTCTATACGACGGGAATGGGGCTGATGCACGATCGGGTGACATCTGAACTGGCCTGCTCTGTGGCGCGGGTGCGTGGGGCCCATCTACCGGAGTCCTGCCACGGCGCATTTGCAGGAGATGGCGCGAAGCGTCCGGAACTTGCGCTTCGTATCGAGGACTTGGCGTCGATGGTGACCACGTCTGTCCCGCGGGCCGCAAGGAGGCCTGGGAAGTAGCGCAGCGGGGAGGTGCTCCGGCTCAGGGCCTGCTGTGCAGTCGTCGCGTCCGGGCAGAGGTCGGCTCGCGCTGGTCCCTCGCTGCGCGCAGCCGTGCGCGTAGCGGTGCCGTTCAGGCTGCCCGCCGACGCCTCCAAGAACCGCGATGTGAAGACCGCCGCGCAGTACGCCGTCGCCTACGCCGGCGGCGGTACTGCGCATCGAGGCTGCAGCACCCAAGAACCGGATCCTCGGCAACACCGGATCCGTCGAGGTCACCATCCAGCTCCCCGCCGGCTCCCGCGTCGAGGCCAAGGCCGCCTCCGTCGAACTCCGGGGCGTCGGACGGCTCGGCGATGACACCTTCGACAGCGCACAGGGCACCGTCAAGATCGACGAAGGCGCAAGTGCCCGCCTCACCCTCCTCGACGGTGACATCTTCATCGGCCGCCTGAACGGCCCCGCACAGATCAGCACGCAAAGGGGCGACCTCGACTTCGCCGAGGCCACCAGCGGCACCGTCGTACTGCGCACCGAGTTTGTCCTCAACGGCACCAGCCTGCGCATGCCCGACCCGCACCGTCTTCGCCCTCCTCGGCCCCAACAGCGCCGGCAAAACCACCACCGTACAAATCCTCTCCACCCTCATCACACCCGACAGCGGCCGAGCGCAGATCGCGGGCCACGACCTCACCACTGCGCCCGGCGGCGTACGCGCCACCATCGGCGTCACCGGACAATGCTCCGCCGACCGCGGCCAAGCCCCGGGCGCTGCCGCATAGCCACACGCGCCGTCGGAGCCTTCAGTGCCGGCCGTGTGCGCTGTCGGAGGCTCCGCCGAAGAGGCGCGCCACGGCTCGGAAGGGCAGGGTGACGACGGTGGCGATCGCGCCGCCGAGGGCGCGCAGAACGTCGGCGATGGCCGTGAGCATGATGAAACCTCTCTTCGGGAACGCTCGGCTCCGTTCCAGGACCTGCTGCACGGGCTGGAGCGAACACAGAACGGGTGTCCTGACGATGGCCCCTCAAACTCCGCAGGCGGACCCCGTGGAGAGGCGCCGGGTAGCTCAGCCACCAGCGGGACAGGATGTGTGGTTCACGCCTGGTGGGCACGCAGACGGGCGCTGCCCCCTGCGGCCAGAAAGACCGCAACGGTTCGATCAGTGTCAACAACTCGTCGTCCACGATTCCGGCCGAGTCTCGCATCCGCTCGAACGGCCAAGTCGTCACAACAGTCACGCCGTACCAGAACGTCCCACACATGTCCTGTGACCGGCTCTACGGGTAAATAGCCGAGCCTCTTCGGTTCATCGGCGTCCGCGATGGCCCGTGCAGGAGCACGACACCCTGGCGTAGAGCCCTGATGCACGCCGAATCGCCGGCGAGAGTGAGCAGGCGAGGACGCGCGGGAAACGCAGGCCGGGACCCTGCGGAACGCGAACGTCCGCAGGGTCCCGGCCTGCCCTGAGGGTGCGTGGTGTCGCGGTCCGTGTGGACACCGATCGACGCTTCCCTAGAAGTAGTGCCTACGTCCCCCCACTGCGCGTCCGCTGGCGCCGAGGATCCACAGGACTGCACCGACCACGACGAGGACGCCGCCGACCGTCGTCAGCAACGAGATACCGACCAACAGGCCTATTACGAGCAGAATGGCTCCGAGCACAATCATGGGTGTTCCTCTCATCAAGTCTCGTCGGTATGCGTCGGCCTTCTGTCCGCCCGACGGCATCCGCTTCCCGCCGTCTGCATAGCCGGGAACGGGTCAAAAACCCCGCCACCAGCGAATCTTGCGGGCGCTTGGTCTCTGCCGTGCTTTGTCCGTGTGCCCGTCTCTCTGCGGCCCATGCACCGACAATCCACACCCTTGCCTTCACCGAGGTTGCTCCGCCTACATGACAGGCGGAAAAGACTGGTGGAGAACATCTCGACTCCGACGCCCAGCAGCGTCACCACGTTGCTCTTCCTGCCGTCTCTCGGATCGGAGCCTTACCGCCCGCAAGCCCACGCCTCAGGGACGACGCCGACCTCCTCCTCTGCGCGACCCAGTACCGCTGATCAGACGGACACTCCCTCCAACTCATCTTCCGAGGGGAGGGCCCTGCGTAAGCAGGGATCGCAGCATGAGCAGCCTCCGTCGGAAACTAGACTCGTCGTCGTGAACGATGTCGCAGTGCGTCTTGAGCGCACCACTGATCGAGACATCCACGACGACCTCGTGCTGAGTCTCGGCACATGGCAGCACGTGTCCGACTCGTTCTACTTCGCCAACGATCCCACCACGACGGCCACCAAGAACGTGCCGCAGCAGCTCGCCGGTCTCCTGGAACAATGGGTTGAGCTGGTCCGCGAGCTGACGCCGACGGGCGGCACCGTGTTTCTGCCCTTCGACTTCTCCGACGAATGCACCGGCTGGCTGCGGGTGACATCCCAGGACGGCAGAATTGCCCGGGTGGAAGCTGGATGGAGTCTCATCCAGGGCTGGAGCTTCAACCCCTCGGACATCACCGACATGGCCCACCGCGTCAGCGACTTCGCACCAGAGGCCGGCGCAACAGTGAACTGCCTCATCGACGATCTACTCGCCACGATCACCATCAATCGAAGCGCGTTCATCGAGAGCAGCAATTGATCCACCGATCTTGACAACTACTCAGACACGACTCGGGAATGTGCCAGGGGTCGACTCCTCCATTGGGGGCAGACGGTGGGTATGACTCCTGGATCGGCAGCGGCACGCGGACGCGGTCAGGCGCGACGCGCCGCGAACAGCACGGCAGTTGCGGCGGGAGCCCGTGCAGGGTTCGTCGCTCGCGGGATCATCTACGTCCTGATCGGCGTTCTCTCGCTGCGGATCGCCTTCTCCGGCGGCGATGGCAAGCAGGCGGACCGGGGCGGTGCCATCGCGGAGATCGCGGGCAAGCCCTTCGGTGCCGCTCTGCTCTGGCTGCTCGGCACAGCCCTGGCGGGTATGGCCCTGTGGAGGCTGTCCGGGGCTGCGTTCGGCCAGGCAGGGCCCGATGGCAGGAGGGCGAACAAGCGGGCCATGGCCGCAGGCCGTGCTGTCTTCTACGGATTCGTCTCGTACTCCGTGCTGTCCTACGCGGCTGGCGACAAGAGCAGCGGAAGCGGATCCACGGACGAGAACTCCCGCGACATGACGGCGAAGGTCCTGGATTGGCCGGCAGGCCAGTGGATCGTCGCCATCGCCGGCGCCGCGGTGGCCGCGGCCGGTGTATGGATCGCAGTGAGGGCCATCCGTCGCAAGTTCCAAGAGCACCTGAAGATGTCCGGGGCGTCACCGAAGACCCGTCAGATGGTCACTGTGCTTGGGGTGTTCGGCGGCACGGCTCGGGGCGTCGTCTTCGCTGTCGCGGGCGGCTTCGCCCTCACGGCGGCCGTCCAGCACAAGCCCGGCAAGGCCAAGGGTATGGACGACACTCTGCGTTCCTTCGCCGATACACCTGTCGGTCCCTGGCTTCTGATGCTCATCGCGGTCGGCCTCATGGCTTACGGGATGTTCTCCTGGGCCAGCGCCCGCTGGCGAAAGCTCTGATGCGTAGCGCTGGCTACGTGCGGTCCATGGAGCGAGACCGAGAATTGGTCTCAGAGCGGGCCACGAGTTCGAGAGCTCAGGCCTTCCTCTGCATGCCGCTCCGGGCAGGGTTTGCCTGCTCCGCCGCCTTGGGGTCCTTCTCGTCCGCCTTGGCCCGCACGCCCTGTTGGATGCGCTCACCGAGGGACTTGTCGATGTTGGACCAGTACTCGAAGGCCCTGGCGAGGACGGGTTCACTCACCCCGTTGAGCAGGTGCCCGACGACGTTGTCCACGAGACGGTCGCGCGCGGCGTCGTCGAGGACCTCGCGCACCAACGTGCCCGGCTGACCCCAGTCGTCGTCATCGGCATGGTCGACGTACGCAGCGCGCGTGATGTCGCCGTCCGCGTGCCAGCTCGGCGGCGCGTAGCGGCCCGTGTCGGCTGCCGGGCCGCCCTTGGAGTTGGGGGCGTAGACCGGGTCCTCGGTCTTGCGGTACGCCATGGCTCCGTCTTTGGAGTATGTGTTCAGCGGCGCAATGGGAGCGTTGACCGGAAGCTGCTGGTAGTTGCCGCCAATGCGGTGACGGTGCGCGTCGGCGTAGGAGAAGAGTCGCGCCAGCAGCATGCGGTCGGGGCTTGGGCCGATGCCGGGGACGAGGTTGTTGGGCTGGAACGCGGCCTGTTCGATCTCGGCGTGATTGTCCGTGGGGTTGCGGTCGAGGGTCATCCTGCCGACCTCGATCAGCGGGTAGTCGCTGTGCGGCCACACCTTGGTCAGGTCGAACGGGTTGAAGCGGTAGGTAGCCGCCTCGTCGTACGGCATGACCTGCACGTGCAACGTCCAGCTCGGGTATTCGCCGTCCCGGATGTGCTCGAAAAGGTCCCGGGTGTGGTAGTCGGTGTCGACCGCGCACATCTGGTCACCCTCGTCCTGGGTGAAGAACTCGATGCCCTGGTCGGTCTTGAAGTGGTACTTCACCCAGAACCGCTCGCCCTGCGCGTTGATCCACATGTACGTGTGCGAGGTGTAGCCGTTCATGTGGCGCCAGCTCCGCGGGATGCCCCGGTCGCCCATGAGCCACGTGACCTGGTGCGCGGACTCGGGTGAGAGGGTCCAGAAGTCCCACTGCATGTCGTGGTCGCGGAGGTTGTTGTCCGCACGACGTTTCTGGGAGCGGATGAAGTGCTGGAACTTCATCGGGTCCTTCACGAAGAAGACCGGGGTGTTGTTCCCCACCATGTCGTAGTTGCCATCGGTGGTGTAGAACTTCACCGCGAATCCGCGCGGGTCACGCCAGGTGTCCGGGCTCCCGCGCTCGCCGGCGACGGTCGAGAACCGGGTCACCAGATCGGTGCGCGTGCCGGGCTGGAAGACCGCGGCCTTCGTGTAGGCGCTGACGTCTGCGGTGACTTCGAAGTGGCCGAAGGCGCCGCTGCCCTTGGCGTGCGGCTGCCGCTCAGGAATGCGCTCCCGGTTGAACTGCGCCATCTGCTCGATCAGATAGGAGTCCTGCAGGAGGACCGGGCCACCGGCGCCGACGGTGAGCGAGTGCTCGTCGCTCTCGACCGGAATCCCGGCATCCGAGGTGGTCGCCTTACCTGTGACGTCGTTCATGAGCTGCGTGCGCCTTTCGATCGGTGTGTTCGTCGCGCCGCAAGGTCGGGCCCGCCGCTACGGAGGCTGGCGGCGGGGCAGCTTCGCGGCTGATCGGCAGATACGTGGGCGTGCTGAGTCACATCCAGCCTGCGGCCTTTCCGCTCAATCGGCGCTTTTTCCTGATCGGCCCTCCACCTGCTGGGTGATCTCTCGGCGGTCGGGGTCCGGGCGCCTCATACGCGACCGTGACCTGCTCCGCCGCCTTCACGTCCCGCCCTTCCAGACATCCGCATGCAGGGCCTCGAACGTGGTGTCGGCCCGGTCGGCAGCGATAAACTGGATGAGTCCGGAGAGGATGTCGAGGACTGCGGCAATCGGGTCAGGGTGTCGAACTTCTGCGTCTGGTGCTCCGCCCGCGGGTGGTGTGCGATCACACCTGAGGCCAGACCTCAGGGGGCACCTGGAGGTACTGATGCCCGGTCGTACGATCCGGAGCGGAGCGATCACTTTTGGCCTGGTCACGGTGCCCTGCAAGCTCGAGGCAGCCACCGAAAGCCGCAGCGTCAGCTTCCGCCGGACCCACCTCGGGGATGGCGGCCGGATCCGCTACCGCAAAGTCTGCGCCAGCAGCTGACCGAGGCTGAGATCGGCAAGGGCTATGAGGTCTCCAAGGACGAGATCATCCCGATCACCGACCAGGACTTGGCCGAGATGCCGCTACCGACAGTGAAGCCAACGGGACAGCGGCGTTCGTGCCCTGGGACGGCATCGACCTGCGCCACATCGGCGAGTCCGCCTGCCCCATATCCGCCGATGGCCCAGCAGAAAAACCGCGGCCAAGAAGAGCGCACCTGCGAGGAAGGCAGCATCGCCCAAGAAGACGGCTCCGAAGAAGGAGACCTTCGGCGCCGGAAGTCCGCCTGAACGGCGAGGAGAAGCACCATGGCAGCGAAGCAGACCGTCTACCACGTCACACCGTCCGGCGAACGGGCTGCGGACGCGGGGGTGAAGTGGCAGGTCGAGGGCAGGGAGGGCCGCCGGCTGCTGCACGAGCCGCACCGCACGCAGAAGGACGCGATCGACTCCGCACGTGACCGGGCCAAGGAGCACACCCCCGCGCAGGTCGTCGTCCACGCCCGCGACGGGCACATCCGCACCGCGTACGCCTACGGCGACACTCCCGCGGCATCCCCCGACAATCGTGGCCGCAAGGCAGGGGGCGGGGGCCTCTTCTAGGACCTCCTATGAGCGTGCGGTCCTGGAACACACCGCGATGGCCGAGCCGCTGCGCCGCGCGGTCCACCAGCGCGTGGAGCAGCCGCCGGTACGCGGAACGCCAGGACCGCATCCACATCCTGTGACGGACGGGCCGCAGCCGTGCCCGCGCCCCTCGCCACCGACGAGCAGCTGGCTACCGTGCCACTTGCCATCGCTATGTCTTCGAAGGACGTACTTAACAACGACCCGGGTCAGGTCATGTCCGTGGGCAGTAAGCCGATGAAGGCCAAGGCTGATCGTCGTGGTCGTCGCGCACACACGCCTTCCCGGGCTACGACCGATCACCAGCTGGCAGCTCGTAGCAAAGCGATCGCCTGGGTGCGGACCCACTTGTTGGCCCGGGTCATCGCCCTGGGAGTGAGGGCGCTGGAAGTTCGATACGTACCGTGAGGCCGCCCTCGGGGTTCGCGCTCGCGGTGGCCGTGCCGTGGTGGGCCGAAGCGATCGAGCGGACGATGGCCAGGCCGAGGCCATGCCCCGAACGGTCGCTGCTGACTCGGGACCGGGCCCGGTAGAAGGGTTCGTCCACAACGGCTTTGTCCACGTGCGGGCCGGTGTTCTCGACCTCCATGACCACCCCTGCGTCCCGGTCCCGGAAGACGGAAAGGCGGACGTCGCCGGTCCAGGAATCGTTGTGGACGAGGGCGTTGTCGAGGAGGTTGAGGACCAACTGCCGTAGCAGGGTGGCGTTTCCGGCCACCTCGCAGGTCTCGCAGCCAGATTCTGTGTCCACGTCGAGACGGATGCCGCGTGCCGACGCCTGCGCGGAGCGTTCGGCGGCGGCCCGTTCCGCGAGTTCGGCGAGGTCTACCGGATCCGGGTCGAAGGGGGCGTGGTCAGCGCTTGCCAGATCGAGCAGCGCGCGTACGACACTGATGTTGCGTTCGTTGGTCTCCCGCAGCATCGGGGCGAGCTCGGCGAACGCCTCGCCGGTGGTGTCGTCGCCGGCGACCTGGGAACCTGCGGGTCAGAGCAGTCCAGAGAAGCGCTTCCTCCCGAGGTGAACGCCCGGGGTTCCGCGCTAGATCCTGCTGAACGGCGCACGCGGCATGTGGGAGGGCTCGGGCTCCCTGACCACCAGGGGGCTTGAGCCCTCCCATGCCGTATCGGCAACAGCAGTCCGGCGTGAACTCCGGCCGCCAGAAGAACGTTCTATCCGGGTTGGGTTGTTGGGTTCGTGGTTCAAGTGTTGTGCCAGTCACGCCAGTTCGGGGTGGCGTTGCGGGTGGGTCTGCGGCCTTTGGCAGTCGTGATTGCCCGCAGGCGGCCACTTGACGGGAGTCGTCCGGCCGCCAGCGGGCGCACTGCGTTGATGGTGCGGGGCGCCTGCCCGACGGCTGCCTCGGGCAGCCGAGGCTACGGCCGGAGAACGATCTTGCCGTGGGTGTGCTGCCGTTCCAGCTCGCGGAACGCGTCTCGCACCCGCTCGAGCGGGTAGGCGTGGGCGATCGGAACTTGCAGCTTCCCCCGCGCAGCAAGCCGGGCCAGTTCACCGAGCACGACCGCGCACGCCGCCGCACCTTCTCCGTAGGTCCCTGCTCCGACCTTGGCCGCGGCCTGCCAATTGCTGATCGTGTTGATCCGTTCGGGCCGCACGCCCAACTCCACTGCCAGTTCCACGTAGCCGTCGCCGAACGTGTCGATGAACGCGTCGACGTTCCCGCCGGAAGCCTGCCGGATCCGGTCCGCCACGCCCTCCCCGTACGCGACCGGGACAACTCCACGATCCCTCAGCCAGGCGTGGTTCCGCTCGCTCGCCAGGCCGATCACCGTGGCGCCACTCCGCCACGCGAGTTGCACGGCAAGAGACCCGACGCCGCCCGCCGCACCGGACACGACGACCGTGTCGGCAGGTTCGGGGTCCACCGCAAACACCGTGGCGTATGCAGTCGTGCCGGCCACGTACAACGACCCTGCCACGTCCCAGGACAGCCCATTGGGACGGGAGACCACATTCACGTCGTCGACCACGACGAACTCCGCATGGCTCGCCCTGCGATGGGTGAAGCCCAACACCTCATCGCCCACGGCGAAGCCGCGCACGTGCGGACCGACTTCCACCACGACGCCGGCCAGATCGCTGCCCTGCCCAGAGGGGAACGTCGCCGGCCAGCGTTCGTGCAGCGCGCCCGTGCGGATATGCGCCTCGCCCGGCTGGATCCCGGCCGCGCGGACCTCGACCAGCACCTGCCCGGGCCCGGGTACCGGCCGTTCCACCTCCTCCACCCGCAGCACATCGACCCCGCCGTACTCGTGGAACCGCACCGCCTTCATCGCGTGATCACCGCTCCCCTCGTTCGTACAAGACTTGGACGGCCACGCGCCGGATGGCTACACATCGACCGTGCCATCGCACCCAACGGCTGAGCGACAGAGCGGTATTCCCCCCGGGCGCCGCCGACAGGGACAACATTCGCGCCGCCGTCGACCTCAGCGACATGCTCCAGCCGTAGTTCATGGTGACCCGTGGGGCAGAGTAAGGGCATGTCTACGTACGAGACGATGTCGTTCCACCTTGAGACCGAGCGGCTGATACTGCGGCCGTGGGCCGAGTCGGACGCCGCTGAGCTCTGCGCCCTCATCTCCGAACGCGGCAAGGGGGCGCCCACGGTTGAGCACACCCGGACGTCCATCGCGGAGCTGCTCACCGCGACGGCGACAACGGGGATCGCCCTGCTGCCCATCCAGCGCCGGGCCGAAGGCGACTTCATCGGCTATTGCGGATTGATCACCGGCCGCTCCACCCTGGAAGAGCCTGAAATCGCGTATGAGTTGTTCCAGCGCGCACATGGGCGTGGCTACGCCACCGAGGCGGCCGGCGCGGTGCTCGATGCCGCTGTTGCGACCGGGCGGAAACGGCTCTGGGCGACCGTCGGCGCGTGGAACGCACCGTCGTTCCGCGTCCTTGAGAAACTCGGGTTCGAGCGGGATCACGTTTCCACGGACGACAGCGGTGAAGTTGTATGGCTCACACGCACGCTGCCGTGACGGTTCAGCCGGGCCGGGAATGAACGGTACCCCGGCCGGTAGGTCGGTCAGGTGCTGTCGGCTTCCCGCCATGCTGTGATGATCGCGGCTGGAATGCGCCCGCGTACGGGTACGTCGTAACCGTGGTCACGAGCCCAGGCACGGATGGTGTTGGAGTCCATCGCCCTGCTGGCGCGTGTGGTGATGCGGGTGGGACTCTGGCCCGGTCCAACTGGCGGTGAGGGGGTGAACGTAGCGCCTTCCAAGAGCACGCTGTCCGGAAAGAGCGGGACGTGCAGCCGGCCGCTGAGCACGGCGACGAGGAAGACCGTGAGCGAGCCGTCGAAGGGAACCACTGCGGTCCGCGGGCTTCCTTGATGGTCAGGGTCCACGCGTCGGGCGTGTTCGCAGGGTCTGTGTGCCAAAAGGCGTACTCGCCGTTGTCGCTCACCGCGATGGGGAACAGGTCCCGGGCCGGATAGGGGACGATGCGCTTCCGCTGCCGGTCGCGTTTGAGTTGTTGTCGGACGACGGCGGTCATCGGGCCGGTGAGATCGATGCAGTCGGTGGCGCCGCGCGGGTGGCGCAGGCTGAGGAAGTCACAGAAGGAGCCGGGCCCATAGGCAGTGGCGACCTGCTTGTAGTCGTCGGGCAGCGCGAACCCGAGCGTGTCTTGGACCACGCGCCAGTCAACGGCAGGCGGATTCGCCGGGGGCGGGCAGAGTTGCCTGAGCTGATCAAGAGGCGTCGTCACGGGAGGAGTCCTTGGCGGTGACACTGCTGTCGGTCACGGGCGGGGTTCGTCATGGGGATGTCCAGGGAGATGCCTCGGTTTCCGTGGGTGCGCTCGAACAGCGGGCTGCTGACCGACTTCGCGAAGCACCCTGCGCCGGCGACGGTGAGGCAGAGCTCGGCGTCACGTCGGCCACGAGCTCATGGGTGTTCGCCGAGTTGGAGGAGGCCGGCGAGGGAGAAGCACAGGGCGCCGGTAAGGGTGCCCCAGTTGGCGATGTCGGCGTTGACGAGGCTTTCGGTGGCGGGGCGAGTGTAGGCAGCGAGCGCGGAGACCATGAAGAGGGCGGAGCCGAGCTGGTTCACGGCGACGATCCACCAGCCGAGGCTGTCCGGACGGACGCGGGGCCGGCCATGGCAGACCTCGACCAATCCCAGGTGGCCGGAGACCAGGAAGAGGGAGCAGCCGATCACGTCGGGCGCCCAGATCAGCCGGTTGACCTGCTGGACGTTCAGGCCCTGCAGGAAGGAGTCCAGCAGGTCGACGGCGAAGACAAGGGTGCCCGCGAACAGGACGAAGGTGCTCAGCCAGTCCACCCGCATCGGTTCGTAACTCCACCAACGCCAGTGGGGGGTGACCAGTCGGCCTTCGCCGCCGTCTACGTGGCGGGGCGCGTTGCTCACCTGGAGCAGTGAGACGTACCCGCCCGTGTTGAAGAACAGGCCGCCCACGAAGTAGATCGAGGCGGACTCGGTGGCGTCTCCGGAGCCGAACTGGGCGACGGTCGCGCCAGCGGCGAAGAATGCCCCGCCGATGACGAAGGCGGTCGCTGCGATGGCGTTGAGTATGCGGAGCCGGGCGATGGCGACGGCGTCCGCACGGTTGTGCCGAGTGGTCCCCGTGCCCGGGGGACGGACGGCGAGTACTCCGCGCCGGCGCGCGAGCCGGGACTCCCACACAGCGGTGCCGCCGCCGGGAGGGTGCCAGGTGAGCCGGGTGATGAACGGTCCCGCGCCATCGGCGCGCTGCACAGGTTGTCCCACAGGCCGAGCTTAGAGATTCAGGAAGGGCCGGGAAGCGGGCGAAACGCCGCCCTGCCGAGCCGCCGCTGCCGCCTGCGGGGGTGAAGGATGCTTCCTGGCCGGCCCGGCCTCGGCAGCGGGATGCGGGGCGCGGCCGGTTCATGCGGGTGGGACGGCGGCGATACCCTCCTCTTCCTCCGGGCTGATGCACGATCGGGTGACATCTGAACTGGCCGGCCCTGTGGGGCGGGTGGGAAGGGTGTCGCTGTGCCCAAGCCCTATCGCGAAAAGTTCCGCGACGATGTTCTGCGGGTCGCGCGGACTGCGGACCGGGCGTGACGCTGGAGCAGGTGGCCGCAGACTTCGGTGTCCATGTGATGACACTGTCGAAGTGGATGCGGCGTGCGGACATCGACGACGGGGTGAAATCCGGAACGACCAGCCAGGAGAGCGCGAACCTGCGGGAGGCGCTTCGGCGGATCAAACTGCTGGAGCAGGAGAACGAGGTTCTGCGCCGGGCTGCGGCCTACCTGTCGCAGGCGAATGTGCCGGGAAAAGGATCTACCCGCTCGTGAAAGTGCTCGCCGGGGACGGTATTCCCGTCACGGTCACGTGCCGGGTCCTCCAGCTCCCCCGGCAGCCCTACTACCGCTGGCTCGAACGGCCGGTGTCCGATGCCGAGTTCGAGGAGGCCGAGCGCGCAAACGCGTTGTATGACGCCCACCCCTGGAAGAGCCACCACCAAAGCCGTCGGGCACGGAGGCCAACTACGCGGTCACTTATCTGCGGAAATCCTTCCTGGGGAAGTACGAAGTACTGGACTACTCCCCTGCGACACCGCCCACGACTGGGGCGTTCCTCGGAAAAACCGTGCCCGTGAGTCACGCGGCCATGCAGTCGAGCGCGTAGACCGTTCCAAGGTCACTCATCTGACGCACAGGGACGTCATCCAGGGGCCGCACTGTGTAGGAGGTCGCGGACATGAATCGCGGGTCTATATGCAGTGCGGCCCACGCCTTGGTCGTGTCTGGAAGCTTGAGAGTCCACGCGATGCGAAAGCAGCCCTCAAGAAACACGAGATAGCAAGGGGCGGGCTCGGAGCGCACGCCGGGGCGAAGGAGTTCCGCCGCATCATCTCGATTCGTGGAAACGACGCGGATATTCGACGGAGATACCTCTCCCCACGTGCGACTCCACTCGACCACCACACCACGGATCTGTTCCAGCGTGGCTGGAGATATGTAGCTGTCACTGATATCGCTCATTCCGCTCATTGTTCCCCCGAGTGCTCATCGCGTGGGTTCAGAACGCGCTCATGCATCAATGAAGCTCCGCCATCTGGAAGTGGCTGGTCAGCGGGGTGGCGTGACCGCGTGTCGGGGTGCTCGTGCTGTTCGTGGGCGGCAGTCTGTGCTGTAGATCGTCCGGCGGGGTGGTTTTGCCGATGAGTTCACCGTCCTCGATCGGTCTACCCAGCGACACGACCGTTCTCGACAGGAGTGCCATGTCCACCATCCAGCCAGTGATCGTGACTGCCGACCAGGACGTTCTGCTCGGCTTCTATACGAAATTGTTCGGCGCTGAGGAGACCTTCCGGGTACCGGCGGAAGGCCCGGCCTTCTACCTCGGCTTGCGCATCGGCGACAGCGACCTCGGGCTGGTGGCCAAGGCGGACCCGGGGGCCGGGGCGGCGTCGCGGATCCTGCTCAGCATCGGTGTCGACGACGTCGACGAGACGCTCGGTCGAGTGGAGGCGTTGGGCGGCTCGGTCCGCAGCGGCCCCAACGACATGCCGTGGGGACAGCGCGTCGCCCACATCCAGGACCCCGACGGCAACCCGGTGAACCTCACTCAGCCGATCCCGGCCCGGTGACGCTGTTCCAAAGCGTGTGCTGATCGTGGGCTACCTGCGGTAGAGATCAATTGTCGGCAGTGGCCTCGATGTTCGTCAGGACGAGCAGCGCGCGAAACAGGTGGGGGCGCGGGCGGGATCAATACGGAACTTGGTGAGGGCCCGTCAGCTCTTCAGGTGGGCAAAGCCGCGTTCGACGAGGACGCGTCCGGCGGCCAGGACCCGGTTGGCCTCCTTCTCGGCGGACGCGAGGCCCGGGAGCAGTGCCGTCGACACGGCGGCGTTGCTGCACTCGGGCAGTTTCACGATCGGGTCCCAGGCACCGGCGTGCAGGCCCGGTCCGGGCAACGGCCCGGCAGGTCGCGAACGCCTCGACGTCGCCGACCTTCACGCCCTCGTCGATCAGGTCGAAGTCGACCAAAGCGCCGATCTCGGCTGTCACTGCTTCCGCCACGAGCCGGCCAAGCTCGGCAGCACCCAGCTCGATCACGGTGTGGGCGCCGCCCCCTGCGCAGATCACAAGTCTGGCGTCCCCGTCGCACAGCACCCTGGCCGCTCCTCGCTCGGAGCACTCCGTGACCGAGTACCTCGAGAAGGTCGACGACATGACGACCTCGACGTGGACGAGCTGGCCGCAGCCTCGGCCACGCGAGCCGAAAACCACTTCGGCAGGTAGATCCCCCAGGAGCGGGGACGGCTTAGGCTACTGCCGTCGGTCGGCATCAACTCGCTTGCTGACCAGGGGGTCAGGGGATCCGGGATCAGGTGATCCCGGGGAGCAGGGGGTGACGCGTGGCGATGTGCGACGCGCATGAGGTGTTCGAGCCGCTGCAGGCGGACGATCCGTCCGTGGTGGCCGGTTACCGGCTGGCCGCGCGCCTCGGCGCAGGCGGCATGGGACGGGTCTATCTGTCACACACGCTGGGCGGCCGGCCGTTGGCGATCAAGGTCGTCCGGCCCGAACTGGCCGACGACCCCGCCTTCCGGCGGCGTTTCCGTCGGGAGATGGAGGCCGCCCGGCGGGTCAGGGGCGCGTACACCGCGGAGCTGATCGACGGCGACGCCGACGGCGCACCGCCCTGGCTGGCCACGCTGTACGTACCCGGACCCTCGCTGGCGGAAGCTGTCGGCCGGGGCGGGGCGCTGCCGGTGCCCGCGGTGCTGTGGCTGATGGCCGGAGTCGCCGAGGCTCTCCAGGCCATCCACGGCGCGGGGATCGTGCACCGCGACCTGAAGCCGTCGAACGTCCTGCTCGCGTCCGACGGGCCACGCGTGATCGACTTCGGCATCTCGCTGGCCGCGGGCGTCAGTTCGTACACAGCCACGGGGTCCACCATCGGCACTCCGCAGTTCATGGCTCCCGAGCAGGCGTCCGGGGGCGAGGTCACAGCGGCGACCGACGTGTTCGCCCTCGGCCAGACCGCGGCATTCGCGGCGCTCGGTGAGCCGCTGTACGGGGATGGTCCCGGGGTCAGCGTGCTGTACCGCATCGTGCACTCCGAGCCCGATCTGTCGCTGCTGCCCGCTCGGCTCCGTCCGCTGATCGCCCGCTGCCTGGCCGCCGATCCGGCGGAACGGGCCACCCCCGCGGAGGTCGTGGAGTGGTGCCGGCAGCAGCTGGGCGAGGACGCCGACGCGGGCGCGGGGCCGACCGTCTGGCGCGAGGTCATGGGGCCAGAGGTGACGGTGCCGCCGCCGGTACCCGATCTCACACCGGCGCACACGCTGCCCCTGGTCGCCGCGGAGCCGTCGCAGGCGCTCGACCCATGGGCGGCGCCGACGGGCTCGGACCCGGCGCCGTCACGAAGACGTGGGGCCAGACTCGTCGTGGGCGTGGCCGTGACGGCGGCCGTGCTGGTCCTCTCGGTTCTGGCGTGGACGGTCATGGACGCGGCGGGCGTGTTCCGCGACCGGGGAAATACGGGCTCGGGTCGTGCGGGGACGTCGGCGGGGGCTGATCGGGGGGCCTCGGCGGGCGCGTCCGCGTCGTCATCGGCGTCACCTCAGGCAGCGGGGAAGGTGTCGGGGGCAGACGGCGACGGGGCCGACAAGGAATCGGACAAGACGGGAGCCACGGCGGGCGACACCCCCACCACGGCCGGGCCGGTGCGGGGCGAGCCCCACTCGGGGCAGTGGCTTGACGCGAAGAACTCGCTGAGCTTCAAGGAACCGTTCCAGCGCAAGGACCGCGCGGGGGACATCCGTTTCACCTGCGCGAAGGACGCCGGCTGCGCGCTGGACAGCGACACCAGCGTGTTCACCATGATCTTCGGCGAGCCGGGCGCGGATCTCGACGAGTGCCGCCGCCTCACCAAGAGTCAAACGCACCATCATCTCCCGCTCGCCGGGGCGGCGTCGGGCACCGAGATCTGCGTGAGGCACCGCAACGGGGACATCGCGCTGCTCGTGATCGAGACGAAGTCGACCGCGATGCCGGACATCGCCTTTGTGTCCGCGGACATGACGGTGTGGCGACAGGCGGGCTAGGTGTATTGACGCCACCGCGGGATGACGCCGTCCCGGAGCAATGTCAGGGCCGGGAGCGCCTCAGGCGGCGGCCCAGGACAACGGCTCCTGTGCCGGCGATCAACGAGGCGGCGGCGATGCCGGTGAGTGCGGTCTTGGCCCGGGCGTCATGAGTGGTTCCGGTGGCGGCCAGAGCAGGCCGGGCGGAATCGGCCGCCGTGGCGGCTTGGAGGACGAGGTCGGTGACCGCGTCGGGGTGGGAGATCATGGCCACGTGGGAGGAGTCGATCTCCACCATGTGTGAACCGGCACGTTTCGCCTCGAAGCGTTCCTGGTCGGGATTGATGGTCTTGTCCTGCTTCGCGACGAGGAACCACGACGGGATGTGCTTCCAGGCGGCCACCTTGGCCGTCTCCGAGAACGCAGTCGTTGCCGCAGGTCGTTGGGTGACCGCCATGACCTTCGTGGTGCTTTCCGGCAGGTCGGCGGCGAAGACTGGATGGATTCTGTCGGGCTTGAGGTACAGGTCCGTCCCGCTGACGCCGCCGGCCCGGTACGGAACGGACTTCGTGGCGGTGCCGAGTTCGCTGGGGAACTTGGCCCCCAGGGTCATTCCGCTCTCGCCCACGTCGGGCATCAGCGCCGATACATACACGAGGGACTTCACCTGGGGGTTGCCCTCGGCGGCCGTGCTGATCAACGCGCCGCCGTATGAGTGACCCGCCAGCACGATCGGGCCCTTGATGCTGTCCAGCACGGAGGCGATGTAGGCGGAGTCGCTGTACAGCCCGCGCAGCGGGTTGGCGGGAGCGATGACGGTGTAGCCACGGCGCTGGAGCCGTTCGACGACCCCGTTCCAGCTGGAAGCGTCCGCGAACGCCCCGTGCACCAGCACGATGGTGGGTTTGGCCGTGGTCGTGCCGCCGTCCGCGGCAACGGGGGCCGCCACGCTCGTGCACAGGGTCACGGCGCACCCGGCCATCATGACCTGTGCGCGACGTATTCGGCGCCTTGAACCAGGGACCGGAAATGCTGCCATTCCATTCTCGCTTTCCGTGAGACCTATGACACGGAGTGTTCACGCTGCCGCACCGGCAGGCTCGGCCAGTACTCCAACCGGGTGACAGAAGTGCGCCCTGGAGTGGATGTCGGAGGCAACGGGTGCTCGGAACCTGCGTCGTGCCCCTGTGCGCATTCCCATGACCGTGCAGCGCCGTGCGCACAGCACTGGCTCGACCGGCTTTCCGTCGTAGAAGGCGTGCCACTGCGCGAATTTCCGATCGACTCGGGGAGCAGACGGCCGTCTCGCCCTCCCGCACCGTCCTGGAGCGGTTTCCCGCCGGTCACCCCCGCGGCTCCTGGCCCGCCGACGAATAGCGTCGGCGCGTCGTTCCTTCGGAGCGGGAGACGCGCTGGGAAAGGTGCAATCCGGGCTCCGGGCCATGGGCAGCCGGAAGATCCCCGCCGCTCCCCCGTCGTGCAGCCAGGCACGACCACTGCTTCCCCTTCCCGCTGTCGGACGGCCCGTCAGGCGGACCGTGAGGCTCTCCGCCCGCATATCGCCGCGCTCCCGCGCCCAGGCGGGCGGCCGGGTTCTCCGGAGCTGTCCGGCGGCTTGGTCGTGGTCAGCCGCCGGAGGGCATCGCGACGGTGAGGTGACAGTTGTCGTGAAAATGACCCTCAGTGGGGTGCTGGCCATGGATGTACGGCATCGGCGGTGGCGGACGGCTGTGTTCGACCAGGGCCACGCCCACGACACAGTCTCCGACGCCCCAGCAGGCGTGCCACCGGGTACTGGCGGGCGGTCCGGGTGCGCACCCCGACCCGGCTGATCTCCGCCGCCCCCAGCACCCTGGTGCATACCTGGTGTCTTTCGGCCGGCCTCGTCTGGCCGCCGATGCGGTGCGGTGCCAACAGGGGCTGAGCCCAGGGCTGATGCGTTCTCAGGCTGCGAGATCGAGAAGTGCGGTGGCGTGGTCGGGGCGTGACCAGTAGTGGCCTGTTGCGACGGCGATGTCGGTCCAGCCGGACTGGCGGATGAGCCCGAGGGTCAGATTGCGCAGGGTGACCACGGCGGGACGCGCGGCGCGGTGCCGATGCGAACGCGGGAGGCGTCTTCGCGGAAGGTGACGTCTCGCACGTGGTGCAGGCCCTCAACCGACCAGTGGTTCCGCACGGGTTCGGCGAGGAGCGGGGCGAAGGCCGGGCCCCGAGGGTTGAGAAGACAGTCAAGTGCCCACCACGGCTGAGGTCCGCAAGCGCGCCATCACGGTGTCGGCCGCCGCGGGGATTCCGCGGCGGCATCTCGAGGTTCGCCCGCAGTATCCGAGTAAAGCCGTTGAACGGCCCGCCCTGCTCCAGGCATGATCAACTCTGTGGACACCTACCTGGAGACTGAGCGCCTGACCCTGCGTCGCTTCACCACCGACGACGCGGACTTGCTGATCGAGTTGGACAGCGACGCCGCGGTGATGCGCTATCTGACCGGGGGTAGTCCGACCGCCCCGGAGATTGTCCGCGAGCGCCACCTGCCAAACATCATCGGCGGCTACGAGAGATGGCGCGGCGATCTTGGACTGTTCGCCGCGTACGAGAAGGACGGCGGCGCGTTCATCGGCTGGTTCTGCCTGCGTCCCGAGCCGCAGGGCCCGCTGGACGAGGTCGAACTCGGCTACCGGCTGCGGCAGGCGGCTTGGGGTAAGGGTTATGCCACCGAAGGCTCGCGGGCTTTGCTGGGCAAGGCGTTCACAGGGCTCGGTGTGCGCATGGTCTGGGCTGAGACGATGGCCGTGAACCACGCCTCGCGCAACATCATGGAGAAGCTCGAAATGACGCTCGCGGACACCATCCCCACTCCCCCCGACATGAAGATGGTCGAGGGCTCCGAGCACGGGGGCGTGCGGTACGAGATCACCAAGGAACAGTGGGAGCAGCAGTAGCCACTGTGCGAACGGCCGCTCTGCATCCACGCCCACTGGAACCGATAGGCGGACGGCACAGGTCACACCAGCAGGGTTGATGTGTTCTCAGTGGACGTTAAGTCCGATCTTCCTCGGTTCGTGATCGCTCGATCGTGGTACTGATCGCTGCGCAGGCCGCCTGCTGGGCATGTCCATGTTGAGATGCGAGGCGTGAAGAGAGAGCCGTACCTCAGCGACTTATCGGACGAGCAGTGGGCGTTGATCGAACCGATGATCACGGCCTGGAAGCGGGACCGGGTGGCCCGGTCGGCGACCGGAGATCCCGGGTCTTGTGACCTGAGGGAGGTCGTGAACGCGATCTTCTATCAGAACCGGACGGGCTGCCAGTGGCGCCTCCTTCCGCATGACTTCCCGGCCTGGTCAGCGGTGTTGTACTACTTCACGCTGTGGCGCGAGGGCGGGCTCGACCAGCGGATTCAGGAACTCCTGCGCTGCCAGGTACGGGAGAAGGCCCGCCGGTTAGAGGACCCGTCCCTCGTGATCATCGACACCCAGTCCGTGCGCGCGGCCGCGGGTGTCCCGAAGACCACGACGGGGCTGGACGCGAACAAGAAGGTGTCGGGGCGCAAGCGGGGGCTGGCCGTGGATGTGCTGGGGCTGGTCATCGGCGTCGTGGTGCTGGCCGCGTCCGCCCACGACAACGCCGCCGGCACCGCCCTGCTTGACCAGGCCGCCGAGCGGTGCGGGAACCGGTTGGAGAAGGCCCTGGTGGACCAGGGCTTCAAGGACCAGGTCATCATCCACGGGGCCCTGTTGGACATCGACGTCGAGGTCGTCCGCCGCAATCCCGACGGCCAGGGCATAGGCTTCGTTCCACAGCCGAAGCGGTGGATTGTGGAGCAGGTCAACGGCACGTTGATGCTGCACCGGCGCCTGGCCCGCGAGTACGACCACCGCACCGACACCTCCACCTCGCGCGTCTACTGGGCCTCCATCGCGAACATGACCCGCCGCCTCACCACACCGAGTCCGGCCTGGCGCGACACCCTCGAGCTGGCCGCATGAACATCACCGAGCTCCTGGCCAACCTCCAGGTCCAGCACGACGAGACCACGGCCCGGGCCGGTGAACTACGCGGCCAGATCGAGCACTTGACCGCTGCCCTGGCCGAGACCGAAGCGCGGCTCGCGGAGCTGACCACTACCCAGAAGGTCATCGCCGACCTCGCACCGGCAGGAGACGAACCCGAACCGCCCGCGACGAACACCGCCTACCAGGCCATCGTGAACGCCTTCAACCAGCACCCCGACCAGGAGTTCCGGGCCCGTGAGCTGCACGAACTCCTCGGCATGCCCACCGACGAGGCATCGGTCAACGTCACCCGTGCTCGTCTCGGACGCCTCGTCCGCCAAGGCTTCCTCACCCAACCCGGACGAGGCCGCTACCAGAAACGGACTTAACGTCCACTCAGGCTTCAAGATCGAGTAGTGGGAGTGCGTGGTCTGTTCGTGACCGGTAGCGGCCGGTCGCGGCGGCGCTGTTCGTCCAGCCGGCCTGGCGGATGAGGCCGCTGACGAGCTTGCGGATGGTGGCCATCGCGCGGGGTGCAGTGCTGGTGCGGACGCAGGAAGCGTCCTCGGCGAAGGTCACGTCTGTCACGTGGTGCAGGGCCTCGAACTGCCAGTTTCCGCGCATCAGTTCGGCGATCCGTTGCGGGGTGACCTGCCGGGGAGCGAGGCTGGTGACCACGTAGAGCGTCTTGATGGTGGTCTTGTCCGTCGTGCGACTGGTTCGGCGACGCGGGAAGTTGGCGGCGAGCGGTGCGAAGGGTGCAACGCTGCCGGCCCGCGATAAGCACACACCCCGGTCAACTACCCGGTCGTGAAACGATCGGGCTTGCTGCTCGAGTCATCACTGGCTGTGATGGGTTCGGCTGCGTCCAGTTCTCACGCGATGAGGGTGAGTTCGGGGGCCATTGACTGGGCCCCGCAGACCCACGCCATCCAGCCGCGGTGGGCGATGTTGTGGGACGCGTTGTGGTCTGCGTGATCAACGAATCCGCAGACCCGGCACGAGAAGACGGCCTGGGCGGGCCGGTTGCCGCGTGCGGTGTGATGGCATTGCGAGCATTCCTGGCTGGTGTAGGCCGGATCGACGTACACGACCGGCACCCCGGCCCGCTTCGCTTTGTAGGCGATGAAAGAGCCGAGTTGCGCGAAGGGCCAGGAGTGGAGCGTGGTGCGTTGGGGCTTTCTCAGCCGTGCCCGCTCGCGGATGCCCGTGAGTACCTCCAGGGCGATCCCGCGACCGGTGCGTTCAGCCTCCGCCACGATCCGCTTGCTGATCTTGTGGTTGATGTCCTTGGCGCGCCGGGCTTCCTTGCCCGCATGCCTCTTCGCCCGCCTTCTGGCGGACTTGGTGTTCTTCTGCTGCAGCTTGGACCGCAGGTTGCGGTCCTCTTCCCGCTTGCGGTTGACCTGCCTGCCGCAGTGGCGCTCGCCATCGGAGGTGGCGGCGACGTTCACGATCCCCAGATCCACCCCGAGGAACCCGGCCGGATGAGTGTTCAGATCCCCCTCGGCGATCTCGCACGTCGCGATCAGGAACCACTTCCCGTCCTGGCACACCAGGTCGGACTCACCCTTGCGGTGCGCGGCCAGGACCTCCAGCTGCCCGGCCTGCCCCGTGTACGCCACGCCCTTGAGCCGGCCCGCGGTGGTCCAGATCGACACGGTGCGTGCCTGGTGCTGCCAGGACAGCATCCGGTCGTCGTAAGACTGCGCCGCCTGGGGCCGGAAGGCGACCGGCTTGCCCGAGGCCCGGACATGCCGCCTGGTCCCGGGCCGTCCGTTCCGGCCGTTACGCAGGTTCGCCTTCAAGGTGGTGTAGGCGTCGCAGGTCTTCTTGATCGCGTGCTGGGCGGCCTGCGCGCCAAGCCCCCACCGGAAGCGGATCTCGGCATAGGTGTGCTTGCGGAGCTCAAGCGGACGTCGCGCCTCTTTCTCGAACGCGACGGACGCGGCCCACGTGGCGGCCTCGTTGCAAGCATGCAGGGTCGCCTCAAGTGCCGCCGCCTGTACGGGCGTCGGCAGCAGCTTCACCCGCACCACCAGCTTCACGATCACCGAACCTATACACCTGGACGAAGACCCACCACACGTTCGCCCCACCTCACCCGAACGAGCGATACCTGCCCCGGCCCTGACCGCGCACACGCCGTAGCCCGGCTCCGCCGGAACGACTCCCGGCCGCTCCGCGGCCGTCATGGCCTGCGGCACGTCACGGCGACGCTCCGCGTCGCACCCCGTGGAGGCGATTCCTCCCGGGCGTGAACGCCCGGGGCTCCTCGCAAGAATCCGCTGAACCACCTTCACGCTGCCTGGGGCGCCCTGCCTGCTGTACCGGGCACGGAACGTCACCGCTGCCGCGCGTGCGCCGGCTCTGATCCCGCACCTGGTGCCGGATCAGACAACATTCGCCCTGTTCGCGACCTCGCGACGCTGCCTGCCCCCGCCTGACACAACACGTCTGGCGGGAGGTGTTGCGGACGGCACCGCCCGCATCGCTCACATTAAGAGGCAAAGCTAAAATGGTCATAATTGGCGCATAGAGGGAGGTTCATCCTCATGTCGACTGGGACACTTCTGGCGATCATCATCCCCGTCGTGGTGATAATTGCGCTGCTCGCAGTGGCGGGCGTTCTCGTGATGCGCCGTCGCCGTCTGCGCGAGCGTTTCGGTCCGGAGTACGAGCGAACGATCGAGGGCTCGGACAGTCGCAGGGCCGGCGAAAGCGAACTCAGAGCACGCGAGAAACACCACGACTCGCTGGACATCAAGCCCTTGGACAGCGGCGCCCGAGACCGATACAGCCGGGACTGGACCAATGTCCAACAAGAGTTCGTGGACCGGCCCGAGGACGCGGTGCACGACGCGGACCATCTGGTGACATCCCTGATGCGTGAGCGCGGCTATCCCACCGAGAACTTCGACCAACAGCTCAAGGATCTCTCGGTCGAACACGGGCGCACGTTGGAGCACTACCGGGCAGCCCACGAAGTCGACGCCCAAAGCACTGAGCACAGAGCGACCACCGAGCAGCTACGGGGCGCCATGGTGCACTACCGCGCCCTGTTCGACGAGTTGCTCTCCAACGGCGGCGGCCAAGCCCGCCACGCCCGTATCTGAACGACCTCACCCTCGTGAGATGCGGCCATGCACGCGGCCAGGGACGGAGGAGACATGCAGAGCGACGGCAAATCTGACCGATCGAGCGGACTGTCAACGGAGGACCTCGCCCAGACCCCGGACCGCGCCGACCGACCACAGGACGAAGCCGTAGAAGCTCGGAGCGAGGCGCCTGCCTTCCCCGGCGAGAGCACCCCCGTTCCGTCGGCCGAACCCTCCGAGACCGAGGGCGAGAAGACGGAAACGGACGCACCGCCCGAGGAGGAACCCACCCAGCTCCTCAGCCCGGAGGACGAGGAAGGCTTCCGCTCACACTGGCAAGAGGTCCAGAGCAAGTTCGTGGACGATCCGCGTGACGCCGTGCATTCCGCTGACGCGTTGGTCGCGGAGGTCATGCAGACCCTGGCCACGACGTTCGCCGATCGCAAACAGGAGCTCGAAGAGCAGTGGAGCCGGGGCGAGCGGGCGGACACCGAAGACCTGCGCGTGGCCCTGCGCCACTATCGGTCGTTCTTCAACCGTCTGCTCACCGCCTGAACAGTTGCGGAGCCCGACTCGGCGGGACCAGCCTGAAGAGGAATCGGAAGCGGCCAAGGGGCGTGATCATGATCATCCTAGGCGTTATCTTGCTCATCATCGGCTTCGTCGCGAACATCGCGATCTTGTGGACGATCGGCATCATCCTCGTCGCGATCGGAGCCATCTTCTTCCTTCTCGGCGCCCTGGGACACGCGGTCGGAGGTCGGCGACATTACTGGTAGGCCAGGCAAGATTCGCTCTGCCGAGATGCATCGCTCGATTGCTGCGCCGGGCGGGTCGCCCACATCCACGCGGACCTGGCCGGCGCCGCTCTGCACATGATCGAGCGGAACGTGAACGCGAACATCACGGTCACCGATCGCCTCACGCATGACCTCGGCGAGCGTCGACCCATCTCACCTGTGCGTGACCGCCTGGTGGGAAGCGTGCCGGCAAGCCGGTCATCACGTCGCGATGCACGACAGGCGCGACCGCGACCAGGACGAGATACTCAGTGCCGCCCACACCGCGCTCTACGGCGCGTACTTCGACCGGCTGCCCCGCCTTGCCGGATCCCGGGTTCTGCGGAGGGAGCTCGCCCGCCGTGGCTGGCGCTCGTCCTGGCCGCCTCAGCGACGACGGTGCGTAGCGCCGGATCGTTGCGGGCCCCGCCACGCCCGTGATGTACCTGGTGAACTGCCCGCAGGAGCGAGCCGCCTTCAGCCAGTAGGGCTACGCCCCAGCACCGAGAGTCCCGCTTCGTAGCCACTGATGGACTCCTGATGGTGCGAAGGCAGTGCCTCAATGCCCTGGACGAAGGAGAAGCGGCCGCCCATGACGACGCTGCCGACCGCGGCCGGCAGCGTCGAGAAATTGCGTTCCTTGCCGTAGCCGAACAGGTGTTGCGGGTCGGCCAGGCGTCTGCTGCGGTGCAGAGCGGCGAGCACGAAGGCCTCGTTCATGCTGTCGGCCACAGAATGGGCCGCCTCCGACAGCAGCGCGGGCGAGCCGGAGAGGAACCCGGCGACCACCTTGGCTCCCCTAACGGGATTGGGGGCCGGTCTGCCCTCGGCCACATCGTCCGCGCTCGGGGATGGCACAGCGGTCCTACGTGCTCTGTTTGCCGCCGCCACCATGATCCTGCACCTGGTCACCGGACAGGTGGTCTGGGAGGCATCGGCCTCACAAGGGTCGAACCTCATCTTCGCCGTTTCAGTGCATGGGCCACGCGGGGGAGCTCATCTTGAAGAAGACGACCGGCCAGCGCACCACCGAGCACGACGACTCCGACGCCGACCAGCCAGGACTGGACGACCAGGACGGTTCCGATCGGGCCGTAGGTGACGGCGCTCGATGCGATCAGCGGTGAGAAAACGAGCCGGGAGAAGACTCGGAGGCCGAGCTGCCCGGCCATGGTGGTCACCGCCCCGGGCAACAGGGCGACCCAGGAGACGCGGCCGCCGAGCAGCATCCGCTGGGACCACCAGAAGAACAAAGTGCCACTCAGCACCGTGATCACCCCGCGGGCCGGAGCCGCCTGCCACAGCGGTGTGATCGCAGACAGGAAGAGGAATCCGATGAGGACAGCGAGCCACACCACGTGCCGCCACCTGGCCCACCAGCAGGCCGGGGGCAGATCCCAGACCTTCTCGTAGCCGCTCTGCACCGCCGCCCCGAACGACAGACCGAACACGGCGAGCACGGCAAGGCCGAACGCCGTCGTGGTCCGCAATGTCTGGCCCGGCAGAGCGAACAACCGCTCGATGTCCCCCCTGGCTGCCTCTGTTACGCCGAGCCCGTCCCCCAGCCACTTCGCGAACCCCCGCCCGCTCGCCGGATCCGCCGCGGACACGACGATCAACAGGGGCACCAGTGTCAGGAACCCGAGCGCCGCGAAGCCCAGCGAACGCTGCCACAGGTCGAGGTTGCCGACGTGAACCCACCGACGCCCGGCCCGCACACGGCGCATCGCGCGCCGTAGCCGCCCGAAAGGAGACGAACGGCCCACGCCACCGGACGAGTTCCCCTTGCTAGGGCGCACTGGCCCGTGTCCCCGAGCCCGCAGCCTCGGTCGGCTGTTCTGCCGGAGTCCCGTGCTCAGCGGCTTTGCGCCAGTGGGCTTCGCAGAACGAGTACAGGCCGAACAGTACGAGGCCCACCGCCGCGGCGATCAGCAGTACGGGCCCGGCAGGCGTAGTGGCGAACGAACGCAACGTCTCGTCCGGGCCCTTGGCCTGGCTGGGGTCGAACCGCACCGCGGCCAGCAGGACGAACAGGCCAGTCACCGCCGCGACGACCCGCCGCGCCGCCGGGCTCATCTCCCCCGCCCGGAGATTCTTCTCAAACTTGCGCATCAGACTGCGCACCGGTGTCACCACGCCCACGATGGCCAGGACGCCTCCGAACGCGCCGACAAGTACCCGCCCGCCCGGCCAGTCCAGCACCCTCGCGGTGTACTCCTTCGATGTCTCGTCGCCGGGGCGACTGCCGGAGGAACCACCGGCCAGCGCCGTCTGCACCACACCGATACAGATCACCTAGAACACCGCCAATCCCAAAGAGCCCAAGCGGCGAGTCCACTTCTCCCCATCCTGCCACCGTCTGTCCGAACACGGCCTCGGGACCGGGCCAAGGAGCACACCCCCGCGCAGGTCGTCGTCCACGCCCGCGACGGGCACATCCGCACCGCGTACGCCTACACTCCCGCGGCATCCCCCGACAATCGTGGCCGCAAGGCAGGGGGCGGCGGCCTCTTCTAGGACCTCCTATGAGCGTGCGGCCCTGGAACACACCGCGATGGTCGAGCCGCTGCGCCGCGCGGTCCACCAGCGCGCGGAGCAGCCGCCGGCGCCCGCGTCACCCGCCACCGCCGAGCAGTTGACCACCGCGCCGCTTGCCATCGCTATGTCTACTGGAACACCACTCAATCACCTTCCGCCCCTTGTGAGCCTCACTGTCGAAGGCCGGTCGGCAGGAAGCCCACAGCCCTTCGCGGCGGGCAGACACCTCGTGAAGACCTGGCGGGACGGCCGCAGCGCACTGCGCACACCGCTCGAACCGGCACCGGCGAGGTTGACGCGACGTCAAGCGACGGCATGAGAGCCTCACAGCCGGGCACCCGGTTTTCGGGAGGTGGGCTGATGGCTCGTACGGTCGCGGGCTCTGCGGCGGTTCGTGTCACCGCCGAAGTGGTGGGCTGGTGGGCGGTGTTGACGGGTCTCTGGCTCGTCCTGATCTCCCGCGTCGACCTGCTGGAGTGGGTAGTCGGATCGTGCGCATCGCTGCTCGCCGCCTTCGGCGCCCGCGCCGCGCGCGTGGCCGCGACGGGGCGGAGCGGATCCGCGTGACGCCGCGCGTCGTCCTTCCCTCGCCCCTCGGTCACGATCTGGGACGGGCCCAGTGAACGGCTGGCTCCTCGCGGCCGCAGTAGTGCTGGCAGTCGGCGTTGCCCCGGCCCTCTGGGGCGCGACCACCGGCCCTCTCCGGCGCCGGGTCGTCGCACAGAACCTCGCGACCCTCCTCGTGTGCCTGGTCATGCTGCTGCTCGCCCAGGGCTACGCCCGCCCCTCGTACATCGACCTCGGCCTGGTCCTGGCGGTCCTGGGACCGGCCGGCACGCTCGTCTACGCTCGTCTGCTCGCCGACGAACTGGCGGCCGATCCGCCCACCGCCCGGGTGACAAGCGCCATGACGGTCCTGTCGGCGGCGGCCCCGCCGCTCGTCGTCCTGCCGCTCTGCGTGGCGACAGGCCCGGAACGGTCCCTCGTGAAACTGCTGGTCATCGGGGCGCTGCTGACTGCTGGAAACACGATCTCCGGCTGGGCAGTGTCGGGCAAGTCGTCCCTCCCACGGGAGGCACATGATGGCTGATCTGCTGGTCGTCCTGACCCTCGCGCTCGTCGTCGCCGCCGCGACCGCCGCCGTCCTCACCCAGGACCCGGCCCGTCAGGCACTCGTGCTGGCTCTACTCGGGCTCGCGCTCGCCGTCCTGTTCACCGTACTGCAGTCTCCGGATGTGGCCCTCTCGCAGCTCGCGGTCGGCTCCGCGCTGACGCCGCTGATGCTCCTGCTCGCCGTCCGCAAAGTGCGTGGCCGTCGCGGCGGGCGGAAGAGGGAGCCCACGTGAGCAGGAAGGTACGGCTGTGGCTGTTGGCGGTGGGGAGCATCGGCGTGGCCGTCCTCCTCGCCTGCGCAGCTTTCGACCTGCCCGGCTTCGGCGGCACTTCGCACCCGTACGGCGAGCGCGCGGTCCGAAGTGCCCTTGCCCGGCACACCGCCAACGTCATCTCCTCCGTCAACTTCGACCAGCGTGCCTTCGACACCCTCGGCGAGGAGTCCATCCTGTTCGCCGCCGTCCTTGGCACCGTCGTCCTGCTCCGCGAAACCCGCGACGAGCACAGCGAACCGCCCGAGACGGTCCAGGTCGATCCACACGTACGTCGCTACGCGCTGATCGCCCTGCCCGTCACTCTGCTCATCGGCCTCTACGTCATCGCGCACGGCCAGCTCAGCCCAGGCGGCGGCTTCCAGGGCGGCGTCATCGTGGCGACCGCGCTGCACCTCCTGTACATCGCCATCGACTACAAGGCACTCGAGCGCATCAGACCGGCCGCCGCGTACGCCATCGCGGATGCCGCGGGCGAGGCCGCGTACGTTCTCCTCGGCACGGCAGGACTCCTCGCCGGGTCGGCGTTCCTCGCCAACTTCCTGCCGTACGGGACGTTCAACACCCTCTCCTCCGGCGGCACCGTCCCGCTCCTCAACGCCGCGATCGGCGTGGAGGTGGCCAGCGCGATCGTCGTGCTTCTCGCCCGGTTCCTTGACCAGGCCCTGGAGATCGAGGGCGGCGGGTCGGGCGAGACGGGGTCACAGGACGAGGAGGCGAAACGGTCATGAGCGTGCTTCCGTATCTGGCCGCCGGATGGATCTTCCTCGTCGGCTGCTACGGGCTGGCCACGAGCCGCAATCTGATCCACGCGGTGGGCTGCCTGTCCGTGTGCCAGAGCTCGACGTACGTGCTGCTGCTCGCCGTGGGCTACCGCCGAAACGGAACCGCCCCCGTCTTCTCCGACATCACCCCTGGCTCCCGCCCCGTCGTCGACCCGGTCGTCCAGGCTCTCGCCCTCACCGACGTCGTCGTGGGCGCCACGGTCACCGCACTGCTGCTCGCCCTCGTCATCCAGACCGCCAAACGGCACGGCACCGTCGACCCGGACGAACTGTCGGAGCTCCGAGGGTGACAGCCGCGCAACTCCTGCCCCTGATCGTGGCCACCCCGCTCCTCGGCGCGGCACTTCTGGTCGCGGCGGGCCGACGGCTGCCCAGGTTCGCCGCCGAGGTTCTGGGCTTCGTCTTCTCCACGGGCGCTGCCGTGTGGGCCGTCACCCTCCTCGTACTGTCGCCGTCGGCGGGCTCACGTGCAGTCGAGTGGATGGGCGGATGGCGGCCCCGCGACGGCGTGAGCGTGGGGATCGTGCTCGTCGGCGACCGGGTCGGCGTCGGACTCGCCGCTCTCACCTCCGTCCTGGTAGTTGCCGCTCTCGCCTACTCCTGGCGGTACTTCGACGAACCACCGCACCAGCACGCGGGCTCGTTCCCCGCCCTCATCCTGCTGTTCCAGGCCGGCATGTGCGGCTTCGTCCTTACCGGTGACCTTTTCAACGCCTTCGTCTTCTTCGAACTCATGGGCGTCGTCGCCTACGCCCTCACCGGCTACCGGGTGGAGGAAGCCCGGGCGGTTCAGGGCGCGTTGACGTTCGGCCTCATCAATTCACTGGGCGGCTACACCACACTGTTCGGCATCGGCCTGCTCTACGCACGCACCGGTGAGCTCGGCCTCGCGCAGATCGGCGGACGTCTCGACACGCACCCGAACGACGGACGCCCTGACGTGCTGGTCCTGGCCGCCTTCGTCCTGGTCCTCACCGGTCTCCTCGTCAAGGCGGCGGCCGTCCCGTTCCACTTCTGGCTTCCCGACGCGCACGCCGTGGCCCCGACGCCCGTCTGCATCCTGCTGTCGGGAGTCATGGTCGAGCTCGGCGTCTACGGCACGGCACGTGTCTACTGGACCGCCTTCGCCGGCCCCGGCGGCATCCCGGGGCCCGACGTGCACCGCGCCCTGCTCACCCTCGGCGTGCTCACCGCCCTCGTGGGTGCCGTGATGTGCTGGCAGCAACGCCACCTGAAGCGGCTGCTCGCGTTCTCCAGCGTCTCCCACACGGGCCTCTTCCTCATCGGCATCTCGGTCCTCAGCCCGGAAGGCCTCGGCGGCACCATCCTCTACGTCCTCGCCCACGCGGGAGCGAAGGCCGCGCTCTTCGCCTGCGCGGGCATCCTCCTCGACCGATTCAGCAGCGTCGACGAACACGAACTCCACGGCCGGGCACGCCAACTCCCCCTGGTCGGCGTGCTTTTCGCGGCGGGCGGGCTAGCTCTCGCCGGGCTGCCGCCCTTCGGTACGGGCCTGGGCAAAGCCGTGTCCGAGGAGGCCGCGGGGTGGTGGCCGACCACCGTCTTCGTGGCCGCCTCGGCACTCACAGGAGGAGCCGTCCTACGTGCCTCCGCGCGAATCTTCCTGGGCTGGGGCCCCCATCCCTCCGGCAACCTGGAGACCACGTCAGGCAAGGACGAGGAGCCGGAGACACGCGGCCCGCTGAGGCGCATCCCGGACACGATGCTCGCCGTACCCGTAGCGCTCATGGCAGGTGCGCTGGCCGTGGGGGTGGTGCCAGAACTGTGGCCGGCCGTGGGCCAGGCGGCCGACGCATTCACCGATCACGCCGCATACACGGCCGCTGTACTTGGGACGGCAGAAACGACGCCGCCCCCGGCCACACCCGCACCCCACTGGACGGGAGTCCGGGTCACCCTGGGCCTTCTCTCCTCGGCCCTGGCGCTCGCCCTCGCCTGGACGGCGGTGCGCCGGCCCGCGACGGACGAACCGGCGCGCTGGGCCGCGCCCCTCCACCGTCTCCAGTCGGGCCACGTCGGCGACTACGTCGCGTTCACACTGGCGGGCATCGCGCTGCTGACGGCGCTCCTCTGGTAGGGATACGGGCTTGGCCCTGCCAACCACGCAACCGGCGGACGGGGTCGAGATCTACGCCCTGCTCGGTGACCTGACGGCACGACTGGCCCAGCCCCCTGTCGCAGGGGTACCGCACACAATTCCGGCAGGTCTGCACGTGCTTCAGCACGACGCGCGTTCCATCCGGGCGAGGACGCTCGCGTCCAGCCCGGCAGGGAGATCCGCAGGACCGTCGTAGACTCCCGCAGCGTCCGTGGCTCAAGGATGGGTGCGGCCCGTGGTCGGGCGGGGAGCCCGCCCCGCTCCGGGCATCAGCTAGCCGCCCCGACTGCTCAGGCGCGCCCGGTCCGACCCCGCTCTCGAATTGCCTCGCCCCTGCTCACGACCAAGGTGGAACGATGTCTGACGCCCAGCAGCGAAGTGATCCGGACGAGGACAGCAGGACGGCTGTCACCGTCTATGTCGCCCTCGGCGCCAATCTCGTCATCGCGCTGGCCAAACTGCTCGGTGGGCTCTTCTCGCACTCGCCCGCCCTGCTGTCCGAGGCGGCGCACTCGGTGGCCGACAGCCTCAACGAGGTCTTCCTGCTGGCCTCGCTCAAGCGCAGCACCCGCCCCGCGGACGCCAAACATCCCTTCGGATATGGCAAGGAACGCTATTTCTGGTCCTTGCTCGCTGCCGTCGGCATCTTTGTGATGGGCGGCTGCTTCTCCTTCTTCCAGGGGATCGAGGCATTGCGTTCAGGCGGCTCCGAGACACGCACCGGCTACGTCGTGGTTCTCGCCGTGCTCGGCGTCGCGCTCCTCGCGGAGGGATCCTCGTTGGTGAGGGCTCTGGTTCAGATCCGCGGCAATGCCCGAAAGGCCTCGCGCGGCATGGTGCGCGAGATCCGCGCGGGCGACGACCCGGCCTTGCGGACCGTGCTCGCCGAGGACTCCACCGCCTGCCTGGGTGTCGTGTTCGCCATCGCCGGCGTGGGCCTGCACATGCTCACCGACAACATCGCCTACGAAGCCTGGGCCTCGATCCTCATCGGCGCCTTGCTCGTCTTCGTCGCGTTCCAGCTGGCAAGCCAGTCGCGCGAGCAGCTGATCGGGGAGGCTGCCGACCCTGTACTGCGCCGCGAGATCCATGAGTTCCTCGACGAGCAGCGGGAGATCGATACCGTCAGCACCCTGCTGACCATGCGTCTGGGTACCCGCTCCACACTTGTCGCCGTCCGTGTCGACCTGGTCGGCGGTATGGACAGCGAGGATGTCGAAGAAGTGCTCGTCCGCATCAAGTCGGACATGACGCACCGGTGGCCTCTCGCCGACCAGGTCTTCCTGGACGTCACCGAGGCCACTGCGAAGGACCGTGCCCGTGCCGCCGGTGAACGGCGTGAGCTGGATGCGACAGTCGAGGCGCAGGAGGCACGGGAGCGAGGCGGGGGCGAAGACACGGGACATCAGGAGTGAACTGCGGGAGCACGAATACCCATGGCGGCAGAGAAGCTGCTCTGGAAAACGGTGCGGCCACCCGGCGTCGACTCGGTCGCCGCCTGCGTCGCGTCGCACGGCCCGCCGACTGCCGGGCTGTAGGTATGGCGGACACGGGACGTGCGTCGCGCGACGGCTCGCTGGAGGCCAGTGCCGAAGGTTGTCGACAGGTTACGTCGATACAGCGGGGCACACCGGAGTTGGGACGCACGTCGTGATCGCCCTCGGCATCATCCTGCTCGTCATCGGTCTCCTCATGCGCATTTCGGGTCTGTGGACCATCGGCGTCATCTTGGCCGTGGTCGGCCCAGTAATTTGGGTCATGGGGTCCGTGGATCGCGCTGTCACCGGCCGACGCCACAGTCGGTGACCAGCCAACCGGGCTCAGTAGATCCCCCCCCGTGGCGGGGGAATCGGGGCGGTGCCCGTCCCTATCCCATCGATTCACTTTGGTGCCCGATGGCGGAGACCGCCCGGGGAGTCGCTCGCGGCCGAGTGCAGCCCCGAGACCGTGCCAGACGCAATCCGGTACGCCCAGGCGTCCCCGGGGGCGGCGATGCAGGGCCGGACCGCGTGCGCGCCGACAAGGCGCACGGCTTCCGCAAGAGCCTCGCCCGCCTGTATTCAGACGCAGCATCACATCGCACGGGACATGACCATCAGTGAAGAGAATCAACTTTCGCAACAGGCCCGAGTGCGCCAGCGCCGGGCCCACATGTCTTCCTCAACGTGCGGGACGGCGCGCGGCCAGAAGATCGGGGCTGGGGGCGTGCACGACTTGCAGGCCCTGTGCCTCGAGTTCTGCGCCGATCTGAGAAGCGCTGGCCGTCCACAGTTCGAATGTCTCCCGCTGCTGGCGCAATACCCGTCCGTCTCGTTCGACGTGATAGGTGAAGACCATCCGCACGATCCCCGCATCGGGTTCTCGGGTGATGTCCGCGCCGTAGAGGTCCGGGCCCACCCGGACCGGCCCGAGTCGTCCCACCTTCTCGCGCCCGGTCGGCAGTTCGGTGGGCGGAGGGTCGAAGAGCAGTAGCCCGCCGGGCAGGAGCGCGCGGCTGACGGCCTGCCAGGTGGAGCGTCGGGTGGCGGGGTCGAGGCAGGCGATGATGTTGGAGGCGATGGCCAGGTCTGCTACCTCCTCGAGTCCGGCTCTCTCGATGGGCTCGGGGTGAAGGGTGACGCGGGCACGCTGGTCAGCGCCCAGACCAGCCAGTCGGGACAGCAGGGCCGCGCGCATCGGGGCCGCCGGCTCGACGGCGTGGATCGGCGCGGCGGAGGCGGTCAGCAGGGTCTCGGTGACGATCCCGGTACCCGCACCGACATCGAGGATCCCGTGCCGGGCGTGGCGGGCCGCCTCGGCGAAGCGCCGTATTGCCAAACGGCGGTCGGTTTCGGCCTGGAGCAGATCGTAGAACTCGACAGAGACCGTGTAGTCGGCGCCGGACATCTCACTCACGGCACTGCGGCCAAACGGATTCGGGCGTGTAGCGGGCAGGGGCCGCGAGCGCACCGCCGTTGAGACAGGCGAGGGGTGCGGCAACACCGACGTGGTCTTCCAGGCGCCGGCCGCGCGCAGGGCCCGCTTCTCGGGTCCGCGGGACGGCATGGCGGCAAACGGCGCCTTGGCCCGGGCCGCAGGCTGCACGTCCTGTGGGGCTGTGGCCGGCGAACAGCGCTCGGGCCGGCCCCACGCCCGCCTTCTTCAGAGCAACAGGCCTGCGTTCGGGGGCGGGCTTGCCGGTGTCCTCACCCTCCGCGCTGGTATCGGCGTCGAGCACGTCATCGGCATCCATGACACGGCACATCACCGCAAGGTCCCTCGCCGAGGCAGAGAAGGCGAGGACGATCGTCCAGGCGCGCCTCTTCCGCGTCCGCGGCAGCCCGGACGCGCTGCCGAGGGGCCGCATGTCGGGCCAGAGCGGGGAGAACAACGTCTGATTCGCCGTTCTGACCGCCCCGGCCCCGACCCCGCCACGGTCCGCACTATTGGCGGGCACGTTGTTCACCAACTGGTCACCGCACCTGCGGCTCACTCCGTGGTTGCGCGCCATCGCCCGCCTGTGGCCGAAATGGGCAAGCGCCTCGGTGCAGGCGATCGGGTGCCAGTAGCTCATGACGAGCGGAGGCCCATCGGCATGGAGCAGCGTCACGACCGGCATCAGTTGCCTCCCTCGCTCGAGCCTCGTCTGCCTGTTCTCGACCCTACGATCAGCCCACCCCGACGGCACGGTCCCACGGCCGTTTGTCGGCGTTGATCAGGGAAACCCGCACCGTATGACACATCACGCGGGCGCTTGCCGCATGGTGGTGACCACCGGCACCAGCAGTGGCACTGGGCGGCGTGCGCTGCTGCGTTCGCCGCCGGTAGCGACCGGCTCGCGCTGATGATCGCCCGCGGCCGGATTGGCCTGGACGGAGCGGTGCGCGAGGCCGCGAGCCGGCTCCGCGAAAGCGATCCTCATGGAAACTCGTACACAGCCTTGGCCGGTAGGAGCCGTGATCATGGGAACTGTGCCTGTACCAACGGACCCCGACGTCGCCCCCGTGCCGCCGCCCGAACCCCGGCCACGCCCAGAGCCCCCAGACCCCGGCGAACCACCCGATGGGCCGAAACCGGTCGAGCCGCCAAGCCCACCGGATCCCCCGACGCCGCCCGGCTCACCCGTCCCGCCACCTGAGCCGCCCGCGCCCCCCAGCCCGGATGAGCCCGACCCTCCGGAGCCGAAGCCGGGCCGGCCTCACCCGATGGAGCCGCCGGACTGACGGACCCTGCGGGTGACGGCATTGGGCACCACGCAGCCGACCGACGGGCACGTCCACCGAACGTGCCCACCCGCACGCGGCGGCCGGTCCACGGAGCTCCTTGCCCGACCGGCGAAGTTCCCGTGCCCGTCCCAGGCTCGCCACGATTCGTCGCCTGCTGGGCTGAGGCATGCTTCGTGGCGCGCAGCGGTCTGCTACTCGCCAGTGACGCCATCGATGGCCTCGCGGAGGAGATCCGCGTGGCCGACGTGGCGGGCGTACTCCTCGATCACGTGCTCAAGGACGAACCGCACATCGGTGTCACCGAATTCCGGGTTCGGCACGATGCGCGCGATGTCGGCGGTCACCTTCGCGAATACCTGCCGCGACTCCTCGCACGCCTTCAGGTAGTCCTCGTAGACGTCCCTGGCCGTCGTAGCGTCCGACTCGTCGTACCACTCGCCACCGTCAGCGGTGACGTAGGTCCGATAGGGAAAGAAGCGAGGGGTCGTGCCGGCCAACGTCCGCTGGAACCAGGCACGCTCAACCCCTTGCAGATGGCGCATGAGCCCTAGCAGGGTCAACGCCGACGACCGCACAGGACGTAGCCGCAGTTGTGCATCCGAGAGGCCCTCGCATTTCCACAAGAAGGTCGCTCGGTGGTGATCGAGATTCGAGGCGATCACCTCCAGCCACGGGCCCGCTACTGCGCGCTCGGGCCGGAGGATCTTCTGGACCACAATGTCGCTCACGCTGGAGTCTCCTTGCCGGTCATCAAGCTTGGTCGAGTCCGTACGTGCCCACGATCCGAGGACTGGGCGGCGCCTCTACGGGCACCTCACGAGCACGTCCGCCCAAGAAGACCTCTCTTCGTATCGGAACTCATCGCTCGATGCCGACTCGGGAGTGGCCATCCACGGCTGCGAGTGGCCAGGTATCGCTGTGAGTCACAGGCGGCGGCCTGAACACAACCCGGCGACCTACGCGGTCACAGCGCCAGCTGCGCACTGACGGAACTGCCATCCCCCACTGCCTGCCACGGGCAGTGAAGTCAACGGCCACGGAATCGGTCCGTGCGCATCGGATGGGGCCTCGGGTCAGGTGGGGTGGGGTGGGGAGACCACGGATGTGGCTTGCGCGATGAGGAGGGCAACGTCGTCGTGGTCGTCCGGGTCGCGCAGGGCGTCAAGGAGCCACCGGCAGGTTTCGTCGAGTGGTCTGCGGGGTTCGTCCAGAGTCTGCAGGAGAGCGTTCAGGCGCTCGTCGATGGGTTGGTGGCGGGTTTCGACGAGGCCGTCGGTGTAGAGGACGAGTCGGTCGTCAAGGTTCAGGTCGAACGCGGTGGTGTGGAAGGGGACACCGCCGACACCGAGGGGTGCCCCAGGGGGCAGCTCGAGGAGTTGAGGGTGCCTTCCGGGTGAGGCGAGGACGGGCGGGAGGTGTCCGGCGTTCGCGATGTGACACCGGTGGGTGTGCGGGTCGTAGGTGGCGTAGATGCAGGTGGCGATGTAGTGCTCGACCCCGCAGGTGATCTTGTCGAGGTGCCGCAGGACCTCGGTGGGAGCCAGGTCGAGGTCGGCGAACGCAGATGTGGCGGTGCGCAGGCGGCCCATGGTGGCCGCAGCGTCGATGCCGTTGCCCATGACGTCACCGATCACCAGAGCGGTCTTGTCGCCCGCAAGGGGGATGACGTCGTACCAGTCGCCTCCGACCTCGCTGTATGCCTGTGCGGGTTGGTAGAGGGAGGCGACATTCAGGCCGGTGGGCTGCGGGAGTTCGCCGGGCAGGAGGCTTCGCTGGAGGGTTTCGGCGGTGTTGCGGACGCTCTGGTACAAGCGGGCGTTGTCGATGGCGACGCCGGCGCGGGCGGCCAGCTCTACGGCAAGCAGTACGTCGTCTTCGTCGAACGGGAGCTGGTTACGGGCCCGCAGCAAGGCAAATGCGCCGAGGACCTCGTTGCGGGCGATCAGCGGGACCGCGAGGTAGGAGTGCATGCCTGCTTGGGCGAGGACTGCCGCGTTGTCGGTGCCGAGGGCGATGCGCTCCAGATCCTTCTGTCCGGCGTGGGTGACGACGACGGGCCGTCCGGTGTGAACGCATTGGGTGATCAGCCGGTCGGCGCCGTACGGGGCGCGGTCGACGGTCTGCATGGCACCCGCGGCTGGAGTGGCATAGGCCGAGGCCACGGCAAGCGAGCGAAACAGCTCCGGGCCCTCGGAGGGAGAGGAGCGGCGCAGGTCCAGAGCGGCGTCAAGGACATCGACCGACGCCACGTCGGCCAGGTCCGGCACCGCTACCCCCACCAGTTCCTGGGCGATGTGTTCACTCTCCAGGGTCGTGCCTACACGGGCGGACGCGTCGGCGATCATGGTCAGGCGGCGCCGGGCCCGGTCCGCCTCGGCAGCTGCCCGGTGGCGTTCGCTGACGTCGATGACCGAGTTCGCCACACCGATCACCCGCCCGCTGGCGTCTTCGAGCCGGTAGTGCGACACCGACCAAGCGTGATCATGGTCCGGATCGGCGCGGGTGCGGCCGACGGTGTGCTGGTCGATCAGGGGAGCGCCGGTGAGCAGCGCCCGGCGCATCGCGGACTCGATCGAGTCGACGTCGAGGGACGTAAGGATGTCATGCGGGCGCCGGCCGAAGTGATCGGCCGCCGACAGACCATTGATGCGCTCCAGCTCCGGGTTGACCAGCACATAGCGCAGGTCCGTGTCCAGCAGGGCGATGCCGATGGGAGCCTGCGAGATCAGGCGCTGTGACAGGGCCAGGTCAGTCTCCATCCGCTGCAAGGTGCTCTGATCTGCAGCGATGCCCAAGGCGTAGATGTCGCCGAGGTCGTCCACCAGGCGCATGTTGCGGAACTCCACCAGGCGCGTGCTGCCGTCCTTGTACCGGATCGGGAACGCGCCCGCCCAGCTCTCGCCGGTCCCCATCACCTCGGCGAACAGCCTGACCACCAGGTCCCGCTGCTCCTCGTGGACCAGCAGCCTCGCCGCGTACCGGCCCAGAGCCTCCTCAGCCGTGTACCCGAACACCTCATCGGCCTGCGGGCTCCAGAACACGATCCGCCCACTGGCGTCCAGAACGACCGCAGCCACGCTGAGCAGATCGAGCAACCCTCCCGGCGGCGCCGGCCCCGCCCCGCCGTCCCCCTCCCGCTCCGGGCGCGGCTCATGGACATCCATCCTGGAGAGCTCCCTCCTCAGCGCAAGCCCACTCAGGACGCGTGCTGGTTGAGGCCTTCCCTTCCATGCTGCTCCCGCAACCCCGTGTCCACGATCCGACAGCACCGCGCGGCACCGCGACACCCATACGTTTCCAAGCGCCGCGATCAGGAGCGCGTAGCCAAAGGGGCGCTCGGACAGCCATCGGTGAGGAGGCCGCGGCCGGCAAGGGGGGTGGGCGCAACCAGGACGGAGCCAGTGTCCCAGTGGGTCGTGGCGAGGGTCGCTCCGGTGCGGGCGGCGAGGCCCCCCAGAGGAAGGCCGCTCCGGTGAGAGGCTCGGCGTCCGGGATGGGATGGTGCTGATGAGGCGAGCCCGTCGCCCTCAAGCTGCCGGAACGTCTGAGCGTTGCTCTGCTGATACGGATTGTTGTGCAGGCGCCCCAGGAGGAGCGACTGTGGGCGGTTCGAGCGACGCCGGTGACCGCATCCAGGTCATGCGCCGCAAGGCCCACGACCTGGTCAAGCAGCTGATCGAGCCACCGACACGGAGCAGTGGGCGCGGCTGAAGGCCAGAGCTCAGCGGCTCAGAGACCAGATCGACCAAGCGGGTATGCAGGCCACCAACTCGGTGGCCTGCATACACAGCCGGTCTGTGGCCCGACCCTTTTCCGTGAAGGCGCCGGGCCACACGACTGCCCAGGCCGGCCCGGCGGGGTGAGCGTCAGGTCTGCGCGGCGAGGACCTGCCCGGGCTTCGTCTCGACGATGCGGACCTGCGTGGACCCGGCCGCCTCGAGTTCGGTCTGACGCTGCTCGGCGCTGGCCTTGTTGTAGCTGACCACGGAAGCGCGGGGAACGGCGTCCGCGTCGGTCCAGGTCAGACCGAAGTTCTGCCTCTTGATCGCCGTGCGCCTCATCATCGCTGCCGGAGCGGAACCCGCGTGGACAAGCCTCGGGGTATGTGACCCGCTCGACAGCGCCGTGCGGCCGATGATCTTTCCCAGGCCTCGGTCGGACGGTCGGATCAGCGCAGTCCGGCGAAGAGATCGTTCTCGGGTACGGCCGCCCCAGTGGCGTCCTGGACACGTACGAAGGTCTCCATGCCCATCAACTCGCCGAACCTCTCCTTGCCCATCTTGAGAAAGAATATGTTCTCGCCCTGACTGGCGTGCGCGGCCAGCGCATCGAACTTCTGTCCGCTGAATGCGGTGGTGTCCACCCACGTGGTGATCTCATCGTCGGGCAGGCCGATCTCGGCCATCGCGGCGGCCTCCGCAGGATCCGGCTCCGGCATGTCCTCATGGAACTCGCGCACGGTCTCCCCGAACCGCTGCATCATCGAGCGGGGCATCGTCGTCCAGTACACCTTCGGTGTCAGCGCGGTCATCTCCAGCGCCGCCATCGTGATGCGGTGGGCCTGGATGTGGTCGGGGTGGCCGTAGAAGCCGTTCTCGTCGTAGGTGACGACCACATCGGGCCGGTAGTGCCGCATGAGTTCCGCGAGTCGGGCGGCGCCTTCCTCCACGGGGGTCTGCCAGAAGGATCCGGGGGCGTCGTTACTCGGCCAGCCCATCATCCCGGAGTCGGCAAAGTCCAGCATCTCCAGATCACTGACCTTCAGGACGTCACAGCTAGCCTCAAGTTCTTGACGGCGCATCAAGGCGACGGCCGCCGGATCGTGCCCGGGATCGCCCGGCTTGGCACCCCCCGGTCCGTCACCGCAACCGCCGTCAGTACACGTCACGAGAACCGTGCGGATGCCCTCCGCCGCATACCGCGCGAGGACCCCTCCGGTTCCGGTGGCCTCGTCGTCGGGGTGGGCGTGCACTGCCATGAGCGTCAAGGGCCGGTCAGCCATGAAACATTCCTCCTGCAGAAATACGTCTTGGTCCGAGCGCGCGGCGGGCGTACCGCGATCCCGAGGGCCCGGATCCTGTCGGGGCGGATGACCTTGTTCCCACCCGCGCGACGCCGGTCCCTCGGTCGATGCAACAGCGCCGCCCGGACCGGCTGTTCCCGGCGAGGCCGCTCGGCCTTCCCAAGCGTCGGCGCGAGAACGCGAACACGGTACAGGCCCGACCTGCATGGCTCAGCCCCACGCAGGATCCGACTTCCCTCCGGCACCAGCCGTGAGATTCCGACACGAAATTTGAGACCCCGCAGGAGGTCCCGGGGCACGTATCGAAGGTCCCTCATGCCGCACGCTGTCTGGTCCGGCGCCATCGGCTTTGGCCTGGTCACGATCCCTATCAAGGTGACCGCAGCCACGGAGGATCACAGCGTGCGTCTCCGTCGGCACCACCTGGACGACATGGCCAGAGTGCGCACCAAAAAGTTCTGAGAGATCGAGGAGCGCGAGATCGGCGCCGAGGAGATCGGTAAAGGGGATGAGATCTCGAGGGACACGATCATCGCGATCGCTGACGAGGACCTCGCCGACCTGCCCCTGCCCACGGCGAAGGCGATCGAGATCGTTTCTTTCGTGCCGTACAGCGACATCGACCCCATCCGGATCGGCGAGCGCCACTACCTCGAACCCGGCGGCCAGGTAGCCGTCAAGCCGTACACGCTCCTTCGGTGGGTGCTCGAGCGGAACAGTAAGGCGGCCGTGGCCAGGTTCGCGTGGCGCGGGCGGGAGCGCCTCGGCCTGCTCCGCATCAGGGGAACCGCGGCGATTGTGCTGCATTCGATGCGGTGGCCCCACGAGATCCGCTCCTCCGAGCTGGCCCCGCCGGCGGTCGACATCCCCGAGGACGAGGCCAAGCGCGCGCTCGCGCTGGACACACGTGCGTCGTCCATCACGGCCGCCCGTCGCCGGCGAGGGCCGGGGGCTCGGCCGTGTGGTTCATCAGCGGCTCAGGGCGGTAGACGTCACAGCACGAGCAGGTGGATCCGAGATCACTGGTCATGACGTGGAGGCCTAGTGATCGCCTTTGGCGCCTCCGGCCGGCCGGAGGCGCCGAAGGCCCTCAGACCGTGCGGGGTCGGGACCGGTACAGCTGGGTGTGGTACCGGCCCGCGGTCTCCAGCCCGTTCGGGTCGTGACCCGCGAGACGCGCCTGCTCGATGGCGTATCGCTGTTCCGCCGGACCGGTGAACAGGCGCTGCGGATAGGTCTGCGCCGGGTCCGTCTCGGTGGCCAGGCCGAAGGCGCTCAGAGTGGCGGCCACTGGGTGATACTGCACGGTCCGCAAGACGAAGGCGTACACCCAGACCGGGACCTCGGCACACTCCAGAAGCGCCTCGAAGGTGCTCCTGGTGATGTAGCCGATGCCTCCGGTGACCGTGATCAGCCCGCAACGCCCGACGGCGCGCTGCAGGCCTGGTCCGGGCGGAGCCTGCTCCAGGTTTTCGCCATAACCCTCGTCGAGCAGGCCGACGTCGAGGGCGTATCGGACGGCCTGGTCCGCCGCGTCGAGTCCGACGACCGGTGTCGCGTCCGGACGGCGCCGTGAGACGTAGAACTCCTTGTCCACCTCGATAAGTTCAGCGGTGGTGAGGGATTCTGCCTCGCGGCCGGTGTAGTGCTCGTACAGCTCGGCGAGCGTGAGGTCGTGATTGAGCAAAGCGGCGTTGATGCCGTAGGAACAGCACAGGTCAAGCACCGTGACGGGGTCGTCCGTGCCGTGGACGGCTGCCCGGTCGGCCCGGGCGCGACGGAATACTTCCTGGCCATGCTGCGGGATCTCGTACTCCAGTGGTCCGAGCCTGTGGAAGTAGGCGCGCGGATCCGGCTGATTGTAGATGTCGTCGAACCGGGTCTTGCCGTGTGTGGTGATACTCGGCCGTGCTGAGCTCATGCGGCACACCTCCCGCGGTGGGGGAAAGGCTGGCGCTACGCGGATCAACGTCTGTCGGACCCGTGGTGGGGGCCGGTGAGCGCGGGGGCGAAACCGGCCATGTGCCCGACCTCACCCGGCATCGCCGGCATGCGCTCCGGCCGGTGGGTTTCGGGGCCCACCGTGAACGCACGGCCGCGTGACGTCGTCAGACACGGCAGGCCATCGCGCCGACCGAGGAGGTCTGCTGGACGATCCATCATCGCACTGCCGCTGCCGCCACGCTCGTCGGCGTCCTGTCGTTCGTGCTCACCGTCGCGGCCGCCGTCGCCGCCCCGGCGCGCCCGCCGACCTCGTCAGCCGGGTCGCACTGTTGCTCCCAGGGAGTACAGCGGGCGTCTGCGGCCTGCCGGGCCGCCATCGCCGTCAACGGCGGGGGACACGGGAAGAACCTGCGTGTCGCCGCTGTCGCACTGCGCTGACCAGCGCTTCGAGGGTGTGACACAGCTTCCGAGCAACCCGCAGCCACCAACGAGCACCGCCCTGCATCAGCCACCGGCGACCGCCGGGGGCTCCGTCGTGCTGCCCGGAGGAGACCACCGTGCCGACCTTCGAGACCCTCCCCCGCACCTCCGCCACTTCGATGGCCACGAGGGACACCCCGTGGCAACCGAGGCCGTGACCGCGTCGGAGCACCTGAAGAGTTTGATCACCAGTGCCGCGTCGGCGCTGTGGGAGGACAACGAGGCAGTGGGCACGTTCCTCGACCTGGTTTCGTGGATGTCCACGAGAAATGGCGGCAGTGCATCGGCGCTCCAGTTCACTCATCGCCGCGATGGCAGCCGCCATCACCCCACTTGGGCGCGTCACCGTCATCGCCCCTGAAGACGACGCGGCAGCCGCGTTCCCTTGGCCCGACCCGTCGCAGCGCTGCTCGGTCAGGCGGACAGTCGGGCTTCGGAACGATGCGGCGGCCAGTGCTCGCTGTCAGGCCGAAGCGGGTTTGGGATCGGCCGCCGCCGCGGCGTCGGCTGCCGAGTCCACCGCCCCGCCTCCTACGCTGTCGTTCCTGCCACCTCCTCGTACGAGAAGGACGCTGAGTGCGGCCAGGATTCCGACCACGGTCAGGCCGACCAGGCCCCCCTTGGTGGAACCCGTCGTGGTCTCCAGGATGCCGAAGGCGGTCGGGGCGACGAAGCCGCCCAGGTTGCCGATGGAGTTGATGAGCGCGATGCCCGGGGCAGCGGCGCGGGCATCCAGGTAGTTCTGCGGAATGGTCCAGAAGATGGGGGAAGCGGGCTTGAAGCCGACCGCGGCGATGCAGAGGGCGCCGAGGCCGAGCCACGGCGAGACGTAGACGGCGAGGAGTGTGCCGAGGCTGCCGATGAGCAGCAGCGTGATCAGCAGGGGACGACGCTTGCCCATGCGGTCGGAGATCCGGCCGGAAACCCAGACGGCGGCGATCGCGAACAGCCAGGGGACGGAGGTGAGGAGGCCGACCTGGAACTCGGAGAGGTCGCCGACGTCGTCGACGATCGAGGGGAGCCAGAACGTCACCGCGTACAGGGCGACGTTGATCGCGAAGTAGATCCAGAGGAAGAGCAGCATCTGGGGGTCGGCGAGCAGCTTCCAGCGGGAGACCTTCGCGGTGCCGCGCTTGCTTTCGCGGGCGGCCTGTTCGGCGTCGATCGTGGCTACGAGGCCCTGCTTCTCCTCGTCGGTGAGCCAGTCGGCGCTCTCGATGCTGTTGTCCAGGAAGCGGTAGACGACGAAGCCGAGAGCGACCGAGAAGAGGCCCTCGATGAAGAACATCCACTGCCAGCCGGCGTGACCGAGGAGGCCGTGCATCTCCATGAGCGCGCCGGAGATCGGGCCGACGATGACGGTCGCCGTGCCGGAGCCCATGAGGAAGATGGAGGTGGCGCGGCCGCGGTGGGAGTCGGGGAGCCAGCGGGAGAAGTAGTAGATGACTGCGGGGAAGAAGCCCGCTTCCGCGACGCCGAGGAGAAAGCGCAGCACGTAGAACATCTCGGCGCTGTTCACGAAGGCCATGGCGGTGGCCACGACCCCCCAGCTGATCATGATCCGGGTGAGCCAGATCCGTGCGCCGAATCGCTCCATAAGGATGTTGGAGGGCACTTCGAAGATCGCGTAAGCGATGAAGAAGATGCCCGCACCGACACCGAACGCGGCCGCCGACAGACCGGTGTCGGCGCTCAGTTCGTCCTTGGCGAAGCCGATGTTGACCCGGTCCATGTAGTTCACGACGAACATGATGAAGAACAGCGGTATGACGCGCTTGAAGATCTTCTTGATGGCGGACTCGACGGCCGGGGGGTGCTGCACGGCGCCGTTGACGGCGCTCTGGGGTACTGCGGACACGAGCGGCTCCGATCGTGAATGCGGGGTACGGCAGGGGCGGGAGCCGCCGGGGCCGGGAAGAGGACTCCCGGCGGAGAACTCCCGCAACCAGAGCCGGGAGCCGTGACGTACGAACTCCCGTCTCCCGTCAGGCAATTGGTGTCACCAGCGGGGGAAGGCCGGGGTTTCCCAGGCCGGGGCGGCGACGCGCATCGCTGCCGCGTCGTCGCGTTCGCGCATCGTGCCGTCGTCGTCAAGCCAGCGCTGGTGCAGGACGGCGAGCCTGTCGCGGTCGAGGGTGACGCCGAGGCCCGGGGCGTCGGAGACGGTCACCTTGCCGTCCGTGAAAGTGATCCGTTCGTTCAGCACGTCCTCGGACTGCCAGGGGTAGTGCGAGTCGCAGGCGTGGTGCAGGTTCGGGACGGTGGACGCCACGTGTGTCATCGCGGCGAGCGAGATGCCCAGGTGGGTGTTGGAGTGCATCGACACTCCGACGCCGAAGGTGCGGCATATGGCGGCGAGTTCGCGGGTGTTGCGCAGGCCGCCCCAGTAGTGGTGGTCGGACAGGACGACCTGGACGGCGTCGCACGTGAACGCCTCCTTGACCTCGTCGAAGGTCGTCACACACATGTTGGTGGCGAGCGGCACGTCGGTACGGGCGGCGACGGCGGCCATGTTGGGCGTACCGAGAGTGGGGTCCTCCATGTACTCCAGGACGTCCTGCAGCGCCTCGATGACCTTGATGGAGGTCTCGACGGACCAGGCGCCGTTGGGATCGAGTCGCAGCGGGCTTCCGGGGAACGCCTCGGCGAGGGCGCGTATCGCCGCGATCTCCTGGTCGGGCGCGAATACGCCGCCCTTGAGCTTGAAGGAGCGGAAGCCGTAGCGCTCGGTGAACTTGCGTGCCTGGTCGACGATGCCGGCCGGGTCGACGGCCTCGCCCCAGTCGTCCACCTCGGAGTCGACGCCCTTCGGGTGCTCGCCCCACTTGTAGAAGAGGTAGCCGCTGTACTCGACGGCGTCGCGCACCTTGCCGCCGAGCAGGGCGTGAACCGGCAGGCCCTGCGCCTTGCCGAGTGCGTCCAGGCAGGCAACCTCGAAGCCGCAGACGACGGACAGCCGCAGCTTGTCGGCGGTCTGGACGCCTCGCAGGCCTCCCACGTCCACCTGGTTCGTCACCCGCTCCTCGGCCACCGCGACCTCGTCCGCGAGGGTGAACAGGCCGTTGAGGTCTGCGACGGACCGGCCGACCAGCTTCTCGGCGTACGGGCGGGCCAGTTCCAGGTACTTGGTGTCGCCGTAGGTCTCGCCGAGGCCGGTGATCCCGTCCGCGGTGGTGACCTCGATGATCAGGCGGGGGGTGTACGGCTGGTGCACCCCCTGGGCGTTGAGCAGCGGCGGGTCGGCGACGAGGATCGGGGTCAGCCGGACGTCGGTGATCGTCAGGTCGTTCATCGGGCGGCTCCAACGAGGTTCAGGCCGGTGGTGAGCAGTGTTTCGAGGTCGGCGAGGTCTGAGGGGGTCGGGTCGGTGAGGGGCGCGCGGACCGGTCCGACCGGGCGGCCGCGCAGCCGGGCCGCCGCCTTGACCAGGGACACCGCATACCCGGGCCGCCGGTCGCGCAGCTCCACGAAGGGCACGTAGAAGTCGGCGAGCAGGTTGTCGACACGGCTGTCGTCGCCTGCCGACAGGGCCTGGAAGAAGGCGTTGGCGATCTCCGGGGCGAAGGCGTGGACGGCCGAGGAGTAGGCGGGGATGCCGACCGTCGCATAGGCGCGGGCCTGGAGCTCGGCTGTCGGGGCGCCGTTGAAGAAGAGGAAGCCGTCGGGGGCGGCGAGGGTGCTGCGCTGGAGCCGGTCGAGGTCGCTGTGGCCGTCCTTGAGGCCGATGACGCCGGGGATCGAGGCGATCCGGCGCACGGTCTCCGCGTCGTACGTCACATGGTCGCGCTGGTAGGCGATGAGTGGCAGCCGGGTGCGGTCGGCGATCCGGCGGAGTTGCTCGACCAGCCCGTCCTGCGGGGCCTTGTTGAGGTAGTGCGGCAGGACGAGGAGTGCGTCGGCTCCGGCGTCCTCGGCGATACGGGCGAAGCGCAGTGCCTGGGCGTAGCCGTAGCCGGTACCGGCCACGACCGGGACGCGGCCCGCCGTCACCTCCACGGCGGTCGCGACGACCTGGCCGTACTCGTCCTCGTCGAGCGCGCCGAACTCCCCCGTGCCGCAGGCCGGAAAGAGCGCGCCGGGGTTCGTCTCCAGTTGCCCGGCGAGATAGCTGCGAAAGCCGTCGAGGTCGAGCGATCCGTCGGCCTGGAAGCTGGTGAGCGGGAACGACAGCACGCCCTGGGCCATGCCGTCGCGCAGCCGCGCCGCAGTGCCGGCGAGGGGGGTCCGAGTCACCATGCTGTCTCCGTATGTAGATGACGTTCGCACATGGGGATGGACAGTAGGCTCGGGAAACCACCCCGTCAATGGGTTCGAGCAAGGGATTCGGCATCAAGTGCAGGCGGGAACACGCAGGTCGGGACGGTACGTACGATCGACCCATGTCCGAATCTGTTGAGCCCGTGGTCCGGCCGTCCGAGTCCGGCGTGCGCGAGGTGAAGTCGGCCGCTCGCACGGTCGAACTGCTCGAACTCCTCGCCGACCGCGGCGACCGGCCCGCCCGGCTGCAGGAACTCGCCGCCGAGTTGGGCGTCCCGCGCAGCTCCATGTACGCGCTGCTGCAGACCCTGATCGCACGCGGCTGGGTGCGCACCGACGCCACCGGCTCGCTCTACGGAATCGGCCTGCGCACACTGCTCACCGGCACCACCTATCTGGACACCGACCCCGTGGTCCGCGTGGTGCGCCCCTACCTGGACGATGCCTCGGAGCAACTCGGCGAGACCATCCATCTGGCCCGCCTCGACGGCATGGACATCGCCTACCTCGCGACCCGTGAGTCGCACGAGTATCTGCGCACCATCAGCCGAGTGGGGCGCTGGCTGCCCGCCCACGCGGGCGCACTCGGCAAGGCGCTGCTGGCCGAACACTCGGACGCGGCACTGCCCGACGCACCGTACGAGGCGCTGACGCCACGCACCCACACCACCCTGGCCGCGCTCGTCGCCGACCTCGCACAGGTCCGTGCCCGCGGCTACTCGATCGACCGCGAGGAGGGCGTCACCGGCATCGTCGGATTCGGCTTCGCGCTGCGCGTGAACGGCGAAGCGCCGGCGCAGGACGCGATCAGCTGCTCGGTGCCGGTGGCACGGCTCACCGAGCAGCGCGAGCGGCGGATTGTGACCGTGATGCAGAAGGTGCGCGAGGAGATCGAGGCAAGACTGGCTCAGGGCACGGGCGCGGGCGGGGTCGACTGGCGCTGAGCCCCCCGGTCTCGACGAGGGCTTCGGAGGTTCGCGGATTGCCCAGTGCGACGAGACGGCGGGCGCCGCCTGCTACTCGGACGGCTGTCCTGCTCTCTCGGAGCAATCGAACGAGATCTTGGCATGTGGTCAAGGAGGAACTCGCCCGCGACGCGCAGCGGGTAGCCGAACCCGAGACCGTGTCCGACCGGCCCTGATGTTCACCGGCGATTCGATCACCGACTACCAGCGGCTGGAGAGCGGGCCATGGTGTCGGTGGCATATCAGAGGTTGGCGGTCCGTTGCCGGTGGGAGCCGGCACCTTTCGACAGGTCCGGCCGGGGGCCGCCCATCCGGCTCACCCGCACCTGTGTCTACGAGGGTCTGCGTCCCCGGGTGACCTCCTACCCAAATGCCGTTCCAACGCGGGCTGTTGCCTCCGATTGCCCTGCGAGGATGATCGCTTCTTTCACGGGGCGGCCGAAAGGGTGGAAGTTGAAGCGGAGATCGCTGTTGCGCGCAGTGGTGACCACTGGACTGGCGGCGGCAAGCGGCGCGGCCACAGTGCGGTCAGCGGCCGCCGCTACGGACTACCTGATCGTGGTCGTCGAACAGGCCGCCAACCAGATCCAGCGCTTCAGCAACGGTACGACCGACTGGAACGGCTCCCCCGAGTGGAACTGGAGCGCGCCGAGCACGGATACCTGGAAATATCTGGCCGACGCCAAACGCCGGCTCACGGCCAACTGGGACGACGTGATGGTGTGCTGCGCGAACGGCACAGCGAGTACGGGTGGACGCGCCGCCATGGTCCGCGAGAGCGACAAGGCCGTCGTCTGGACGGCGGTCGTACCGGGCAATCCTCACTCGGTCGAGCGGATCGACGGACACGGCGCGATCGTCACCGCCTCCGCCAAGCAGAGGACCACCGGCGACAACCACGAGCCTGGCGGCGGCATCAACCTGTTCGTGCCCACCAGCCACGGCGGCCTGCCGCCGACCTCGTTCGCCGACAGCATCAGCACCGGTTTCCCCGGTGCCCACGGCGTGCTGTGGGACGACGCCAACGAATGCCTCCTGGCAATCGGCGACAACGAGCTGCGCGCCTACCGCCTGGTGACGAACAGCGGCGGCATCATCACCGGCCTCTCACAGGTGTCGACGCTGGCCTTCAGCGGCACGGGGCACGACCTGCAGCCGGACTACGCCTCCGCCGACATCCTGTACACCGTGGGCGGCGACGCCGGCAATCCGGACCACGGGATATGGAAGACCCGCCTCATATACAACAACGCCACCGGTACGTGGTCCTTCGCCGCTCCGACCAGGCTGTACGACTGGTACTTCACGAAGTCCTTCAGCAGGCTCCCCGACGGGACGGAATTCTGGGTCGACGCCCCCAGCGCGGCGACCTGGTGGAACGACACGGTCGGCTTCTCCGGCCGGGCCGATTCGCTCCGATCCGGTGCAAAGTTCTACAAGGCTCGCTTCTGGTCCCACGTCCTCTCTTGAACCGAACCGTCCGCATCGGTTCTTGAACCGTCTGCATCGGTGAACTCGACGGCCAAGAGGACGCCGCGCTCGCCCTTTCGCTCCTTTTCACGTGCGCGTACACGGATACCCCGGGCGCTCGATCGGCCCGAGCCGGCGCACGCGTCCTCGCCGGAGGTGGGCACCTACCTGGGCGGCCCTCGACCGCGTGATGAGACGGGTCCGTCACGCACGTGCGTGACGGACCCGGAACATCCCCCATCGTCATGCCGGCCTACAGCACCTGGCAGAGCGCGACTTCCCGCCTCTGAGCGGCATCCCGCCACGGAGAGGAGTCACTAACGGAGCGGACATGGCGGTGACACCCGGCAGAAACGGGTGGTCCCTAATTTCTGTCGCACGACAGGAACTCCGCAGGATCACGCCTCCGGGACAGGGGACCGCCATGACCGTGACCACCGACTCCACCACACCACCTCCCCCTCCCCCTCCGTCGGCCGGCGTCACGGACGACGGCACGCTGGCCACCTTCGGCTACCGCCAGGAACTGCGGCGGCAGATGGGGCGGTACGCATCCTTCGCCGCCGGGTTCTCCTTCATCTCTGTCCTGACCACGGTCTTCCAGTTCTTCTCCCTGGGCTACTCCTTCGGCGGGCCGCTGTTCTTGTGGACCTGGCCCGCCGTGCTCATCGGCCAACTGCTGGTCGCCGCGTGCTTCGCCGAACTCGCCGCTCGTTACCCCATCTCCGGGGCGATCTTCCAGTGGTCGACCCGGCTGAGCCGCCCGGCCTTCGGCTGGTTCACAGGCTGGATCATGGTGATCGGTCAGGTGGTCGTGGTCGCCGCCGCCGCACTCGCACTGCAGGTCGTTCTGCCCCCGATCTGGTCCGGATTCCAGCTCGTCGGCGGCGACCCGGCGCCCACCACGGCGACCGGGGCGGCCAACGCCGCCCTTCTGGCTCTCGTCCTGCTGGCGCTGACCACCGCCGTCAACGTGCTCGACAACCGCGTCATGTCGACCATCAACCGGATCGGCGTCACCGCCGAGATCATCGGCGCGATCCTCATCGTCGTACTGCTGTTCACCCACGTCGAGCGCGGTGCCGGAGTGGCTCTGAAGACAGGCGGCCAGGACGGCACGGTGGCGGCGCTGCTGGTGGGCTCGTTCACCGCGGCATACGTCCTCATCGGCTTCGACAGTGCGGGCGAGATGAGCGAGGAGACCCGTAACCCACGTCGCACCGCTCCCCGCACCATCCTCAGCGCCCTCGCCACGGCGGGTGCCCTGGGCGGCCTGCTGCTGCTCGGCGGTCTCCTCGCAGCACCCAGCCTCTCCGACGGCCGCCTCGCCACCGAGGGGTTGAGCTACGTACTCACCAGCAGTCTGGGCGACGGAGTGGGCAAGGTCCTTCTCGCGGACGTGGCGGTGGCCGTCTCCGTGGCCACGCTCGCCATCCAGACCGCCGGAAGCCGGATGCTGTTCTCGATGGCGCGCGACGGGATGCTTCCCTTCTCCGCACGGCTGGCGAAGGTGTCGCCGCGCACGGGCATGCCCTTCGTCCCGGCGCTGGTGGTGGGCGGGCTGGCCGCGGCGCTCGCGCTGCTCAACCTTGCCTCCCCGGAGGCGTTCGTGGCCATCGGCACCACGTGCATCGCGATGCTGTATCTCGCGTACCTCGGGGTGACTGCGCCGATGCTGCTCCGCCGGCTCAAGGGCCAGTGGCCCACGACGGATTCCGGAGACCGTGACGAGCTGGGCAGGCCACTGTTCTCCCTCGGCCGCTGGGGTCTGCCCGTCAACGCGCTCGCGGTCGTCTACGGGCTGTTCATGACGGTCAATCTGTCCTGGCCTCGCGCGCAGGTGTACGACCCGGCAGGGGGCCACTGGTACTTCCAGTGGTTCACCGTCCTGTTCGTCGGCGCCACGGTGGCCGCCGGTGCGGTGTACCGGAGCCGCGCAGGAGCTGCCCCAGCGGCCAAGGGCCCTGGACGCAAGGAGCCGGCCGAGGCCGTACGTATCTGAGCGGTCACACGCCCGGCCGCGTCGTCATCACTGCGCCGCGAGGAGCTGTTGCCCCTCGCGGCGCAGCCGTGCCAGGGAGCGCTGCGGTACGCCCGCAATCCGCAGTGCCGCGTCGGCCGTCGCCACTGCGAGGGCCGACGCGTCGCGGGCGGGGTCGGCACGTCGGATGAGGATCACGCTTTCGGTGAGGCCGAAGAGGAGTTCCGTTCGGAGCGCCAGCTCCTCGGCGCCGAGCGCCGCGCCGGGCTCCGTGCCCGCCAGCAACTCCCCGTAGGACGCCTTCAGTTCGGTTCGTACCTGATGGAAGACGCCAAATCGTTCCGTCTGCACCTCGGGCAGAAGGTACAGGGCCCCGAGGTTGTGGGGGCCACGGCACAGCAGCGTGACGTCGGAGTGGCACAGGGCCCACAGCCTCGCCTCGGCGGCTGTTCCTGTACGGGCCACCAGGTCGCGGGCGATCTCCAGCGAGGGACGGACGGTCCCTTCGAGCAGTGCCGCGAGGATCTCTTCCTTGCCGTCGAAGTAGTGGTAGAGCGACGCCTGTCGCAGGCCGGCCCGCTCGGCGACCGCCCGGGTGGAGGTCGCGGTGTAGCCGTGCGTGGTGAACAGCTCGGCCGCGGCGGCCAGAACCTCTTCGCGCGGCTCCAGGCCGCTGGCGGGACGCTCCTGGGCGCGCGGGCGGCCGACTTTTCTGGCGGTGGACGGGCTCACTCCGTGATCCTCGCACAGGCCCGCGAGATCCCCGCGGGCCGAGCTGCCGAAGTGAGATGCCGGTTACCGCGCCGAAATGCCCGGGCAATGGCCCCGACTTGGCCTGAGCCTAATTTCTGTCGCACGACAGAAATAGCGTCGAGCCGGAGGTTCAACCGTGGCGACAGCTTCAGAGACAGCGTCGGCCTATGGTGCCCGCGATCACGCCCGCGCCCAGGACGGCACACAGTGCGACACCATGCCCGTGCTCCCGGCGAGCAGTTGGCCGACGCCCCCCGAGGGCATCGCAGCCGAGGATCTCGTGTGGGCCGAGACCGTGGCAGGCGGCAACTACACCCATAAGGTCCTGGCCCGTGGAACCGAGTTGCGCCTGACCGACCTCACCGGCGACGCGTGTGCACACGTCCTGCTGTACAGCGCCGACCGCCCTTGGGAGCGGCTGAACGCGGCCGACACGGTCAAGGTGTTCTGGAACGCCTACCTCGGCGAAGGACATCTGCTCCTGTCCGACCAGGGCCGGGTTCTCGCCTCCGTCACCGAGGACACCTCCGGCCGGCACGACGCCCTCAGCGGCACCTCCACCCTCGTCCGCAACACCGAACGGTACGGGGACGGAACTCCCCAATCGGCCACCCCGTCCGGACGCGAGCTGTTCAAACTCGCCGCCCTCAAGAACGGCCTCGGCCCGCGGGACATCCCGCCGTCCGTCTCCTTCTTCCAGGGCGTACGGATCAGCGAGGACGGCACCGCCTGCTTCACCGGCTCCGCGGGAGCCGGCACGTCCGTCACGCTGCGCGCCGAGCAACCGCTGACCGTGCTCATCGCCAACGTCCCCCACCCACTGGACCCGCGGCCCGCGTACATCTGCGGCCCCCTTGAAGTCCTCGCGTACCGGGCCGCACCGACCGCCCCCGGCGACGCACTGTGGGACGCCACGCCCGAGGGCCGCCGCGCCTTCCTCAACACCGCCGCGCACCTCAACGCCAGGGGGATCGCATGACCGTCACCACCGCCCCTGCGGGCCGCGTCGTCTGCGACCGGACCGTCCCCGCCCGCTCCGCCTGGTCCGCCGTCGTACGCACGGGCCAGCTGCTCACCATCACCGACCTGTACGGGAACCAGGCCGCGGACTTCCTCGTCTACGACGCCCACGACACCTCCGTGCGCTACAGCGCCCCCGACACCATCCAGGCCCAGGGCAACATCTTCCTGACCACCGGCTCGGTGCTGCTGTCCAACGAGCACACCCCGCTGATGACCGTCGTCGAGGACACCTGCGGTCGGCACGACACCGTGGGCGGCGCCTGCTCCAAGGAGTCCAACACTCTCCGCTACGGACACCACACCTGGTCTCAGCACGCCTGCGTGGAGAACTTCCTCGCCGAGGGCAGCAAGCACGGACTGGACAAGCGCGACCTGGTCTCCAACATCAACTGGTACATGAACGTGCCGGTCGAGACGGACGGCACCCTCGGCATCGTCGACGGCATCTCGGCCCCGGGCCTGAAAGTCGTACTACGCGCCGAGACCGACGTCATCGCGCTGCTGTCCAACTGCCCGCAGATCAACAACCCCTGCAACGGATTCGACCCGAGTGCCCTGCAGACGACGATCACCGAGCCGGACGAGAGCTGAAACCCATGACGTTCGACACCCTGCTGGTCGCCAACCGTGGCGAGATCGCGTCGCGCATCATCCGCACGGCTCGCCGGATCGGCCTGCGCACCGTCGCGGTCTACTCCGACCCGGACCGCGGCGCCGAGCACGTTCGGCTGGCCGACGAGGCCGTACGGCTCGGCCCGGCCCCGGCCAAGGACTCCTACCTCGACGCCGCCTTGATCCTGAAGGCCGCCAAGGACACCGGAGCCGGCGCCGTCCACCCCGGCTACGGATTCCTGTCCGAGGACGCCGGGTTCGCCCGCAGCTGCGCCGAAGCGGGTCTGGTCTTCGTCGGCCCCACCCCCGACCAGCTGGAGCTGTTCGGCGCCAAGCACACCGCGCGCGCCGCCGCTCATGCGGCGGGTGTGCCGCTCGCCCCGGGCACCGGGCTGCTGCCTGACACGGACGCCGCCCTCGCGGCAGCCGAGGGAATCGGCTACCCGGTCATGCTCAAGGCGACCGGCGGGGGCGGCGGTATCGGCATGCAGGCGTGCCACGACGCGGGCGCCCTCGAAGACGCCTGGGAGCGGGTGCAGCGCGTGGCCGCCGCCTCCTTCTCCTCCGCCGGCGTCTTCCTGGAACGGCTCGTCGAGCGCGCCCGCCACGTCGAGGTGCAGGTCTTCGGCGACGGCGAGGGCCGCGTCGTCACCCTCGGCGACCGCGACTGCTCGCTGCAGCGCCGCAACCAGAAGGTCCTGGAGGAGGCCCCCGCCCCGGATCTCCCGGACGCGGTACGCAAACAACTGGCAACCGCAGCACGGGACTTGTGTGCGTCCGTGAACTACCGCTCCGCCGGCACGGTCGAGTTCGTGTACGACGCCGCCCGCGAGGAGGCGTACTTCCTCGAGGTCAACACCCGCCTCCAGGTAGAACACCCGGTCACCGAGGAGATCTACGGCGTCGACCTCGTGGAGTGGATGCTGCGCCTCGCGCAGGGCGACACCACGGTCGCCAGCGTGCCTTTGACACCGCAGGGCCACGCCGTCGAGGCACGCATCTACGCCGAGGACCCCTCCCGCGACCACCGGCCGAGCGCGGGCCTGCTGACCCGCGTCGCCTTCCCCGAGGGCGTCCGCGTCGACACCTGGGTGGAGACCGGCACCGAGGTCACCACCTCCTACGACCCGATGCTCGCCAAGGTCGTCGCGCACGGCAGCGACCGCGCCGAGGCACTCGACAGGCTGGACACGGCCCTCGCCGCGACCCGCCTCGACGGCATCGAGACCAACCTCGGCCTGGTGCGCGCCGCGCTCCAGGACGCCGACGTGCGCCGAGCGGCCCACTCCACCGCTTCGCTCGCCACCATCAGCGACCCGACGCCGCGCATCGAGATCGTCACTCCCGGCACTTTGACCACCGTGCAGGACTGGCCCGGGCGCACCGGCCACTGGCAGGTCGGCGTCCCCCCGTGCGGACCGATGGACGACCTCTCCTTCCGGCTCGGCAACACCGCGCTCGGCAACACCGAGGGCGCACCCGGCCTCGAGTGCACCCTCCAGGGCCCGTCCCTCCGCTTCACCCACCCGACGACGGTGTGCGTCACCGGCGCCCCCGCACCGGTGACCGTCGACGGCATCGCCGTACCGCAGTGGGAACCGGTCACCGTCGAAGCCGGGCAGACCCTGGCCGTCGGGTCACCCGACGAGCACGGCCTGCGCACCTACGTGTTGTTCGCCGGCGGCCTGGACATACCGGAGTTCCTGGGCAGCGCGGCCACCTTCACCCTCGGCCGGTTCGGCGGACACGGCGGCCGCGCCCTGCGCGCGGGCGACGTCCTGCACGGCGGCGAGCAGCGCTCGGAGACCTCCGTCGTGCCCCTCGACCGGCGCCCGGCCTTCGGCGGCGAGTGGTACATCGGCGCGGTCGAAGGCCCGCACGCCGCCCCCGAGTTCTTCACCGACGACGACATCCGCGACTTCTACGCCGCGGACTGGAAGGTGCACTTCAACTCGGCGCGCACCGGTGTGCGCCTCGTCGGCCCCAGGCCGCGGTGGGCGCGCACGGACGGCGGCGAGGCGGGCCTGCACCCGTCCAACATCCACGACACCCCGTACTCCGTCGGCGCCGTCGACTACACCGGCGACATGCCCGTCCTGCTCGGCCCCGACGGGCCCTCCCTGGGCGGTTTCGTCTGCCCGGCGACGATCGTGACCGGACAGCGCTGGAAGCTCGGCCAGCTCCGTCCCGGCGATACAGTCCGCTTCGTCCCGGTGACCACCGAGGCCGCCGCCGGGCTGCGGCTGAACCCGGCAGCGGCCCCACGCGCCGATCGGGATGCCGTCGTCGACGGCGGCATCCTCGCCCGCCTGCCACGGACCGAGACGCGCCCGTCGGTCACCTACCGGCGCAGCGGCGACGACAACCTCCTCATCGAGTACGGACCGATGCAGCTCGACCTGGCCCTGCGCATGCGGATCCACGCACTCGCGCAGGCGCTGGCCGGGCAGCGGCTCGACGGCGTCGAGGACCTGACTCCGGGCATCCGCTCCCTCCAGGTCCGGACAGATCCCGACGTCCTGCCTCAGGAGAAGCTCCTCGAGATCGCGCGGCGCGTCGAGGAGGAACTCCCCGCCCCCGACGAGCTGGTGGTTCCCAGCCGAATCGTCCACCTGCCGCTGTCCTGGGACGACCCGGCGACCCGCGAGGCCATCGCCCGCTACATGGCGGGCGTGCGCGACGACGCCCCGTGGTGTCCCTGGAACATCGAGTTCATCCGCCGCGTCAACGGCCTGGAGACCGTGGAGGACGTGTACCGCACCGTCTTCGATGCCGAGTACCTGGTGATGGGGCTGGGAGACGTGTACCTGGGCGCACCCGTCGCCACCCCCCTGGACCCGCGGCACCGGCTGGTCACCACCAAGTACAACCCGGCCCGCACCTGGACCGCGGAGAACTCGGTCGGCATCGGCGGCGCGTACCTGTGCGTCTACGGCATGGAGGGCCCGGGCGGCTACCAGTTCGTCGGCCGCACCACACAGGTGTGGTCGGGCTGGCAGCAGCGCGGCGCCTTCGAGCCGGGCAGGCCCTGGCTGCTGCGCTTCTTCGACCGGATCAGGTGGTACCCGGTCGAGGCGGAGGAACTCCTGGAACTGCGCGCGGACATCACGTCCGGCCGGTTCGTACCGAGAATCGAGGAGGGTTCCTTCTCACTCGCCGAGTACCAGCGGTTCCTCGCCGAGAACGCGGAGTCGATCGCCGAGTTCCGGGCCGGGCAGAGCGCGGCGTTCCGCGCGGAGCGCGACGCCTGGGAAGCGGCCGGCGAGTTCACCCGCGAGCAGGCGGCCACCGAGGCCGCCCCACAGGCCACCGACGTCAGGGTCCCCGAGGGCGGCCACCTGGTCGAAGCCGAGTTCACCGCCTCCGTCTGGCAGGTCAACGTCGAGGTCGGCGACCGTGTGTCGGCCGGGCAGCCGCTCCTCGCGCTGGAAGCGATGAAGATGGAGTCCCGGGTGCCGGCCCCCGCCGCCGGTATCGTCACGAAGATCCTGACCAAGCCGGGCAGCCAGGTCGAGGCGGGCACCGCCCTCGTCGTCCTCGCTCCCGTCGAAACCGTGGAGGCAGCCGCGTGATCACCGCAGTGGAACGGGTACGGGCCGCCTACACACGCATCGCGCAGGTGGACCGGCCCGAGGTGTGGATCAGCCTGCGTCCGCAAGCCGATACGGAGTCGGACGCCGCCGCGGTCGACGCGAAGGTCGCCGCTGGTGACCGGCTGCCGCTGGCCGGGACGGTGCTCGCGGTCAAGGGCAACATCGACGTGGCCGGACTGCCGACCACCGCCGGCTGTCCCGCCTACGCCTACGAGCCCGACACCGATGCGCCGGCCGTGGCCCGTCTGAAGGCTGCGGGCGCCGTGGTCCTCGGCACCACGAACCTCGACCAGTTCGCGACCGGCCTGGTCGGCACCCGCAGCCCGTACGGCGCGGTCCGCAACGCCCTCGCCCCGGAACACGTATCCGGCGGTTCCTCGTCCGGCTCGGCGGTCGCTGTCGCGCTCGGCATCGCCGACATCGCGCTCGGCACGGACACCGCGGGCTCGGGCCGTGTCCCGGCGGCGTTCAACGGCATCGTCGGTCTCAAGCCGACCTTCGGGCTGATCCCGACCGAGGGCGTCGTCCCGGCCTGTGCCTCGCTCGACTGCGTCACGGTCTTCGCCCGCACGCTCCCGGAAGCCGAGCAGGCGCTGTCCCTCATGTCAGCGCCGTCCGGGCGGGAACTGTCGGCTCCGGCCGCGCGTCGCCCCGGACCGCGGCGGATCGCCGTCCCGGAACTCGGGCAACTGGGCCGGCTGGACACCGGCTGGACCGAGGCGTTCGAAGCGGCGGCGCAGCGGCTCGCCGACGCGGGCGCCGAGCTCCTGCCTGTCGACCTCTCACCGTTCACGGAGGCGGCGGCGATGCTGTACGAGGGTGCGTTCGTCGCCGAGCGCTACACAGCCGTCGGCGCCTTCATCGACGCGCACAAGGACTCGCCGGACCTCGACCCGACCGTGGCCGGAATCATCTCCCGGGCCGGGGACATCCCGGCCCATCAGCTCTACGCCGACCAACAAAAGCTTGCGTCTCTCCGCGTCCGGGCCCAGGCCTCCCTGGGCGACGCGGACGCACTGCTCCTGCCGACCGCAGCGGGCCACCCGACCATCGCCGAAGTCGAGGCAGACCCACTGGGCGTCAATGCCCGGCTCGGCCGCTTCACCAACTCCACCAACCTCTTCGACCAGGCGGCGGTCGCCGTGCCCGCAGGCGACGTGAACGGGCTGCCGTTCGGTGTCATGCTGATCGGCCCGGCCTTCACGGACGAGCGGCTCGTCCGCATCGCCGGGCTGCTCACTTCCCCGCCCCTGCGGCTCGCGGTGATCGGCGCGCACCTGTCCGGGCAGCCCCTGAACGGCCAACTGCTCGCCGTGGGCGGGCGACTGGTGCACACCACCACGACCGCGCCCACCTACCGGCTGTACGCACTGAACACCATGCCGCCGAAGCCGGGACTGGTCCGGGTCGGCGAAGGCGGAGGCGGAGGCACGATCGAGGCCGAGGTGTGGCAACTGCCCGCCGAGGGACTGGGTACGCTCCTCGCCGCGTTGCCCCGCCCGATGGCGCTCGGAAGCGTGGAACTCGCGGACGGAAGCTTCGTCACCGGCTTCCTCTGCGAGCCACAGGCCGTCGACGGTGCCCACGAGATCACCTCATACGGCAGCTGGCGCGCGTACCTGGCCGCTCTCCCCCGCCCCTGAGGCCCGCACTACCCCGCGCGCGCCGGCCCGCGTCGCAGGCGCCGGGGGTAAGTGCCAAGCGACAAGGGCTACGACCACGATCACCTGCACCATTGGCTGCGCGGCTGTGGCATCCGCCACCGCATCGTGCCCAAGAGTGTGGAGTCCTCGCAGCAACTCGGCACCACCGGGCTGGACTGCGACGAGTGTCCGTTCGCCTCAACCTGGGAGGGTGCCGGGGCGAGTGACGACAACTTCTCGGTCCTGGACCGCCCCTGACCCGCCGGACAGGCCCTAGAGGGATCGGAAGTGAGGCACGTCGGTCCCCGCGTCAATGCCATCACCGTGATCGACGGCCGCCGCTCAGGCCGACTCGCGCACCACCAGACGCGGCACGATCACCCGCTCGGCGAGCGGGCCGCGGCCCTGCACGAGCGCCGCGACCTGCTCGACGGCCGCCCGGCCCACCTGGCGCTTGTCGACGTGCAGCGTGGTGAGCGGCGGGTCCATGAGCTCGCCGAGCATCAGGCCGTCGCACCCGACGAAGGCACAGTCGCCCGGTACGGCCAGGCCCCGGCGCAGCGCGCGGCGCATGGCGCCGACCGCGATCAGGTCGTTGTAGCCGAGCACCGCGGTGGTGCCGGGGTGCTGGGCGAGCACACGGTCCATGCCGTCGGCGCCGCCCTGTACGGAGTTGGCCACGGACACGACCGGAGTCCCCTCGGCGTCGAGGCCGTGTTCGGCGGCCAGGGCGAGGAACAGGGCGCGCCGGGAGTGCGGGTCCGCCCCGTCTCCGCGGGCCTTGTCATCGAGCATGACCACGCGCCGGTGTCCGGCCGCCATGAGGTGCCCGAGGGCCTGCCGCGTCCCGGACTCGAAGTCGATACGGACACCGCCGGCTGCCGGCGGCCGGGTGTCGTGGTCCAGGAGCACGAGCGGGATTCCGGTGCCCCGCACCCGTTCGATGGCACTCTCGGCGAAGAAGTAGCCGACGCACGCGTCGACATGGTCGGCGACCGTGGCCGCCACCGTCTGCTCGCGTTCGAGGGCCGACCCGGTGCTGTACACGGCAACCTGCCAGCCGCGCTCGTCGGCCGCCTCCATCACCCCGGCCACGACCTCGGGAAAGAACGGGTTGAGCACATCGGCGACGACGAGGCCGAGCATGGTCGTCGCCGGGCCGGCCATGCCGCGCGCATGCCGGTTGGGCCGGTAGCCGAGTGTCTGGGCGACCTCCAGGATCCGCGCCCGGGTGTCCGGGTCGATCTCCGGCTTGTCGTTGATGGCGCGGGAGACGGTCTGCCGGGAGACACCCGCGGAGCGGGCCACGTCGTCGATGGTGACTCCGTGACGCCCGCGCCGGGACGTACGGGGGGTGGGCATCTCGGGAAGGCTCCTCTCTCTGCCTGCCCAAGTGTCGTCCGCCGTCGCTGCGGGATGGTTCACGTGAGCGCTCACGGACATGATGAGCAGCTCACTCCTTGCTGTCAACGGCCCTCATTCGTACGGCGATTGAAACGATCAAGGTGGAATCCAGTAATCCCTTGCACCGGTCTTGACGGGTACATGCAGCGGCTTCAAGGTACTCCGTGAGCGCTCACGGGAACGCTCACGGATTGGCAGCCCGTCTCTGCAGTCGCCCTCCCGGAGGACGTACGTGACGTCGATCGCGGTCACCACGGCAGAACGCCCACCCGCGCCCACCGACGCGCTCATCGACCGGGTCCGCGTCGCTGTGCTCGTCGACGGAGCCCCCATGGAGCCCGTCGTGCGCGAACTCCAGGACGTTGTACGGGCATTGGACCTGTCAGCCTTCGAGGGCGACGCCATGGAGATCCGCCTGGAGACATCGCTGCGGGACGCCGTCGGCTACTGGCACCCGGACGCCGGCCGGCGGCGCGGACTCCCCCGAGTGGCAACGGCTCTCCCGGAACGCTCACATCCCCAGACCGACCGCGCCGGGCGCACACCTCCTCGCCCCCAGGGAATCCCGGGTGCGCACACACATCCTGGAGGCGTGCACCCGGCTCGTCGCCGACCACGGCCTCGACGGCCCGAAGCTGGACTTCCTCGACGAGGCCACCGTGTACGCGGACGACGGCGGCGACCCGGTCGGGCCCGCGATGGCCCTGCCGCTCGGGGACCTCAGCGCGCTGGGCCCACGCGGCCGCTGGTCGAACTGCGCCAGAGCCCTATCTCGGCCCCGGCATGAGCGCGCACGGGAATCTGCTGCGCGCCACCGACTGCCCGGCCGACTCCACCGCGAACCGGATCCGCACGATCGACGCGGCGCTCTGCACGCCCGGCGGCGCCGTCCATTCGGACACGTTGATATGGGACCCGGACGCATCGGCCGAGGTGTCGGCCCGGCAGATCCAGTCCGCGTTGCACGCAGTCCCACAACTGTCCTGGTCTCTAGGCGAGTTGACTCCAGAGCGGCCGCGAGGTCGTGACGTTCTGGCTGCGGCAGTGGCAGCGGCTGTGCCCCGTGCTGCTCGACGGCGAGGTGAAGCCGGGTCGTCCGGACGAGCTGTACCCCCTCGCCCGGGCGCACGCCGGCGGCGCCCAGGAGGTCCACCAACTCGCCTGCACAGCACGTGCCTTGTCCCGGCGCCCGCGCGGTGCTGCACCCGAAGGAGGAACAACCCCTCATGTCCAGCAGACCAGCGCGCCGGCCACGGCGCCTGTGGGCCCTGTGGGCGGCCCTGCTCGCCCTGTTCAGCCCCCTCCTGCTCACCCCCGCATCCGCCCCCGCGGCCACGGCCACCGGCACGACCGCCACCGCGCAGGCGGACCCGGTGCCGGGCATGTTCAACCCGCGCCAGACCTGGCTGCGCAACTCCACCGCGGGCCTCTTCCTGCACTGGGGCATGTACACACAGCCCGCCCACTACGACTGCGACTCCTGGCAGAAGGCCGTGAACGACAGCGGCTGGAACCCGGACTACTGGGTCAAGGAGACGCAGAAGATCCACGGCTCTTACATCGTCCTGGCCACCTTCCACAGTCGCCTGGGCTACGCCCGCCCCTGGCCGTCGAAGATCCCCGGCAGCTGCTCGACGAAGCGCGACATCCTCGGTGAGCTCATCGAGGCGGCCAAGACCAAGGGCATCAAGGTCATCCTCTATATGACCGACGATCCGCAGTGGCACGACGAGCAGGGCCGCGAGTCCTTCGACTCCGCCGCCTACTCCGCGTACAAGGGCGAGGACGTCGATCTGACGACCCGGCCCGGCTTCGGCGAGTTCAGCTACGACAACTTCTTCGAAGTGATGCACAACTACCCGGACCTGAAAGGCTTCTGGATCGACAACGACAACGAGTACTGGGAGCAGCACCACCTCTACGAGCAGATCCGCGAGCAGCGCCCGGACATGCTCCTGAGCAACAACAACGAAGACACACCGATCATGGACACCGTGTCCAACGAGCAGAAGACCGGCATGACGCCCGACTACGACATGCCGGCGGCGTACTGGACGTCCATGCCGCGCCTGACGGAGTCCTGCTACAAAGTGCCCTCGAGCGGCGCCTGGTGGTACGACGGCCAGGACCGTCCGGTCGACACGGCGCTCAACATCCGCCGCTACGTGGCCAACGCGGGGACGTCGTACAAGTCCCTGATGGACCTCCAGGCCCAGGTGAACGGGACGTTCCCGCCCCAGCAGCAGGCGTTCACCGACTACCTGTCGAAGTATCTCGACCCGATCCGGGAGTCGCTGCACGGCGTGGAGGGCGGCGGCTATCTGTACGGCGGGCTGCGTCCGGGCGCCTGGAACGACGGGGCGTACGGCTACACCACGGTGAGCAAGAAGGACCCGGCACGCCAGTTCATCCACGTCACGACGCGGCCGAGCGGCGCCGACACCGGCACCCTCATCCTTCGCGACAACGGCACCAAGGTGAAACGGATCAGCGATCTGCGCACCGGCAAGCGGATCGCCTTCGACCAGCGCGACGGAAGCGTGACGCTCAAGGGCATCAACACCTGGGACCCGTACGACACGGTGTTCAAGGTGGAGACCGAGCGACACCGCCAGGGCCTGTACCCGTCCCACACGGTGCGGGCCACCGCCACGTCGACGAAGGACGGCCACCCGGCGGCGAACCTCACCGACGGCGACCTCACCCGGTACTGGGACTCGAACGCGCAGGTGCCCGTCTCGGTCACGCTGGATCTCGGGGGCGTGAAGAAGGCCCGGTACCTGGCCGTGAACCAGACCGAGTGGTCGCCCACCTACAACCGTGAGTCGTTCGGCAGGAAGGAGGACTCGGCCCGGATCAAGGACTACAAGGTCTTCGTCAGTGACGACGGCGAGCACTGGGGCGAGCCGGTGAAAACCGGCGTCATGGAGAGCGCCCGCAGCACCCGCTACATCGACCTGGACACCACGGCCCGCTACATCAGGCTGGAGGTGGACAGCACCTGGTCGGCGGCGACCGTCGTCCCCTTCTACCACCAGCTGAGGATCGACGAGATCGCGGTCGGCCACTCGTATCCCGTGAGCCACGGCCGCGGGTGACCGACGCGCTTACCCCGAGGGCTCATGGGGCCTTCGGGGTACGCGCCCCGGTCGTCAGCCGGCGGTCAGTGTCCGGCCGCCGACCTCGCGGCGGCCGCGAGCGCGCCGGCGATCGCGCCGTACGCGGGCTTGCGCTGGAGGTTCTCGTCCCAGGGCAGCGCCGCGCCCTGGCCGGGGAAGACCGACGGGATCCACGAGTGCCGGTCGGAGTAGCCCCACAGCGTAATGCCGACACAGCGCCGCACGGCCAGGCAGGCGTCGGTGACCTGGGCGTACCAGTCGGCCTGTTGGGCCAGCAAGGCAGCGTCGGCCGGCAGGATCATCCGGATGTCGAGTTCGGTGATCGCGACGTCGAGGCCCAGGTCGGCGAAGCGCTGGATGTTGCCCCGCATGTCGGTCGGGAAGCCGTACTGCAGGGCGAGGTGGGCTTGCATGCCGAAGCCGTCGATCGGGACGCGATCCGCCTTGAGCTGCTTGATCAGCGTGTAGTAGGCGTCCGACTTCGCGCCGAGCCCCTCGACGTTGTAGTCGTTGAGGTACAACTTGACCTTGGGGTCGGCGGCGTGCGCCCAGCGCAGGGCGTCGGCGATGTAGCCGGGGCCGAGCGTCTTGTAGAAGATGTTCTCCCGGTACGTGCCGTCCTCGTTCATGATCTCGTTGGCCACGTCCCAGGCGAAGACCTTGCCCTTGTAGTGCTTCACCTCGGTCGTGATGTGGTTCTTGAGGATCGAGCGCAGTTCGTCGGCGGTCCAGGTGCCGTCCGTCAGCCAGCTCGGCAGTTGGCTGTGCCACAGCAGGGTGTGGCCGCGCACCTTCAGATGGCGGGACTTTGCGTACGCCACGATCTCGTCGCCGGCGGTGAAGTCGAAGACGCCGCGCCGGGGTTCGGTGGCGTACCACTTCATGCCGTTGCCGGGGGTGGTGGCGCCGAACTCGCTGCCGAGCAGGTCGGCGTACGCGGTGTCGTCGAGCTCGGGGTTGTCGACGGCCGAGCCGAAGTAGCGGCCGGTTCGCTGGGCCAGGTCGTCGAGCGTGGCGGCGCGGTGCCGGGCGCCGTCCGCGTGGGCGGCCGGGACCGCGGCGAGACCGAGCAGCAGGGCCGTGGACGCGGCGAAAGCAGCGGCTCTGGCTCGGGTACGGCGTGCGGGTGTGCGCATGGTGCGGCTCCTCAGCTGAAGGGCGGGGGTGGGTGGTTGACCTTGCTTCGCGCGGCGCCGCGCGCGTCACTTCACGCGCAGCTCGCACCGCATCCGCCGCTCGTGCCCGACCTCCCGCACCGGCCCTGTGAGAGTGAGCGGCACGGTGTGGTGGACGTGGGCGCTGGACGCGGCGACGCGTAGTTCGAGGGCTCCGGGTTCGACGACTCGGCGGCCGTCGGCGCCGGTGTACGCGGCGAGGTCGGCCGGGAACGTTGCACGGACCTCCGCGGACGCCCCCGCGTCGAGCGGGACCCGCGTATAGCCGACGAGCCGGATCTCCGGCCGCGCGACCGTGCCGACCGGGTCGTGGAGGTAGAGCTGGACGACCTCGGTGCCGGGGCGGTCGCCGGTGTTGCGGACGGTGAGGCGCAGGGTGGTCTCACCGTCGGTGGGCAGTTCGGGGGCGTCGCACTGCTCGACGTCCCAGGCGAACGTGGTGTACGACAGGCCGTGCCCGAACGGGTAGAGAGCGGTGGGGTCCACATTGCTGGGGTCGCCGTGGCGGCCCAGCGGCGGCGCGAGATAGGGGGCGGGCTGGCCTCCGGGGGTGCGCGGGACGCCGAGCGGCAGCCGGCCCGACGGCTCGACACGCCCGGACAGGACGCCCGCGACGGCAGCGCCACCCTCTTGTCCGGGGAAGAAGGCCTGCACGACGGCGGCGGCCCGGTCCGCCCAGCGGCCCAGGGCGTACGGCCGCCCGCTGAGCACGACGATCACGGTCGGCGTCCCGGAGGCGAGTACCTCATCCAGCAACTCTCCTTGCCTGTACGGGAGTTCCAGGTCCTCGGCGTCGCAGCCCTCGCCGGACGAGCCTCGCCCGAACAGGCCCGAGCGGTCACCGACGACGGCCAGGCACACATCGGCCGCCGCCGGGTCATCGACGAACACGGCCCCGGTCAGCTCCGCGCGCAGCGCCTCGGCGAACGTCGGTACGTCGATGCCGGTGGGCAGTTCGGGGTGGTTGACGCCGACGTGCCGGGGGAATGTGTAGCAGCCGAGCATGGCCGCCTGTTCGTCGGCGAGGGGTCCGACGACGGCGATGCGGAGGCCGTCGTCGAGCGGCAGGACACCGGAGTCGTTGGCGAGCAGCACGACGGACTTCTGCGCCGCGTTGCGGGCCAGGTCGCGCAGGTGTGGGGAGTTCAGGTCGATGGGAGCGTCGCCGGCGGCCGGTTCGTGGTCGGGGTCGAGGAGGCCCAGCTCGCACTTCTGGGTGAGGACGCGCAATGCCGCCCGGTCGAGGAGGTCCTCAGGGAGGTGGTCTGCGGCAGTGAGGCAGCGGGCGGTGGGCAGTTCGACGTCGACCCCGGCAGCAAGAGCGAGCCGGGCGGCCTCCGCGGGCGAGTCGGCGATCTTGTGGGCGGACTGCAGGAACGAGAGCCCGAAGTAGTCGGCGACGGTCGTGCCGGTGAACCCCCAGTCCTCGCGCAGGACTTGGGTGAGCAGGCCGGGGTGGGCGTGGGCGGCCAGGCCGTCGATGTCGTTGTAGGCGGGCATGACGGAGCGGGCGCCGCCGTCGCGCACCGCCATCTCGAACGGGGGCAGGATGACGTCCGCGAGCTCGCGTGGTCCGAGCGGGGCCGGGGCGTGGTTGCGGGCGCCGCGCGAGGCCGAGTACCCGGCGAAATGCTTGAGGGTCGCGACGATCCCGGCGGCCTCCAAGCCCTGTACGTACGCGGTACCGATGGTGCCGACGAGGTACGGGTCCTCGCCGATCGCCTCCTCGGTGCGGCCCCAGCGCGGGTCCCGTACGACGTCGAGGACCGGAGCGAGGCCCTGGTGAATGCCGACCGCGCGCATCGACGCGCCGATGGCCTGCGCCATCTCGGTCACCAGGGCCGGGTCGAAGGTGGCGCCCCAGGCCAGCGGGGTCGGGAAGACGGTGGCCTGCCAGGCGGAGAATCCGGTCAGGCACTCCTCGTGGGCGATGGCGGGCACGCCGAACCGGTTGCCCGCGCGGATCCGCGACTGCAGTTCGGCGAGCCGGGCGGCGCCCTCGGCCGGCTCCACGGGGACGGTACCGAAGGGGCGGGTGAGGTGTCCGAGGCCGTGCGGGAGCAGGGCGTCGAGGGCAGCGCTGCGGGCCACGTACGCGTGCTGGCCCGGTGCGACCGCGGCGGTGCCGGTGTCGATGTCGGCGCCCAGCCACACGCTGGACAGCTGGGCGGTCTTCTCCTCGGGGGTCATCCGGGCGAGCAGGTCCGCCGCCCGGACGTGGGCGGGCAGGGTCGTGTCCTGCCAGGGCTGAGCCATGGAACTCCTCAAGTGCGGTACGAGCAGGTGAAGTTCGGGCGAGGCGCTGTCGCACCTGCGGTGGGCCCGGTGGTGGGCCGGTAGCCGGTCAGCCCTTGGTCGCGCCCTTGGTGATGCCGCCGGTCAGCTGCCGTTCGGCCACCGCGCAGAAGGCGAGCGCAGGGCACTCCAGCAGTTCCAGGGCCCGTACGTCTCCGGCCCGGTGGCGCGTCTGTGCGTACTTGGATCTCGCCATGGTCAGCAGGAAGGTGCGCCGGCTGCCGGCGATCGCGCGCACGGAGACTGTGCCGAGCGCGGGCCGCGCCATCGGCGGCAGGATCCGCCAGAAGCAGCCGGACGGCAGACAGCCGTCGAGGGCGACCATCTCCTCCAGTTCGTCGGGGATCACGGAAGAAGCGGCACAGGATGACGGTGGTCACCGGCAGTTGGGCGTGGAGTGCGTGGTGACGACGAAGCGACTGCCGACGGGCTCGGCGGTCCGGATGTGGCACCGCTCGACGACGGTCCGGCCCGAGCCGTCCTTGGAGCCGGAGGCCGAGTCGCCGCGGGACGTCAGCACCGCGATGCCGAGGCCGGGCACGCTGACGGCGTCCCGGGCGCGGCGGCGGGACAGGGAACGGAGGCTGGCATGACACACCTTCCGGAAGGGATCCGAAACTATCGGTGGATGGCCTCGGAAGTTACGGACACACGAAGGGGGTGTCAACGGCCTTGACAAAAAAGGCCATTGACACCCCCGATGGATGCCGAGCGCGTCAGACCTGCCGGGGCTCCCCCGTACTGGCCCTGACCACCAGTTCCGTCGCGAGCTCCACCCGCGACGAGGCCGGTGCGACGGACCGGGCCAGGTCGAGGACGAAGCGCGCCGCCAGCTTGCCCATCTCCGCGAGCGGTTGACGGACCGTCGTGAGCGGCGGCGCCGACCAGCGCACCTCCGGAAGGTCGTCGAAGCCGAGGACACTCATGTCCTCCGGCACCCGCAGCCCGCGCCGGCGCAGCGCCTCGATCGCCCCGAGCGCCATCTGGTCACTGGAGGCGAAGATGGCGGTGGGCGGCTCGGTCAGGTCCAACAGCTGGTTGCAGCCGGTGAATCCGGACTCGTGATAGAAGTCGCCGGGCACGATCAGCGCGTCATCGACCGGCACACCGGCCACGTCCAGCGCGGCCCGGTACCCGTCGAGCCGGGCACGCGAGCACAGCAGCCGGGGCGGGCCCTCGATGAACCCGATCCGGCGGTGACCGAGCCCCAGCAGGTGCTCCGTCGCAGCCATCCCGCCCGCCCAGTTCGTGGCACCGACGGTCGGCGCCTCGGTGGCCGGCGAACCGGCCGGGTCGACGACCACCAACGGCACACCCAGGCGCCGCAGTTCGTCGTGCAGCCCCGGTTCGAGAACCGAGGTCACGAGGATCACCCCGTCCGACGCGCGCGCCCGCAGATTCGTCATCCACTGCCGGGCCGCGCCCGCCCGGTCGTGAATCGCGGAGACCACCGTGCCCACCCCCGCCTCGTGCGCGACCTCCTCGACGCCCCGGATGATTTCCACCGCCCAAGGGCTGTCCAGGTCGTTGAAGACCAGGTCGAGCAGGGCAGCCCGGTCGCCGGGCGCAGGCGGGCGCCGCTGGTACCCATGCCGCTGCAGCAGATCCTCGACCCGCGCCCGGGTGGCGGGCGACACGTCGGAGCGCCCGTTGACGACCCTCGAGACGGTCGGGACCGACACCCCCGCCTCCCGGGCGATCTCGGTGATCGTCACCTTGGCCGGCCCGTCCGGGCTCTGCGTGGCTGCCTTGCCTCTGCCGCCAACCCGGGCCACGTTCCCCACCTCCATCGACCTCTGCATCCTGAAAGTTCTCCGGATGTCTTCCGGAAACCGTAGGACATGCCGTCGACCATGCGCCGGTCAAGCCGGGTTTTTGTCCGACCCGCCGAACGCCTGGCCCTGAATCTACGCGCCCTCTGCTCCCAGCACCCCGCGCAGCCAGGTCATTTGGCGACGGACGTGCACGGCGTCGCCGTGCTCGTGGCCGTTGAACGGGTAGGCGTGGATCTCCCGGGCGGGGTCCGCACCGGTGAGTTCGCCGTAGCGGTGGTACGCCGCGTATGCACCGCTGGGCGGGCAGACCTGGTCGCGCAGGCCGACTCCGAAGTGGGCCGGGGCGTGGGCGCGGCGGGCGAACGAGATGCCCTCGACGTAGCCGAGCGTGCGGTATGCGGCATCCTCCGCTCCCCGGTGTACGGCGAGGTAGGCGGCGATCTCGCCGTAGGGCCCTGCATCCGTCAGGTCGAGTCCGCGCCGGATACCGCACAGCAGCGGCGCCGTGACCAGGGCCGCGGCGAGATCGGGGACGAGTCCGGCGACGGCGAGGGCGACTCCCCCGCCCTGGCTGTTGCCCACCGCGGCGATCCGGTCCCGGTCGACGCCGGGCAGGGCTCGCAGCGCGGCGACGGCACACACCGCGTCGGTGATCAGGCGGCGGTAGTGGTAGTCGTGCGGGTCGAGCAGCCCACGCACCGCAGGTCCCGGGCCGCCGGGCGCGGCCGCGTGCCGGTCGGGGGTCGCGCCGCCGTTGCCGTACTGGTCGCCCTGGCCACGGTTGTCCATGAGCAGATGGGCGTATCCGGCGTTCGCCCAGGTGAGGCGCTCGTGCGGGAGGCCGCGGCCGCGGCCGTAGCCCGCGAACTCGACGACTGCGGGCATGAGTTCGCCGCCGTCCGCGGGCCTGGTGTACCAGGCGCGGACGGGGTCGCCGGCGAAGCCGCGGAAGGTGACGTCCCAGCTCTCGACGAGCCGCAGGCCGCTGTCGACGGGTCGGACGCGGATCAGGGGTTCGGGGTGGGTGGCGGACTTCAGCGTGGCCTGCCAGAACGCGTCGAAGTCGGCGGGTTCGTCGGGCTCGGGTCGGTGGCGCTGGAGTTCGTCCAGGGGCAGGTCGAAGGCGGGCACAGGCACCTCACAGCCGGTCACGGAGCCAACTCCCATTGATGCGGCACCCATTGACAGGGGTCGGGAGCGGCTTTAGGTTGCGGCGACGTTACCGGAAGATTCCCGAAAGTTCTCGGTACTCGTTCCCCGCCCTTGTGATGACCTCTGCCTGCCCGTGTGACGAAAGGCCCTGCATGAGCTCCTCCACCATGACGGGCAGCCAGCCCCGCACCGGCGCCCCGCCCGACCCGCCGCCCGACAAGAAGCTTCCGTCCGGCCGTCGTTCCTGGCGCCGATCACTGCGCCGCGACTGGCAGCTGTACTCCCTCGCGGTGCTGCCGATCCTGTTCTTCCTGGTCTTCCGCTATCTGCCGATGATCGGCAACGTGATTGCGTTCCGCCGCTTCGAGCCGGGCGGTTCGATCCTCGGCGAGGAGTGGGTGGGCCTGCGCTATGTGCAGATGTTCCTCAGCGACCCGTCGTTCTGGCAGGTCTTCCGGAACACGCTCTGGATGGGCCTGCTGACGCTGCTGTTCTGCTTCCCGGTGCCGATCGTGCTGGCCCTGCTGCTCAACGAGGTCCGGCGCACCGCACTGAAACGATTCGTGCAGTCGATCTCGTACCTGCCGCACTTCCTGTCCATCGTGATCGTCGCGGGCATCACGGTGCAGATGCTGGCGTCGGACGGCCCGATCAACCACATGCTCACGACGTTCGGCCACGACCCGGTCCGGTTCATCCAGGAGCCCGGCTGGTTCCGGACGATCTACGTCGGTTCCGAGGTCTGGCAGACGGCCGGCTGGGGCACGATCCTCTATCTCGCCGCGTTGAGCACGATCGACGAGGACCTGTACGAGGCGGCCCGGATCGATGGCGCGAACCGCTGGCAGCAGACCTGGCACGTGACGCTCCCCGGCATCCGCCCCACCATGATCACGCTGCTGATCCTCAACATCGGCACGTTCATGGTGGTCGGCTTCGAGAAGATCCTGCTGCTCTACAACCCGCTGACGTACCCGACGGCCGACGTCATCTCCACCTATCTGTACCGCACCGGTGTCGAGTCGAACTCCTTCAGCTATGCCGCCGCCATCGGCCTGTTCGAGGCGGTCATCGGCCTCCTGCTGATCACGTCCGCGAACCGGCTGTCGCGCAAGACCGTGGGGACGAGCCTGTGGTAAGCATCCAGACCGGGCCGCGCACCGCAACGACCGTGACCGGCCCGACCCGCGGCTACCGTGTCTTCCAAGGCTTCAACGCCGTGATCCTGACGCTGGTCGTGGTGGTCACGCTCTACCCGATCATCAACATCGTCGCCCGCTCGTTCAGCGGGGAGCACCAGATCCGGGCGGGCGAAGTGACGCTGTGGCCCAAGGGCTTCAACCTCACCACGTACAGGATCGTCTTCCAGGACGGGACGTTCTGGCGAAGCTACGGGAACACCGTCCTCTATACGGTGCTCTCCACCGCTGTCGCCATGGCCCTCACCACGATCTACGCATACGTTTTGTCGAAGAAGGACCTGCGCGGGCGTACGTTCCTCGTCGGCATCGCCGTCTTCACGATGTTCTTCTCCGGTGGCCTGATCCCCAACTACGTGCTGATCACCAGCCTCGGCCTGAAGAACTCGATCTGGGCGATCGCCCTGCCGAACGCCATCAGCGTCTTCAACCTCCTGGTGATGAAGGCGTTCTTCGAGAACATGCCGGCGGAGCTCGAGGAGGCCGCGCAGATCGACGGCCTGAGCTCGTACGGGACTCTGCTGCGGATCGTCCTGCCGTTGTCGAAGGCCGTCATCGCGACCATGGTGCTCTTCTACTCGGTGTCGTTCTGGAACTCATGGTTCTCGGCGTTCCTGTACATGGACAGGGCCGATCTGATGCCGGTCACCGTCTATCTGCGCAACCTCATCGCGGGCGCCACCGAGGGTGGCAACGCGGGGGCCGCGGCCGACCAGCTCACCCAGGCCGCCGCGAACATCCAGTCCGTGACCATCGTGCTCACGGCGCTGCCGATCCTCGCCGTATACCCCTTCGTGCAGCGGTACTTCGTCTCGGGCGTGATGCTCGGCGCGGTCAAGGGCTGAGCGCAACCACTTCACGCATGAACGCAATCACGCCTCAACAGACTTGTAGAACAAGGGAGTTCACGTGACGAATACAGGCCAGCTGTCGAGAAGGTCGCTGCTCGCCGCGGCGGGGTTCGCCGGACTCGCCGTACTCACCGGCTGCGGCAGTGGTGACGACGGCGGCGACAGCAAGGACCTGTCGAAGAAGCAGAACGGCGCCATGAAGAAGTACAACGCCGGCGAGCAGTTCAAGGCGCCCAAGGCGCTGTCCTTCTCCGTCCTGCACAACAACAACCCGACGTACCCGACGAAGAAGAGCTGGCTGTTCTGGAAGGAGGTCACCAAGCGCACCGGCATCACGCTGCAGCCCGTCGACGTCCCGCTGAGCGACTACGAGAAGAAGCGCAGCCTGCTGATCGGCTCGGGCGACGCCCCCTTCCTCATCCCCAAGACGTACCACCCCTCCGAGGTCGCGTTCGTCTCCTCGGGCGCGATCCTGCCGGTGAGCGAGTACGTGCACCTGATGCCCAACTTCCAGGACAAGGTCAAGCGCTGGAAGCTCGAGCCCGAGCTGGACTCCATCCGCCAGTCCGACGGAAAGTACTACCTGCTGCCCGGGCTCCACGAGAAGCCCAAGTCCGGATACTCGCTGTCCTTCCGCACCGACGTCCTCGACAAGATCGGCGTGAGCCTGCCCTCGACGTGGGACGAGGTGTACGACGTCCTCAAGGCGATCAAGGCGGAGTACCCCGACAGCTACCCCCTCTCCGACCGCTGGAGCACCAACACCGTCTTCCCGGCGGCCGCCCTGCTCAGCTATCTCGGGCAGGCGTACGGCGTCCGGGCCGGCTGGACGTACGAGAACATCACCTTCGACACGAAGACGCAGAAGTTCGTCTTCACCGGGGCGACGGACGAGTTCCGGCAGGTCATCGAGTATCTGCGCAAGCTGGTCGCCGAGAAGCTGATGGACCCCGAGAGCTTCACCCAGACCGACGACAACGCGGTGAAGAAGCTGCTGGCGGAGAAGTCCTTCGCGATCAGCGCGAACCCACAGGAGCTGGTGCAGAAGTACCGCTACAACCTCGAGCGGCAGGTGAAGGGCGCGAAGATCGAGATGATTCCGGTGCCGATCGGCCCGGCCGGTGAAGTCGTGCTCGGCGGCATCCGCCTGGAGAACGGCCTCATGATCTCCAGCAAGGCGCTCAAGAGCGACAACTTCGTCGCGCTGATGCAGTTCACGGACTGGCTCTTCTACTCGGACGAAGGCCAGGCGTTCTGCAAGTGGGGCGTCGAGGGCGTCACGTACACCGGGTCCGGCGGTCAGTACAAGCTGAAGCCAGGCATCAGCCTCATGGGTTCCGACCCCAAGGCCCCCAAGGATCTGCAGAAGGACTACGGCTTCTTCAACGGCGTCTTCACCTACGGCGGCAGCTGGCAGCTGGTGTCCTCCTCGTTCAGCCCGGACGAGAAGAAGTTCCAGGACGTGATGGCCTCGCGGAAGCAGACGCCGATCGCCCCGGCCCACCCGCTGCTGTCCGCGGAGCAGGAGCAGGCCTCGCTCTGGGAGACGCCGCTCACGGACCACATGAACCAGAACACCCTCAAGTTCGCGCTCGGCAAGCGGCCGCTGTCCGAGTGGGACGACTACGTCACCGAGCTGAAGGCCAAGAACATGCAGCAGCTCGTGGATCTGCACAACAAGGCCTACGAGCGGTACAAGAAGGACAACGCATGATCCGCGTCCCGGCCGAGTCGCAGGGCGTCCTCTCCGAGGCGTGGCGGGCGTGCGTCGGCACGGGCCGCCTCGAACTCGCCCTGCGCCGCGACTACCAGGACTCCCTCGCGCTGCTCCAGAAGGAGATCGGCTTCCGGCACATCCGCGGGCACGGGCTGTTCAGCGACGGGATGGGCGTGTACCGGCCGTACGAGTGGCAGGGCGCCCGGCAGGTGCATCATTCGTTCACCTACGTCGATCAGGTCGTCGACGCCTGCCTCGCACTCGGCATCCGTCCCTTCCTCGAACTCGGCTTCATGCCAGACGAGTTGGCGTCCGGCGGGCAGACCGTCTTCTGGTGGCAGGGAAATGTGACGCCGCCCTCCTCACACCGGGAATGGGCGGACCTGGTGCGCGCGACACTGACCCACCTCGTGGACCGTTACGGCCTGGAGGAGGTGCGCGACTGGCCCGTCGAGGTGTGGAACGAGCCGGATCTGCCGGATTTCTGGGAGGGCGCCGACCAGGCGGCGTACCACCGCCTGTACGAGGTGACGGCGCATGCGGTGAAGGACGTCGACGCGTCGCTCCAGGTAGGCGGGCCCGCCGTGTCGCCCGGCGCGGACGAGGGCTGGCTCGGGCGGTTCGCGGAGTTCGTGGAGCGGCGGGATCTGCCGGTCGACTTCGTGTCACGCCATGCGTACACCTCGGGGCCCGCGCAGCCGGTGCCGTTCGGTACCTACCAGACGCTGGCCCCGGCCGAGCGCCTGCTGGAGCAGTTCGGGGCCCCGCGGCGCGAGCTGAAGGGCACACCGCTGGCCGAACTCCCGGTCCACATCACGGAGTTCAACTCTTCCTACCGCCCGGACAACCCGGTCCACGACACGGCCTTTCACGCCGCGTACCTGGCTCCGGTCCTGGCGGCCGGCGGGGATCTGGTGGACTCCTTCTCGTACTGGACGTTCAGCGACATGTTCGAGGAGGTGGGGGTTCCGACGGCGCTGTTCCACGGCGGCTTCGGTCTCCTGACGCACCGCCAGGTCAGGAAGCCCACGTACCACCTGTACGCGTTCATGGCCCGCATGGGTCGTGATGTGCTGGCCCGTGGCGACGACCATCTCGTCACCCGGCACCCCGACGGACGGGTCACGGTTCTGGCGTGGGCGCCGCCCGGGACAGACCAGCACACGCTGCGGCTGTCCGTCCCGGTCGGCGGCGCCGAGCGCGGCGCGGTCTTCCTGCGTCGCTCCAGCGTCGACGAGGAGCGCGGCAACGCGTACACCGCGTGGCGCCGGATGGGCAGCCCACGCTCACCACGCCCGCACCAGCTCGACATGCTGCACGACGCCGCGGAACCGGGTAGGTCCCATCTCCGGCTGCCCATCGAGGGGTTCAGGGTGGACGTCTGCCTCACGCTCGAGCGGCACGAGGTGACGCTGGTCGAGCTCAGCCCGGTGATCGAGGAGTCTCCCGACTGGTGGGACGAGGGCCGGATCCTCGGGGGCGGGGGTTCCGGATGAGCGCCGCACAGGCCGGCTCCCCCGGGGCGGCCCTGCCGCGCGCCTCCCGCGTCTTCGGTGACGGACCGTTGTCGCGGGCCTGCGCCTTCATTCACACGCTGCTGACCGTCGAGGGTCTGCTGCTGCTCACGCTGGCGCCCAGCCTGTTCGGGCTCCTGTTCCTCGGTGCGGACCCGGCGAACCTGCCGCTCGCGGCGTTGTGCCTCGCGCCGCTCGGCCCGGCCCTGTCCGCCGCCCTGTACGCCTTGCACCACCGCAGCCGCGACCTGACGGAACTGCGTCCGGCCCGCGCCTACCTGCGAGGGCTACGCCTCAACTCCGCCGCCGCGTTGCGGATATGCGTTCCGCTGCTCGCCTGGCTGACCGTCATCGCGTACGGCCTCACCCATTTCGCCTCGACCGGACTGCCCGGCTGGTGGGCGGTACTGCTCGGGGTCATCGGCGTGGGCGCGCTTCTCTGGGGCGCGCACGCGCTGGTGCTTACGTCCCTGTTCACGTTCCGGGCCGTCGACACGGCGCGGCTCGCCGGATACTTCCTGCTGCGGCACGGCCGGGCGACACTCGGCGCGGCCAGTCTGCTCGTCGTCGCGACCGCGGCCACCTTGTGGTGGACCGAGGCGCTTCCTCTGCTGCTCGCTCCGGTACTGCTCCTGTCGCTGCTGCACTCCAGCCGTCCGATCATCGCCGAGACCCAGGAGGACTTCACCGCATGAACGGCGTGCCCGCCACCCCCGCCATCCCCTACGGCGGTGACTACAACCCCGAGCAGTGGCCCGAGGAGGTCTGGGAGGCTGACCACCGCCTGTTCGGCAAAGCCGGGATCGACACGCTGACGGTGGGCGTGTTCGCGTGGTCGCTGCTCCAACCTGCCCCGGACACCTACGACTTCACGGTCCTCGACCGGATCGTGGACCGGGCTGCGGCCGAGGGGCGGCGCATCGTCCTGGCCACCGGCACGGCCGCGCTGCCGCCCTGGCTCGCGAAGGCCCACCCGGAGGTGAACCGCACCGACTTCGAGGGCCACCGGCACGGCTACGGGCAGCGGCACAACTTCTGTCCGAGCTCGCCGGCGTACCGCCGCCTGTCCACGACGCTGGCGGGACGGATAGCAGAGCGGTACGCGGACCATCCGGCGCTGCTCGCCTGGCACATCAACAACGAGTACGGCGGCATCTGTTACTGCGGTCTGTGCGCGGAGGCGTTCCGTGGCTGGCTGCTGGAGAAGTACGGCTCGCTGGACGCCCTGAACGACGCGTGGTGGACGACCTTCTGGTCGCACCGCTACACGGACTGGTCCGAGATCGAGCCGCCCAGCGCCCTCACCGAGCACTGGCGTGGCCCGGACCACACGGCGTTCCAGGGCATCACGCTTGACTATCACCGGTTCAGCACGGACGCGCTGCTCGGCTGCTTCATCGCCGAGAAGGAGGCCGTGCGCGCCCACAGTCCGCACATCCCCGTGACCACCAACTTCATGGGGATGTACCGGCCGTTGGACTATCACCGCTGGGCACCGCATCTCGACTTCGCGTCGTGGGACAGCTATCCGCCGCTGGACGCACCGCCGACCTGGCCGGCCCTCGCGCACGACCTGATGCGCGGCCTGAAGGGCGGCGCCCCGTTCTGGCTGATGGAGCAGACGCCGTCCACCACAGCCTGCCGCGACGTCAATCCGCTGCGCAGGCCCGGCGAATTGCGGCTCGCGAGCTGGCAGGCGGTGGCGCACGGCGCGGACGCGATCCTGTACTTCCAGATGCGGGCCTCGCGCGGGGCGTGCGAGAAGTACCACGGGGCGGTCATCGGCCACGCGGGTCGTGAAGACACCCGCGTCTTCCGGGACGTGGCGGCACTGGGGCGGGAGTTGGCTGAGGCGGGCGGGGTCACGCTCGGCGCCCGGACGCCCGCGCGGACCGCGCTGCTCTTCGACTGGGACAGCTGGTGGGCGCTGGAGATGTCGGACGGCCCGTCGCGGCTGGTGCGCTACCAGGATGTCGTGCACTCCTACTACCGGGCCGCGCGCACGGCGGGCGCGGACGTCGATGTCGTCCCCGTGACAGCGGACCTGTCTGCGTACGACGTGGTCCTCGCACCCCTGCTGCACCTGGTGAAGGGAGACCTGGCCGCACGTCTGGAGGCGGTGGCGGAGCGGGGCGGGACCGTGGTGACGACCTACCTGTCCGGGCGCGGCGACGAACACGACCGCGCCTTCCTCACGGATGTGCCGGGCCCGCTCGGGCCGCTGATGGGCGTTCGGGTCGACGAGTGGGACTCCCGGGCGGCGGAGGTGACGAACCCGGTCGACTTCGGCGACCTGCGCTCACCGGCCCGCCTGGTCTTCGAGCTCGTCGTGCCGCAGGGCGCCGAGCCCGTCGCCGCCTACACCACCGACTTCTACGCCGGAACGCCCGCCGTCACCCGAAACCGTTTCGGGGAGCGCGGTGGCGAGGGCTGGTACGTGGCAACGCAGCTCGACGATGCGGGTACGGACCGGGTGGTGCGCCAGGTGCTCGCCCGACACGGTCTCGTCGGTCCGTACGCAGAGATGGCCGGCGTGGAGACGGCGACCCGCGTCGCACCCGACGGGACGCGCCTGCTGTTCCTTCTCAACCACACCTCGTCGGGGGCGGAGTTGACGGTCCACGAGTCGGCGACGGACCTCCTGACGGGCAAGGCGTACGCGCCCGGCGAGCCCCTCACGCTCGACCCGCTGGGCGTGTGCGTACTGCGCCTCGAGTAGACCGGCGCAGGACCGGCTAGTGGATGCGGCGCCCGCCCGCGTCCGGGATCCCGGACTTGCGCAGGAAGTAGCTGTTCACGTGGTCGCGCCACTCACGGGCGCTGCGCAGCTGCTCCTCGTACAGCTCGGCCACCCGGGCGTGCCGCGCGGGCGCCATCAGATCGGCCAGCGACGCCCACACTCCTTGTGCCGTCTCGGCCTCCTCGACGCCCTCGAAGTGGGTGTCGTAGATGTGCTGGATCACCGTCTTGCCGCTCTGCAGGACGTGCCCGTACGGGACGTGATGGAAGAACAGGAGCAGCTCGTCGGGGCAGCTCTCGGGCGTCTCGTACGTCTGTGACCAGGGTTTCGCGTACTGGGCCGCATATCCGGTGCCGGTGGCGCGGCTGCGGTCGACACCGAGGCCGTCGCGGTCTGCGAAGTGGTAGGTGCCCCAAGGGCTGTACTCGTACCCGTCGACGCTGGGCCCGTAGTGGTGCCCGGGTTGCACCATGAAGCCGACGCCCAGCGGCGCGGTGTACTTCTCGTACGTCGTCCAGGACCCGCGCAGTACCGCACGCAGGCCGGAGCGCAGCCGCTCGGGGTCGGCGGTGCGTTCCGGTGTGAACGTCAACTCGGTCCACTCGTCGAGGAGTTGCTCCTGGTCGGCGTCCGGCTGCCAGGCCAGGCGGCCGAACGCGTACAGGTTGTACTGGGCGAGCGGGTGCCCGGTCCAGTAGGGGTCGGATCCGGTGTTCGATACGGCCACCAGGCCGCCACCGCCGGCGAGTTGGCCGACGGTGGCGCCGTTCTCGCCCTCGGGCCGGAAGCCGAGCACCCCGGACCACATCGGGGCGAGCGCGCACACGTGCCGCTGTTGCCCGGTGTACTCCTGGGTGGCCTGCAGCTCGACCGCGACCCGGGTGTGGGGCAGGGCGCCGATGACCGGCGAGACGGGTTCGCGGACCTGGAAGTCCATCGGTCCGTGCTTGATCTGGAGCACCGCGTTGTCCTTGAACTGCCCGTCGAGCGCGGCGAAGTGGTCGTACGCGGCGCGCGCCCGGTCCGTGGTCCGGTCGCGCCAGTCCTGTGTGTGGTTGTAGACGAAGGCCCGCCAGTGAACGGTGCCGCCGTGCGGGGCGAGCGCGTCGGCGATCAGGTTCGCGCCGTCGGCGTGACTGCGGCCGTAGGCGAAGGGACCCGGCTGTCCTTCGGAGTCGGCCTTGACGACGAAGCCGCCGAAGTCAGGAATGTGCGCGTACACGCGGTCGGCTGCCCTCCGCCACCAGGCCCGTACACCGTCGTCGAGTGGGTCGGCGGTGTCGAGCCCGCCCAGGACGACGGGCGCGGCGAAGCTGACGGAGAGGTAGGTTTGGATGCCGTACTTCCTCAACTCACCCGCGATGGTGGCTGTTTCACCGATGCGGTCGGTGAGGAGTCGGGCCTCGGTCCCATGGACGTTGACGTTGTTGACGCAGACGGCGTTGATCCCGCAGGCCGCGAGGAGCCGTGCGTACGCGCGGACCCGGTCGCGGTCCCCGCGCGCCCGTCCGTCTTCCCAGAACAGCGAGCCGCCCGCGTAGCCGCGCTCGACCTGGCCCATCACGGGATGCACGTCGATGTTGTCCCAGTGGTTGAGCATGCGCCGGGAGAGGGCGGGGCGGTGGGTCTGCTCGGGGGCGTCGGTGAACGCGGCGGCGCCGAGGCGCACGACATGGAAGAAGCCGTACAGGAGGCCGGCCGGAGCGGCGGCAGTGACAGTGGTGCGCCCGCCGGACCGCGTCAGGGTGAAACCCTCGGGGCCGGTGTCGGCATCGCCGTCGAGTCGGAACACGACGTCTCCGGCCCCCTGCAATGTTCCGAACTGGCCCTGGGCGTAGGTGACTTCGGCGCGCAGCGTGTCGACGAGCGGGCCGTCGCCCTCGATCACGACGCGCCGTGATCCGATGCCGCGCAGCGCCTCGTCGGGCAGCCAGGCGTGGTCGAACCCGCTCGCGTCGCTCATGAGGCTGCCACGTCGAGCGCGACGATCCCGAACGCACCGGCGGGTTCGCCGGGCCTGTCGCTGGTCAGGTCCAGGCGGAGACGGCTGCCGTGTACCGCGTCGAAGGTGATGACAGTGGGCTCACCGGACGCCGTCGCCCAGTCGATGTCGGCGTCGTGCACGGCGACGTAGCCCTTTCCGTCCCAGACCGACACGTCGACCGAGGCGGGCAGGGAGTGTTTCGCGTCGACCGTGAAAGAGACTTCGACCCGGCCGATCTCGCGCTCCTGCGCCCATGCCACCGACACCCAGTCGGTGGGCCGGGCGCCGGCGAAGGCGGGCAGCAGGGCGGTGGCCGCCTTCTGGAAGGAGTTGGACCACTGGGTCGCGGGGTCCCCGTCGAGCATCGCGGCGGGGAGAGTGCCGGTTGCGCCGGAGTAACTCGCGTCGGCGAGCGGGTATTTGGATGCTCCGGGACCCGGGTCGGGGGCGAAGGGTTCGGCCCGCGTGACGGGCCCGCCCGCCGGTCCCGCCACCCGCACGGAGACCTTGCCGGTGCGCAGCCCGTCGGCAGCGGCCGTGACGGTCAATGCGCCCGGCTCGGTGGCCACCCGCACCATGGCGAGCGCGAGGCCGTGGAAGGCGGTGCGCGTACTGGCCTGGTACCGCTCGGCGCTCTCCTGCCGCCCGTTGTCCAGACCCGCCAGCCCACCGCCCTTCACGGCGAATTCGAGGAGGTGCTCGGCATCGGGGACGAGCACGCCGCGCGCGTCGACGACCTCGGCCGTGACGAAGACCAGCGAACGCCCGTCGGCGGCGACGGACCTGCGGTCGGCGGTGAGGCGCACGGCGTGCGGCGTCCCGGCGGTGCGCAGCACGTCCGTCGCCACGGCCTTCCCGCCCGCGCGGGCCACGGCCTTCAACTCGCCTGCCGCGTACGGAACCTTCCACGACAGGTGCAGCCTGCCGGCGCTGCCGTTCGGCGACGTGTAACTGCCGGGGTAGGGGCCGGAAGTGACCGTCTTGTCGTCGTGTGTCGCCTCCGTCGTCTCCAGGTAGGCGCGGCCGTCGACGGTCTTCTTCGCGTCGAAGGAACGCACGCCCAGGGAACGGCCGTTGAGGAAGAGTTCGACCTCGGCGACGTTCGCGTACGCCCACACCTCCACCTCCTGGCCGGGCTTGTGCGTCGTCCAGTCCATGGGCAGCAGGTGCACCATCGGCTCATCGGTCCACTGGCTGCGGAAGAGGTGGTACATGTCCTTGGGGAACCCGGCCGTGTCGACCGCGCCGAAGAACGACGCCTTCACGGGGAACACGTCGTACGGGGTCGGCTCGCCGATGTAGTCGATGCCGGACCACAGGAACTCGCCCGCGAAGAAGCGCCTGTCGCGGTCCTTCTTCAGGCCGTACTCGCCGCTCATCGTCCACGAGGCAAGGTTGTTGTCGTAGCTGGACGTGGCGCGCCGGCCCGGGGTGTGGTTCTCCCCGGTGTTGAGGTGCTCGGGCTCCTGGTACGCGCCACGGGTGGACGTCTCCGACGACGACTCGGACTCGAAGAGGAACAGGTGCGGGTAGCGGGCGTGCAGCGCGTCGACGGACGCGGCGGTGTTGTAGTTGAGGCCGAGGCCGTCAAGCTCGGCCAGGATCAGGTCCGCGGGCGACCCGGCGGAGGGCAGCGAGCGGTACTTGTCGGAGCCGATGACGATCGGCCGGGTCGTGTCGAGGGCCTTGATGTCAGAGACGAGCCGCCGCGCCATGTCCACGCCTTCGGCCCGGGTCGAGTCGGGGATCTCGTTGCCGATCGACCACATCAGGACGGCGGGCGAGTTGCGGGCGGCGCGCACCATTTCGGCGATGTCGGCGTCACTGTGCGCATCGAAGAACCGGCCGTAGTCGTATGGGTTCTTTCCGGTGCGCCAGCAGTCGAAGGCCTCCACGAGCATGACGATGCCCAGGTCCTCGCAGGCCTCGATCACCTCGGGGGCGGGCGGGTTGTGGGATGTGCGCAGCGCGTTCACGCCCATGGACTTCATGATGGTCAGCTGGCGGCGGACGGCGTCCGGCTGGACGGCGGCACCGAGGGCGCCGAGGTCGTGGTGGAGGTCGACGCCCTTGAGCTTGGCGTGGGTGCCGTTGAGCGAGAAGCCGTGGTCCGGGTCGAAGGTCGCGTGCCGCACGCCGAACCGGGTGCGGTACGTGTCGACTGTGCGGCCGTCCACACGCAGGTCGGTGACGAGGGTGTAGCGGTGGCCGGGCGTGTCGATGGACCACAACTGCGGCTTGTGGAGGGTGAGTCGGGCGTGGGCCGTTGCCGGGTCCGCGCCCACGTCGCGCAGCACGGACTCGCTGCGGGCGACGCGTCGCCCCTTGGCGTCGCGGACAGTGGAGACGACCGTGACGGCCGGCGCGGTCTCACCGGAGTCGTTGGCGACGGCCGTGCGGACGTCGACCGTCGCGTATCCCTTGTCGAGGGCGGCGGCGAGGTCGGGCGTGGTCACGAAGGTGCCCCAGCGCTGGACGTGCACCGGCTCGGTGACCACCAGGCGGGCACGGCGGTAGATGCCGCTTCCCGAGTACCAGCGGCTGCTGGGCAGCCGGTTGCGGACCTCGACCGCGAGCACGTTGGCGGTGGCGCCGTCCGAGTGCAGCAGGTCGGTGATGTCGTAGGCGAAACCGGTATAACCGTAGGGGTGGTTGCCGACGAGCTCGCCGTTGACGTAGACGTTGGCATCCATGTAGACGCCGTCAAACTCGACGGAGATTCGCTTGCCCGCGTAGGCGGCGGGGACGGTGAACTTCTTGCGGTACCAGCCGAGTCCGCCGGGCAGGAAGCCGGTGCCGCTGGTCGTGTTGTGCTCCGTCGTGGGGGTCTGCTCGATGCTCCAGTCGTGCGGGACCGCGACCGCGCGCCAGTCCGCGTCGTCGAAGCCGGGGCGCTCGGCGCCGGCGTAGGCGCCCGTCGGGTCGGCGATGCCGTCGGGGCTGACGAGCGCGAAGCGCCAGCCGTCGGCCAGGTCCACGGTGCGGCGGCCGACCGGACCGGTGCGGTCAGCGGCGGCCGCGCCGGGCGCGGGCACCGCGAACGTCCCGGCCATGGAGCCGGCCGCGCTCGCGGCCAGCACGGATCTACGGGTGACATGCATGAACGGGTCCCCTCGAAGCCAACACGACTCACCAGAAAGCAACTTGAGCGGACTGATTCTTTCGGCTTCGGGCCGGGATTAGTCAAGGGCCTTTCCAAATATGCTTCCCGACCGCCGCATCGCCTCCTGGGACGGGCTCGCCCCGGCGACCCGCAGTTCCGGACCCTCTGGCCCTCGGAGCAAGGCGGCCGACGGACCGTTGACGTCGCGCGTCGCGCCCTGATCTGCTGCCTTGATCAACGTAGGGATCAAGGCAGCGAACGCAGATGCCGAGCAGGGGAGCTGAGGCAATGACGCCCTCGCACGCACCGGGCCCAGGCCCACAGACCACTGTGGTCATACAGAACACCAGGACCGGCGGTCCCGGCCGGGTCGGTGCCTGGCTGCGCGACGCGGGACTCGGTCTCGAAGTGCTGCGTCCCTACGAGGGTGAGGCCCTGCCCGAGGCGCTCGACGGCAGGCCGCTCCTCGTGCTCGGCGGCGGCTTCCTGCCGGACGACGACGAGCGCGCACCCTGGCTCCCCGCCACGCGCCGGCTCGTCGCGCAGTCACTGGACGACGGCTCGCCCGTGCTCGGCATCTGCCTCGGTGGCCAGTTGCTCGCACAGGTCGCGGGCGGCAGCGTACGGGCGAATCATGGGCAGCCCGAGTTCGGCAGCACACAGATCCGGCTGCGCCCCGAAGCCGCCGACGATCCGCTGCTGTACGGGCTGGGCGCGACGGCGCCCGCGATCGAACGGCACGTCGACGCGATCACCGAACTCCCGCCGGGCGCCACCTGGTTGGCGTCCAGCGCGACCTGTCCCCACCAGGCGTTCCGGGTCGGGGCGCGGGCCTGGGGTGTGCAGTTTCACCCTGAGGCGGAGGCCGACCGGATCGCCGGGTGGGACCGGGAGCTGCTGGCCCGGCAGGGCTATGACAGGGACCGGCTGCACGCCGAGGCCATGGCCGACGAGGGCGCGGCGGTCTCGGCGTGGTCGGTGTTCACGCGGAGGTTCGCTCAGGTGTGCGCGAGGCTGCCGTGACCGGCTTAGGGGCCGGCGCGGACGCGGCGGCCCCTCGCCGCCGTCCCACCGACACGATGACGCTGGTGAGCACGCCCGCGAGCAGCCCCCAGAACGCGGACCCGATGCCGAGAAGCGTCACGCCCGAGGCCGTGGCGAGGAAGGTGACGACGGCCGCCTCCCTGGATCCGGGGTCCGACAGGGCACTTGCCAGGGAGGCCTCGATCGTGGCGAGCATGCCGACCCCCGCGACGGCCAGGACGAGTGCGTGCGGCATCGCGGTGAGCAGCGAGGCGACGGTCGCGCCGAGCAGGCCGACACACAGGTAGAAGACACCCGCCCACACGGCCGCGAGGTAGCGCCGCTGCCGGTCGGGGTGGGCCCCGTCGCCGGTGCAGATCGCGGCGGTCATCGCCGCCAGGTTGATGCCGAACGCCCCGAACGGCGCGAGCACCGCCTGCACCGCACCCGTCCACGTCAGGACCGGCGAGACGGGCACCTCATAGCCGGAGCCGCGCAGCACGGCAACCCCCGGCAGATTCTGCGAAGCCATGGTGACGACGAACAGCGGCACGCCGACGCTGATCAGCACCTTCCAGTCGAACTCGGGAGCCGTGATCACCGGCTGCGCGAGGGACAGTCGGACCCGTTCCAGATGCCAGCCCCCGGTGAGGACGGAGGCGACGACTCCGCCGCCGAGCGCAATGAGGACCGCGTAGCGCGGCAGCAGTCGACGCCCGAGGAGATACAGCACGAACACCGGGAACGCGATGGCGAAACTGCCGCCCATCTGAGAGAAGAGCCCCGTCCCGAACTCAAGCAGCACACCGCCCAGCAGCGCCGATGCCAGCGGCACCGGGATACGGTCCATGATCCGCGCGAACCACCCCGTCAGACCGCTCACCATGATCAGCACGGCGCTGAACACGAACGCGCCCACGGCTTTTTCCATGGACACCCCGCTCAGGCTCGTGGCGAGGAGCGCGGCTCCCGGTGTCGACCAGGAGGTGACGATCGGGACCTTGTGCCGCAGCGACAGGCCCACGCAGGTCACGGCGATCCCGACGCCGAGCGCCAGCATCCACGAGGACACCTCGCGCGCGTCCGCCCCGGCGGCCCGAGCCGCGGTGAACACGATGGCAGCGGCACTGGTCACGCCGACGGTGACCGCGATGAGCCCCGCCGCCACGGCCGAGGGCGGTGCGGTGGCGCGTATACGGGCGAGCGGGGACATGCGGGCATCACTTCCGAAAAGGGGTGCGGGAGAGCGGGTTCCGAGTGTTCCGTAAACGGAACGTTCTGTTTGTGGAACACTAAGGACGCAGGTGGCGGCACGTCAAAGCGCCGGTGGGCGCAGAAACGGACGGAACCGGGCAGATGGGTCTGAACGACGAGGTGGGCCGCAGGCTGAAGCGGCTGCGGCAGGACGCCGGCCTGTCTCTGTCGGAGCTCGCGCGCCGCTCAGGCGTCGGCAAGGGCACGCTCTCCGAACTCGAGACGGGCCGGCGCAACCCCACCCTGGAAACGCTCTACGCCCTGACCACCGCGCTCGACCGCCCGGTCAGCGCCGTCCTCGACGACCCACCGCCCGGCGTCGCGGCGGGCGCGGGCGGAGTCTCCGGCAGCGCCGTCACCGCGGTTCTCCTGGAGCGGTACGAGGACGAGGGCGCGGCCACCGACGTCTTCCGCGTCACCATCGCCGACGGCGCGACCCAGGAGTCGGCCGCGCATGTCCCGCACACCACGGAGAGCCTGATGGTGCTCTCCGGAACAGCGGTCGTCGGGCTGCCGGACGCGCCGCAGACGGCCGGACCCGGCGGCCACGCCCACTGGCCGGCCGACGCCCCGCACTTCTACAGCGCACCGGACGGCGAGGTCCAGGGCGTCCTCTTCGTCCGGTACCCGAAGGGCGCGTCTTCGAAGGACCCTTCCTTGGAAGGGTCCTAGGGGTCTGACAGAGGCGTTGGACGTGGCGGTGGGTGATCAGTCAGACGGCCAGGCCCGAGGAAGTGTCAGCGCGCGCCACGAGCAGCGGCTGGAAGAAGCCTGTCTCCCGCGGCATCCGCCACCCGAGGTCCGTAAACCCCGCCGCGGCGGCGAGGCCGGTCAGCCGGTCCCGGCTGAGCGCCCAGTAGGCGGTCCTGCGGACCCGGACGCGCCACTCTTCGCCCGTCGGCCTGAGTTGGAAGTGCTCCAAGTCGTAGCGCTCACCGTCGTCACGCCAGTGCCAGAGCTGGAAGGTGACGGCTTCTCCGCCGTCTGGGTCATCGGCGAGCCGGTGGACCTGCGGAGGCGTCGAAGCGGGGCGCTCGCGCAGCAGCTCGTCGTAGGGGCGGGTGCTGACCAACAGCAGGCCGCCGGGACGCAGCACGCGGCGCATCTCGGTCAGCGCTGTGTGCACATCCTGCTCCGTCAGAAGGTGGGGCAGCGAGTTGTCGGCGCAGACGACGGTGTCGAACCGGCCATCGGGAAAGGGGAGGTGCCGCATGTCGGCGGCGGCCGTGTGCAGTCCGAGGCTACGGCGGGTGGCCTCACGGGCAGCACGGGCGGCGGCGCGCGGGCTGAGGTCGGTCCCGGTGACGCGGTGCCCCCGCAGCGCAAGGCCAATGGCCTGCGTGCCGATTCCGCAGGAGCAGTCGAGCACCGCCGCGCGGTCCTGGCCGATCAGGGCGTCCAGAGCGTCCCCCTGCCGACGGATGCTCGCGTCCCAATCTGCGTAGATCAGGTGGTAGTCATCGGCTAGTTCGTCGTAGAAGTGCGCGACCGATGTCTCGGGCATGGCCCGAGGTTACTGTGTCTGACGATGCCCTCACCCGCGAATACCTGCACCAGCCTGCCCAGTTCGAAGAGGCCCTCGGCCGGCAGACGCAGGGGTTGGCTCGATAGTTGGACACAGGTTGCACGAACGTCCCCCGCCAGATGCCTACGGCGGCAGCCCACGCCCGTCGCACGTACCGTGACTCACTCCCGCACAGCGGCCGATTCGGTGAGCGCGGTCGGCACCGTGCGGAAGGCGGCCCGCATCCAGAAGGCGCCGAAGCTCACCCCGAGTCCCGTGTGCGCAATCTTCCAGGCGACCGCTGAACTACGACGCGGCGCGCGCGATGTTCAACCGGGTCAGCGATCTCCTCGGGGCAAACTGGACGCTCCACGATCTACGCCACACCGCGTCCTACCGGCTCGCCCGCGACCCCAACATGCCTCTGACCAAACCCAGCTCGATGCCGCCCTCAAACCCTCAGTGATCCACCTGGGCCTGCCCACCTTCGGCGAGATCGCCGCACGAACCACCTGATCCCGTCTCCGCCAGGCGACTGGCGGAGCCACTCAAGGTTGACGACGCGCGAGGATGATCCCTCCCGACTTGCTCTCGGCCGAGGTGAGAGTCTTGTGCGTCTCGACCGCGAAGCCAGCTTCGTTAAGCCACGCAATCGTCTGGTCATGCTGCCGGCGATGGACATAGACCTTCATCGGGTGCCCGCCATAGCCCTCAGTCTTCAACCGCGACTCATCGCCGACATGGAAACTGAGCAACAACGGCCCACCGGGCCGAAGCACTCGACGGAAATGCGCAAGAACCGACCTGATCTCGTCGGCAGGAATGTGGATCAGTGAGTACCAGGCGACCAGGCCAGTCACGGAGGCGTCGGCCAAGGCGAGATCCGTCATGGAACCGAGATCGAACCGCACACCGGGGTGATCACGACGGGCCACATCGATCATTCCAGGTGACAGATCGATGCCGAACGCGTCCAGGCCAAGGTTCCGCAGATGGCCTGTGACCCTGCCTGTCCCGCACCCCACGTCCGCGACCAACCCGCCACCTTGGGCACGCACCAGGTCAGCAAACAGGGCCAAGACCGCGCGCTCCTGGGGTGTTTCGTCCAAGAGGTGACGTGTCAGTTCTGCGTAACTTGCAGCGACAGTGTCATAAGACGTCCGCGTATCCGCCAACCAGTCATCTGTGTGCAGTCCCATTTCCACCGAGGCAGGCTACACAAGTCATCAACCGGCGTGACGGCTTGGTTCGGAGAAGGACTGCCCTGCCGGAGCTGCAATGACCGTAGGCCCCACGACGACGGACCGTTCCGGAGGTATCGCGAGAGGCCGCCGGCGCGGATACTCGGGGTCAGCCTTTGCTACTTCATGCTTCCGCTCCGGCAGCGGAGAGTCGAGAACGACGCGCAGATCCTTCGGGTTGTCGTCCACGCGGCCGGTCATCCGGTCGAGATCGGAAACTTCTGCTTGTTCTCTGACTCTCGACGCAGTTCGCGCTGGTGTCGTGCATACCCGTCAATGGTGAATGCCTACGCGGTACATGACGATCCGACTGGCCGGCCGGCCCGTCGGCCGACTGCCACAGCGCGAACGGGCTGTCGAAGTCGACGAGTTCACCCCGTGGCAGGCCGGCACAGCCAGCCGGCGGTCACCCGTCGCACCGCCTGCGGCCCTCGTGTCCTGCCAGGTCCCGCTGCCACGCCTTGATCCGGTCCGGGTCGCTCGCCGAGCAGCTGCGCGGCAGCACCAACACGGCGACAACTCCCGCGTCCACAAGGCCCTTCGCCCGCGCTGCATTCGCCCTTGCTTCACATCGCCCTCCCGAACCCACCTCGTGGATGGGCTCCCTCCCCGAACGACCGCCACACCACGGAGCACGAGCACAGGCCGAACGCCCGGCCGGACAGCCCGTCGCGACGGCCGCGAGTCCGGTGTCCGACCACGTCACGACCATGGTCACGTCGCATCATATGCATGTACCTTGCAGACATTTGAAAGGAGCTGACAGGCGCATGACGCAAACCACCCCCTCCACCGCCGGCTCTCCCTCACCGGTGTCCCGCCGCCTCGAGGTCCTGCGGCCCGGCCCCTGGCACCGACGGCTCACGGCGGTCGTCGGCATCGGTGCCTTCTTCGACCTCTACGAGGTGTTCCTCGGCGGTGTACTCGCCGCCGCGCTCGCCGAGCCCTGGCATCTGAGCCAGACCCAGAAGTCGTGGATCATCGCCGCCGGATTCCTGGGGATGTTCGTCGGCGCCAACGTCATGTCACTCCTCGCCGACCGTTTCGGCCGACGCCGGATGTTCCTGGTCAACCTCGCCACGTACTCCGCGTTCTCCCTGCTGTGCGCCGCCGCGCCCGACGTGAACTGGCTCATCGCGGCCCGGTTCCTCGCCGGGCTCGGGCTCGGCGCCGAACTCGTGCTCGTCGACACGTACCTTTCCGAGCTGCTGCCGACGGCCGTGCGCGGACGCTACATCGCCTGGGCCTACACCGTCGGGTTCCTCGGTGTGCCGCTGGCGGCGCTCCTCGGCGCACGCCTGGTGGCCGAGCACGAGATCGCCGGGGTCTCCGGCTGGCGCTGGCTGCTGGTGGCGGGCGCGTTCGGCGCCTTCTGCATCCAATGGATGCGGCGCACTCTCCCCGAGTCTCCGCGATGGCTGGAGGCCAAGGGGCGGCGCGCGGAGGCCGAGGCCGTCGTCGCGCACATCGAGACAGTCAACGAACCGGGGACCGCCGGTAAGCGCCCCACGCCACGACAGGCCCAAGCCGAGACCGAGACCGATGCGGTTCCCACCGTGCGGGTTCCACTGCGCCGGATGTTCCAGCCGCCCTACCGCCGCCGCACCATCATGTGGTGGATCTTCCAGGTCCTGCAGACCGTCGGCTACTACGGTTTCGGCTCTCTGGCCCCCGTCGTCCTCGCCGCCAAGGGCCACTCCACGACCGCCTCGCTCGGGTACGCGGCGCTCAGCTTCTGCGGCTACCCGCTGGGTTCCGCTCTGTCGATTCCGCTCATCGAGCGGTTCGAGCGCCGCACCCTCATCATCGTCGCCGCCCTCGGACAGGCCTTCTTCGGCGTCCTGTTCGGGTTCGCCGACGCGGCCTGGCTGATCGTGGGAAGCGGCCTCCTGCTGACGCTCTGCAGCAACGTCTTCTCCAACGCGTTCCACGTCTACCAGGCCGAGATCTTCCCCACGAACCTGCGCAGCAGCGCCATCGGTATCGCCTACTCACTGTCGCGGCTGGTCTCCGTGATCCTGCCGTTCATCGCACTGAGTGTCCTCGACGACCTCGGCGCGACCGCGGTGTTCGCCGGCTCCGCCGCACTCATGGTGCTGCTGTGCCTCAACGTGGGGCTCCTCGGCCCCAAGACGAAGGGGCTGGCGCTGGACGCCATCTGAACGACCACCCGCCCCGCCCCTCCGGAGATCCAGGTCAGGCGGCGTCTCGGCGAGGCCGTCGCCCGGCGCCGCCTGCCACACGTCGGGCGGCGCCCAGAGGGGGCCGTGAGGGTCTGCAACACTCCCCCCGATCCAGCGCGCCCTGACGAAGCCACACAGGCAAGGGCCCACCCCCACACCCAACCAGCCGCGGAAAACGATGGATTGACGGAACGACACCGGAAGGGCAAAGATCGGCAGGTACTGATTTGACAACGTTGTCGTACGAGAGGATCGCGATGAGAGCGCTGAGACGCGTGTTCACCACCTTGTTGATCGTCACCACTATGGCCACGGCCTCCGCCACCGCCGGCGTCGCGAACGCCAAGGAGCAGGGACCGAAGTTCGCTGATGACCCCACCACGCTGGTCGACACATCGATCGGCAACAACGGTGACGGGACCACCTTCCCGGGCGCGGCCGCGCCGTTCGGCATGGTGCAGCTGAGCCCTGACACGCAGCTGAACAAGTACGCCTCGTACGACTACGCGCAGGACACCATCCTCGGCTTCAGCCACACACACCTCTCGGGCGTCGGCTGCCAGACGATGGGCAACATCCGGTTCATGCCGACCACCGGCGCGGTCACCTCGTCCGACCCGGCGCAGTACGGTGCGAAGTTCAGTCATGACAACGAGACCCGCGCGCCCGGCTACTACGGCGTGAAGTTCGACAACGGCATCAAGGCCGAGCTCTCCGCCACGCAGCGGACCGGCCAGCACCGCTACACCTACCCCGGCGGATCAGGCTCCGAGAACGTTCTCATCGAGGCCGGTGAGAGCAATGGCAGCACCTACGCCGGCGACGTCAAGGTGGTCGGCAACGACACCGTGGAAGGCTGGGTCCAGGGCGGCAACTTCTGCGGCGAGACCGGCAAGGAGCGCTACCGGGTCTACTTCAGCGCCAAGTTCGACCGGACGTTCTCGAAGTACGGCACCTGGACCGACGGCACCCTCACGCCGAACCAGCGCGAAGCATCGCGCGGCACCAAGCGCGCCGGTGCCTGGCTGACGTTCGACCCGGCCAAGGGCGACCAGGTCGGTACGTCGGTGGGCCTGTCCTACACCTCGATCGACGGCGCGCGCCTCAACCGCGGGGCCGAGCAGCCCAAGTCGTTCGACAAGGCCCGCGCCGGCGCGCACGACGCCTGGCGCGACGAGCTGAACCGGATGCGCGTGGCCGGCGGCAGCACTGCCGACCAGCGTACGTACTACAGCGCGCTCTACCACTCGCTGCTGCACCCGTCGATCGGTTCCGACGTCGACAACCGCTACCGCGGCTTTGACGACAAGGTGCACCGAGCGGATTCCACGTACTACCAAATGTTCTCGCTCTGGGACACCTACCGCTCGCAGAACCAGCTGGTGGCCCTGCTCAACCCGGACAGGGCCGCGGACATGGCCAAGTCCGTGCTGCACATCTACCAGGACGGCGGCTGGCTGCCGCGCTGGGGGCTCGGCGGCGGCGAGACCAACGTGATGAGCGGCGATCCCATCACCCCGTGGATCGTCGACATCTACCAGCGTGGGCTGCTCGACAAGCACACCTCGCACCAGCTCTTCGACGCCCTGTGGAAGAACGCCAACGAGGTCCCCACCGACCAGTCGGTCTTCCGTGGCCGTGACGGCAATCCGTCGTATGTCAAGAACGGCTGGGTCGGGTACCAGAACCTGCCCGGCTACCTGTACGGCGACAGCCGCCAGTCGGGCTCGGCCACGCTCGAGTACGCACTCGGCGACTGTGCGCTGTCCACGATGGCCGGCGACCTGGGCTACCAGGACAAGGCCGCGACGCTCGCCTCGCGTTGCGACAACTTCGCCAAGCTGTGGGACCCGAGCGTCACGTCGCAGGGTTTCTCAGGGTTCCCCGTCGCCAAGAACGAGGACGGCACCGTCGCCGGTGATCCCGACCCCACCCAGGCCGGTGCGTTCCACGAGGGCACGGCATGGCAGTACCAGTGGCTCGCCCAGCAGGACCCGCAGACCCTCTTCGGTCTCATGGGCGGCCAGGCGGCTGCGGAGCAGCGGCTGGACAAGTTCTTCGACATGCCGACCGTCCTCACCGACCCGGCGAAGGCCGCCTCGGAGTCATGGGTGAGCGGCGCGTACGACTACCACAACAACTTCGCCTTCAACCCGAACAACGAGCCCGACTTCCATACTCCGTGGATGTACTCGTGGACCGGCGCCCCGTGGAAGACGTCCGCGGTGCTGCGTGCGATGCGGACGCTCTTCACCGACGACGCGTACGGCATGCCCGGCAACGACGACCTCGGCGCCACGTCGTCGTTGCTCGTCTTCGCCATGGCTGGCGTGTTTGAGGCGCAGCCCGGCTCCGCCAACTACATCGTTACTGCGCCCATGTTCGAAAAGGTCGAGATCCGGCCCGAGCACGGAAGCAAGATCAACATCGAGGCGCCGGGCGCCGATGCGTCGAAGCTCCAGTACGTGTCCTCCGTGCACACGGGCAAGGGCACGTTGCACCAGAGCTGGCTCTCCCACAAGGATCTGCTCCGCGCCGGCACGATCAAGATGGGCCTTTCCGACAAGCCCACGACCTGGGGCGTCAGCACCGCCCCGCCCGCCATCAACCAGAACTGACGTTGTCGGCTGCGGCCCCTCCACACAGGGGCCGCGCTGCGGCTCCCCGCTGTGCAATCCGTTCCATACGACCGACGAACGCGGGGGTCTCGAACTCGCCCTCCACGCGCTACCCAAGCGCGCCCGCGCGGGCGCTGCGAGGCATCGTTTAGCTGCTTGACGAGCTCTACCGGCCCGGAACCGGCCTGAGTGAGTGGTGGTTGGCACCCGCCGCGCTCGGGCCGCACGCTGCGAGCGGACGCCTACCCAGGCAGTTCCGTGCGCTCCCACCACTCGTACACGGGCAACAGGCCCTGTGAGGTCTCCTCCTGACGTTTCGTGACCTTGAAGTGCTCATAGCCCCCGCGCAAGGGAACTTTGATGTCGAGCCCGGGCGTGGAGACGGAGACGATCCGCTCAGGAAGATCGTCAGGACCGCCCTCGAGAACTGCTTTCATCGCGTCGACCATGACCCGATCTTCCCCGCAGGCCGGACCGGCTCCTTCATGACGCGCCGACACGTCTGCCACTGCCCTCTTTCCGTGCCGGCGACCTCCACCACCGCGAGGGGCTCATCTTGGCCACGGACGACAGGCGTTCACCGAGGTGACCTGGCGGGAAGGCTCCCGCGGGCCGATGTGCTCGCGCTTTCTGGCACTGCGGGTGCGGCCGGCCGGGGTCAGGGCCCGCCGCCTGGCCCAGGCCGCCGCCACCGCCGAACACTGCCACTGGGACGGTGTCCTGCCCGAAGTGACGCTGCTGTCCGAGTGGCCCGAAGACGCCCAAGAACCCACCGACTACTGGCTGTCCAGCCTGCCCGCCGACACCCCGCTTGCTGAACTGGTCCGCCTGGCCAAGATCCGCTGGCGCATCGAGCACGACTACCGGGAACTCAAGCACGGCCTCGGCCCGGACCACTTCGAGGGACGTTCCTGGACCGGCTGGCATCACCACGTCACCCTGGTCACCGCCGCCCACGCGTTCCTCACTGAACAGCGCCTGGCCCCAAAAGCCGATACAGCAGACTCACCCACTCCCAGACCCTCGACGCCATCCAGGACCTGCTGAACTGCTGGACCGGCACCTGCACAGCCCTGCCACCGCCCCCTGCCCAGAACATCCACCATCAGCCCGAACCCAAGATCCAGAGCGACCTAACGGAGTCCTACTAGTAGACCGTCGTAGCTAATGTTTGGGATAAAGGTGGCGCAGTTTGATGCGTGCGTCGTGGGTGGTGAACTGCCAGTCCACTTGCCGTTGGTTGGTGTTGGTGGCGTTCTGCCAGGCCGAGAGTTCGGTGTTGAGGATGTCGAGGTTGCTGATCCGGCGGTCGAGACATTGCCGGGTCAGCGCGGAGAGTTCTATCTCGGCGATGTTGAGCCATGACCCGTGTTTGGGCGTGTGATGGATCTCGAGGCGTTGGGCCAGGGCGAAGGCCTCTTCTGGTTCGAATGCCTCGTACAGTGAGGCGATGCCGTGGGTGTTGAGGTTGTCCATCACCAGCACCACGGCCTCAGCGTCGGGGTAATCCACGCTCAGTAACTCCTTGACCTGGCCGGCCCAGTCGATCCGGGTCCGCTGGGTCAGTGCCTGAACGCGACGCCACCCGCGCAGGGGTTCGGTCCACACGAAGATCGAGGACGTTCCGCAGCGGATGTACTCGCTGTCCTGGCAGGTGTCGTGACCAGGGCGGGCCGGGAGCGGGGCGCGGGCATGGTCGAGGAGCTGGTAGGGCTTCTCGTCCATGCACACGACCGGACGTGCCGGATCGTAGGGCCGGGCATAGATGGCCAGCACGTCTTCCATCCGGGCCGCGAACTGGGCGTTCGCTCGTGGTGGGATGGTCCAGCACTTCTTCAGGTGAGGACGCAGTTCCGTTTTTTTAAGACCCGCCCGATGGTGGAGTGGTCCAGATCGGGGATGTCCTCGACCAGCGCGACGTGCTTCTCCAGCAGCCGCAGCGACCACCGGGCATAGCCCTGGGGCGGCTGCGAGCATGCCATCGCGATCAGCCGGGCCTCGACCGCACCGGTCACCGGCGAGGGCACCGGCGGCAGCTCGCGCTTCTTCCGGGCAATCGTGGCGTGCACATCGCCACCGGTCTCGGCGAACCGCTTGGCCACCAGCCGCAGTGTCTCGCCCGAGACTCCGGCCCGGGCCGCGACCGCGTCCTGCGAGCCGATCGCGCCTGCAGAGGTGTCGAGCGCGAGCAGCACCCGCGCCCTCCTGATCACCGAGGCTGGATGGATACCCGTCGTGGTTACCCGAACCAGTTCTTCACGATCAGCCGCGGTCAGCACCACCGGCCTCTTCTTCTGCGAACCCATCACCCCAACTCCCGTCCGGCAGAAAGGAAGCAACATCTGCCGGACCCCACCATCCCAACCAAACAACCCAGAACTAAGCAACGACACGCTACTAGGAGCCGCCGCCCTGAACGCCCTCGCCCTGAGCCCCATCCCGGTCGGGCGCCTCTTCCCCCGTGGGAGCCGCCGCCGGGCCTGACTCCTCGAAGACCTCGGGAAGAGCCTGTTCGGCCCAGATCACCTTGCCCTGGGGCGTGTACCGGGTGCCCCAGCGCTCGGCGATCTGCGACACCAGGAACAGGCCGCGGCCGCCCTCGTCCATCGTCGCGGCATACCGCAGGTGCGGGGAGGTGCTGCTGCCGTCGGCGACCTCGCAGATCAGCGTACGGTCGCGGATCAGCCGTACGTGGATCGGCTCCGAGCCGTAACGGATGGCGTTGGTGATCAGCTCGCTCAGGATCAGCTCCACGCTGAAGGCCAGTTCGGACAGGCCCCACTCGTCGAGCTTGCGGGCCACCGCGTCGCGCATCCCCGCGACGGCGGCCGGGTCGAGCGGCACGTCCCAGTCGGCGATCCGGTCGCGCGGCAGCCCCTGCGTGCGGGCGATCAGCAGGGCGACGTCGTCCTTGGGACGCCCGGGCAGCAGCTCGTCGAGCACGGCCTGGCAGCTCTCCTCGGGCGACCTGTCGGGGTGGCCCGACAGCGCTTGGCGCAGCAGCTCCATGCCCACATCCAGATCGCGCCTGCGGTCCTCGATGAGGCCATCGGTGTACAGGACGAGCTGGGCGCCGTCCGGAAGGTCCAGCTCGGCGGTCTGGAACGGCAGCCCGCCCAGACCGAGGGGCGGGCCGGTCGGCAGATCCAGGAAGGTGACGGTGCCGTCGGGGAGAACCAGCGCCGGCGCCAGGTGCCCGGCTCGAGCCACGACACAGCGGCGCGTCACCGGATCGTAGATCGCGTACAGACAGGTGGCACCCACGATGCCCGTGGCGCTCTGTGTATCCGACTCGTCCTGGTCTATACGGCCGACGAGGTCGTCCACGTGGCTCAGCAACTCGTCGGGCGGCAGATCGAGCGAGGAGAAGTTGTGCACCGCGGTCCGCAGCCGGCCCATGGTGGCGGCGGCGTGCAGGCCGTGGCCGACCACGTCACCGACGGCCAGCGCGACCCGGCTGCCCGACAGCGGAATCACGTCGAACCAGTCGCCGCCCACGCCCGACTGAGCGGGGAGGTAGCGGTAGCTGACGTCGAGGGCGCTCTGTTCGGGCAGGGCTCGCGGCAGCAGGCTGCGCTGGAGGGTCACCGCGAGGGCGTGCTCGCGGGTGTAGCGGCGCGCGTTGTCGATGCTGACCGCTGCTCGGGCCACCAGTTCCTCGGCAAGCGACAGATCCTCCTCGTCGAAGGGCCCGTGCTGCTGGGAGCGCCAGAAGTTGGCCATGCCCAGCACGACACCGCGGGCCTTGATCGGGGCGGCGATGAGGGTGTGAATGCCGTAGTCCATGATCCTCTTGGTGCGCTCCGGGTCCTGCGCGTGCCAGCCCGTGGCGGTCGACAGGTCGTCCACCAGCTCGGCGTGGCCGCTCCCGTAGCCGCGGGCCTGGGGGGTGGACGGCAGGAAGTCGATCAGCCTGCCCGTCTCGTAGAGCGGGTGGTCGTCCCGGATTCCGTACACGGCCGTACGACGCATGTCCGTCGCGGTGCGGGCCGGCTCCTCGCCGTGAAGTACGGCGTCGGCCAGGTCCACGGTGACGAAGTCGGCGAAACGGGGGACGGCGACCTGCGCCAGCTCGTCGGCGGTGCGCAGGACGTCCAGGGTGGTGCCGATGCCCAGTCCCGCGTCGTACAGCAGCTTGAGCCGCTCCCGCGCGATCTCCGCCCTGCCGGTCACCGCCTGCAACTCGGTGGAGTCGCGCAGCGTGACCACGGTCCCCATGGGGCCGCCGCCGCTGTCCGTGTGCCGCTGGTTGACCGCCAGCAGCCGGTCTCCGGCGAAGTGCACCTCGTCGGTGACCTCGCGCCCGGAGACGAGCAGCTCCGCCACTGCGGGGTCGAGGCTCGACAGCTCCGACACGAGCTGCCCCTCGACATCAGGGGGCAGCTCCAGCAGCCGTTTGGCCTCGTCGTTCGCCAGCAGCAGCTGCCCGCCACCGCCGACTATCAGCACCCCTTCGCGCACGGAGTGCAACACCGTGTCGTGGTGGTCGTACATGCGGGTCATCTCGTCCGGGGCCAGGCTGTGGGTCTGCCGTCGCAGCCGTCGGCCCACCAGTGCCGTGCCCGCGGTGGCCACCACGAGTGCCCCGGCACCGGCGCCCAGGATGATCGGCAGTTGCCGGGCCACCTGACTGGCCACGTTCTTGACCTTCAGCCCCGCTGAGACGAGCCCCACGACCTTGCCGTCGGCGTTGTCGATGGGGACGGTGGCCTGGACCTCCCGGCCGAGTGGGCCCATCACACTCTCCGTGTACACCTTCCCCTCGAGCGACGGCCCGATGGTGCCCACGAACTGCTTTCCGATCAGGTTCGGCAGGGGGTGGGTGTAGCGGATGCCCTTGGTGTCCAGGACGACGATGAAGTCGACGCCCGCAGCCTTGCGCGCCGCCTCCGTGAGCGGCTGGAGGATCTTGCTCGGGTCGGGGCTCTCCAGTGCGGCCACGACGCCGGGAGAGTGCGCGAACGTCTGCGCCACGGCGACGGAGCGGCGCTTGGCCTCGGCGTTGGTGTCCCGGTCCGACTGGAGGACCAGGGCGAAGACGCCAGCGACTACGAGCAGCACAACCAGCGCCACCTGGAGTACGAACACCTGCCCGGCTACGCTTCGCGGGCTTCTGCTGACCAGGGACCTGAACAGACTTCTCAAGTCGGCGAAACGATTCGCCATGTGACCTTTCTAGCACTGGCGATCCTGAGCGGCCACAGGCCGCACCTCCCAGGGCATGAAACCGCAGGACGCGCGGCGGGGACGGACCCGGTCTAAGACAGCCTGCCTCGGGCGTGGGGGCCCGATCCACACGCGAGGCGGTCTCCGCCGCACCGAAGCGGCCAGCCGGGCGGCGAGCACCTCGGCGAGTCCCCGCAGTTCTTCCGGCCGCTCGATGACGAACGACCGGTCGAGCGGCGCGCGCACGGCGGGCAGCCACTCGAGCCGCTCCACCTGCAGCTCAACGCGGAACCAGGGCTCGGGGTCCCGGGTCCCCCTCCACGCCGTGCAAGGAGGGCAGCTCTGCCACGGTCACGACGCCGGCGGGGAGTCGCGAGCGGATGTGCTCGGCCGCTCCCTGGACGCGCAGGTCCACCTCGTGGCGGTACAGAGCCGTCGCGAGCCCGGACAGGACGCGTTGCGCCGGGTCGAGGTCGGCGGGCGGTTCGAACGAGCCGGGCAGGGTCCCCGCGTCGGTGATGTGGTCCAGCCGGAACGTCCGGTCCTCGCCGATCGCGGTTGAACGTGCCCGTCACGTACCACCTGCGGGAATGGGCGACGAGCCCGTACATGGTGCAGCATGCGCTCGCTGCGCCGACCGTCGCAGGCGGTATACCGGATGTCGAGCCTGCGGCTGCGCCGTTTGGGCAGCACCCGCCGGATCTTGGCCGCCCCGTCTCGCCCGCCGTGCCGGTGGCCGTCATCAAGCCGGCGCACCGCCCCGCGACCAGGCCCGAGCAGTACGGCGAGCGCCTCGTCGTCGCTCAGCGTGCGTGGGGGCAGACGGTAACCGGGGGGCGACCCGCTGGGGCGGCGGCTGCACCCTGTCGCCCGTGCGCCCATGGACTGTGTCGCTGACTGCGATGTCAGTGACCATCAGAGTGGTCAGGAGCGAGAGGACGATCGGCTCGGGGCGGGGCCACGGGAGGAGCAGGATGAGCGCGCCGTTCCCGCTCACCAGTCGCAGTCCTGAGCGGTCCGCCAGGTCCAGGGAGAGGGACCAGTCGGCGGAGCGCCAGGGTCAAGGCGCATTCGAAGGCCGCCGCAGCCTGGTCCAGGTCGCCCATCACATGCCAGGTGTCGCCCGTACGACTTGCGGTCCACCTGACCCGATCGACGGCATCGGCGCGCACAGGGTGAAGAACAGCTCGTAGCGGCCGCAGTACCGGGGCAGCCGGGCCATGGAGGCCGGCGACTCCGTGACGGGACTGCGTTCGGACGCCACCTCTATGGCATCGAACCAGGGCCGCGAACCGCTTACGCATCTCGTCGGTGTCCAGGTCGTGGCCGTAGTACAACGTCCGCAGCCACGCCTCGGCCAGCGCCTAGGCACTCACCGTCGAGAAGGCGCGCAGCGCTGAACCAGGGTGCAGCGCCCCATGCCACGTCGGGCCGCGCGCCCGAGACCGAACCAAGAGCCATCACCGCGTCGTCCATGTCCCCTTCGAGAAACAGAAAGGTCGTCCATGTCCCCTTCGAAGAACAGGCGGTACGCCCGTACCAGCACAGAGCTCAGCGAACCGTCCCCATAGAGACTCTCCTCCAGTTCACAACGCCGGTCCCACCACAACTCGGCAAGGGCCGCATAGGGCTCCGGGCTGTCGGTGCGCCGGGTGATCCGTGAGAGTCTGCGGGCGGAACACCGGGTGCGGGAACGCAAATGAGGACGGGACGGCATGGAACCAGTGGTGGGGCCGGACACGCGGAGCGCGGTGCCCGAGGGGCTCAGTGCGGCGATACGAGATACGGCCGAGGAGATAGCCGCACTGCTGCGCGCGGGCGCCGACATGGGGCTTCGGGTGCCGGGGTCGCAGTGGAGCGTCGGGGAGGCGGCCGCGCATCTGGCGCTGGCCAACGAGCTGATGGCGGACATCGCGGCGGGACATGCGCGTAGTTACGGAGACGGCACACCGCAGAGTCTTGCCGCAGCCAACGAGCAGGCGCTCGCCGCGTTCGGTGAGCGGGAGGCCGAGCCGCTGGCCGGAATGATCGTAGAGCAGGCCGCCGCATGTCTGAGGGCGCTGGAGGAGCGGGGCACGGAAGGGACCGTGGTCAGTCCGCTGGGTCCGATGGGACCGGATGTGCTGGGCTCGTATCTGCTCACGCACATGCTGGGACACGGATACGATCTCGCCCGCGCGCTGGGACATGCGCACATGATCGACCGAGAGCGGGTGCGGCTGACGCTGCCGTTCATGCTGACGGCGATGCCACGGGTGACCGACGCGTCCGGCACCGCCGGGCTGAGCGTCCGCTACGCGATCCGCCTGTGGGGTGGCGGCCGGTTCGACGTGCGGGTGGCCGGGGGCGCGGTGTCGGTCGGCGAGCAACTGCCGGGGCGCGCGGACTGCACCATCCTCATCGAGCCGGTCACCTTTCTCCTGATGGCGCTCGGGCGCCGTGGCCAGTGGGGCGCCCTCGCTCAGGGCCGCATCCTGGTCGGGGGGCGCAAGCCCTGGCTCGCTCCGCGCTTCCCGGCTCTCTTCAAGGCACCCTGACCACGATGGACCGCGGGGTCGAAGCCTGGCTGCGGCGCGAGCGCATGGCGCCGGAGATCCCCGCCGGGCAGCGGCTGTGGCAGGCGTTCGACTCGGTGGGCTCGGTGTTGCCGGGCGACGACGCCCTCGAGATGGCCGGCACGCTGCTGTCCCACCTGTACGAGCACCCGGAGACGCCGGCTCCCACGCGCGTGTCCGACTGTGAACAGCTGATGCGGGAGGCCGGACACACACGGCCCCAGCGCGAGGAACACGCGCCGGACCGGCTCCAACTCCTCACCCCCGCAAGGGAACAAACGGACTGACGGCCCCGCTCCACGACGCGGCGATGTCAACTACCCGGTCGTGAAACGACCGGGCTTGCTGCTCGAGTCATCACTGGCTGTGATGGGGTCGGCTGCGTCCAGGACTCACGCGATGAGGGTGAGTTCAGGGGCCGTTGACTGAGCCCCGCAGACCCACACCATCCACCCGCGTTGGCGGATGTTGTGGGACGCATTGTGGTCCGCGTGCTCAACGAAGCCGCAGACCCGGCACGAGAAGACGGCCTGGGAGGGCCGGTTGCCGCGTGCGGTGTGATGACACTGGGAGCATTCCTGGCTGGTGTAGGCCGGATCGACAGAGACGACCGGCACCCCGGCCCTCTTCGCTTTGTAGGCGATGAACGAGCCGAGCTGGGCGAAGGGCCAGGAGGGGAGCGTGGTGCGTTGGGGCTTTCTCCGCCGTGCCCGCTCGCGAATGCCCGTGAGTACCTCCAGGGCGATCCCGCGACCGGTGCGTTCAGCCTCCGCCACGATCCGCTTCGAAATCTTGTGGTTGATGTCCTTGGCGCGCCGGGCTTCCCTGCCCGCGTACTTCTTCGCCCGCCGCTTGGCGGACTTGGTCTGCTTCTTCTGCAGCTTGGACCGCAGCTTGCGATCCTGTTCCCGCTTGCGGTTGATCCGACGCCCGCAGTGGCGCTCGCCGTCGGAGGTGACCGCGACGTTCACGATCCCCAGATCCACCCCGAGGAACCCGACCGGGTGGGCGTTCGGGGCAGCTTCAGCAATCTCGCAGGTCGCGATCAAGAACCACTTCCCGCCCTGGCACACCAGGTCGGACTCACCCTTGCGGTGCGCAGCCAGGACCTCCACCTGCCCGACCTGCCCGGTGAACCGCACGCCCTTCAGGCGGCCCGCCATGGACCAGATCGATACCGTGCGTGCCTGGTGCTGCCAGGACAGCATCCGGTCGTCGTAAGGCTGCGCCGCCTCGGACCGGAAAACCACCGGCTTGCCCGAGGCCCGGGCATGACGCCTGGAACCGGGCCGCCCGTAGCGGCCGTTACGCAGGTTCGCCTTCAAGGTGGTGTAGGCATCGCAGGATTTCTTGATCGCGTGCTGGGCGGCCTGCGCGCCTAGGCCCCACCTGGCCCGGATCTCGGCATAGGTGTGCTTGCGGAGCTCCAGTGGACGTCGCGCGTTTTCCTCGAATGCGACCCCGGCCGCCCAGGTCGCCGCTTGATTGCAGGCGTGCAGGGTCGCCTCAAGTGCCGCCGCCTGTACGGGCGTCGGCAGCAGCTTCACCCGCACTACCAGCTTCACGATCAGCGAACCTATACACCTGAACGAAGACCCACCACACGTTCGCCCCGCCTCACCCGAACGAGCGACACCCGCTCCGGCCCTGCCCGCGCACACCGCCGTGGCCCGGCTCCGCCGGAACGCTCCGGGCCGCTCCGCGGCCGTGATGGCCTGCGGCACGTCACGGCGACGCTCCGCGTCGCACCCCGTGGAGGCGATTCCTCCCGGGCGTAAACGCCAGGGGCTCCTCGCAAGAATCCGCTGAACAGATGCGGGTGTCTATAGAGGGCAGGGTTCACGCATTTCGGCCTCGATCGACTGCACAGGCGTTCTCAGTCTGCGGATGCCGGTTCGGCGGGCCGGGCCGTGAAGAAGCGGACGATGTCTTCCGCTGCTGTTGGGGACAGCATCATCGCCTGGACTCGTGCGGACATTTCGGCGATCGGGTGAATCCTGGTGAACATCACCTCCTCGTACGTCCGGATCGCCGAGTCCGGGTCGGCGGGGTTGGCGGCGAGTCGGCCGGCGAGCTCGGCGGCGTCGAGCATGGCCTGGTTGGCGCCCTCGCCGACCGGCGGCATGAGGTGCGCGGCGTCGCCGATGAGGGTGACGCCGGGTCGGCTGGACCAGCGCGTACCGATGGGCATCGCTTCGATCGGGCGCGGCGTCGGCGCGCTGTCGCCGGCCTCGATGAGTGCGGTGAGGCGTGGGTCCCAGCCACCGAACACGTCCAGCAGGGCGCGCTTACTACGGTAGGTGTCGATGGGGCGATCGCCTGGCCGCAGCGAGATCCCGACACGTAGGCTGCCGTCGCCGAGGCGTTGCGCTGCCAGGATCTGATTCACGCCGACGCACCACAGGTTCCCGGGGCCGACCAGCTCGGCGAGATCCGGATGGCGCCGGTTCACGTCTTCGATGTTCAGCTCTACGAGCGTGGCCACACTGGACAATTGGACGTCGGCCAGCAGCGACCGGACGATCGAGCGCGCGCCGTCCGCGCCGATGAGGATGTCGCAGCCGGTTCGGTGGCCGCCATGGAACGTCAGTTCCCAGCCCCCGCCAGGTCGCGGGGTGGCCGCGACAAGCCGGTGCCGCCAGACAACCGTGTCGCCGGGCAGGGAATCGAGCAGAAGATCACGCAGTGCGCTCCGGTCAATCTCGGGACGTCCGGAGAATGAGCCAGGTTGAGGCTCGTGGTGTACCAGGGTCCGTCCGGTCGGGTCGACGATGCGATGTTCCTCCCCCTCGGGCCGCGCCTCCGACCGGAACCGGCCGGCGAGACCCGCCTCAGCCAGGGCCAGTTGCCCGGACTCCGGGTGTAGGTCGAGCGCGCCGCCCTGCGGCCGCGCGGATCGGCTCGCCTCGCGCTCGTACACCACCGCATCGATGCCGTGCTGATGCAGGATCCGTGCCAGCGTCAGCCCGCCAAGTCCGCCACCGGCGATCGCAATTCGCATACCTACTCCGTTACCGTACACTGTCCGTATGGATACACCGTACGGTAACGAAACGCTGCCCGTTTGGGAACGGCCCGAACCTCAGCCGCGTGCGGCGCCAGTGCCGTTGAGCCGCGAGAAGATCGCCGCTACGGCGATCCGACTTGCCGACACGCACGGCCTCGACGGCCTGTCGGTGCGCAAGATCGCCAAAGAACTCGGCGTCGGTCCGATGCGGCTCTACGACTACGTGATCAACAGATCCGAACTGCTCGATCTGATGGTCGACGTCGTCTATGCCCGGATCGCCGAGGTCGGCCAGCACTCTGCGTGGCGCGCCACGGTACTGGCCATCGCCCACGCGACCCGCGATGCCGCCCTTGATCACGAGTGGTTCTCCGACCTGCTCGGCGGAAGGCCGCACTTGGGACCTCACGCGCTCGCCGTGGGCGAAGCGACCGCGGCGGCGCTGAGCCAGGCCCCCGGTGTGCGCGGCATCGACGATCTCCAGCGGACTTTGGGCGCCCTCAACGCCTTCATCATCGGAGCGGTCCGCAGAGAGGTCACCGAGCGACGCACCGCCCGTTCCACCGGCACCGATGAAGCCGCCTTTCAGGCCAGCCTCGGCCCCTACCTCACACGCATGTTGAATACCGGCAGGTACCCCACCATCGCCCGGCTCGTCATCGACGGGGCCCACCTCAATGCCGAGGAAACCTTCAACCACAACCTGACCACCGTCTTGGACGGCATCACCAGCCGGCCCCGCACGTGACCGACGGCTCTGCGACCAGCGGCAGGCTGCAAGCCGATGCGCGTTGATCAGACGCCCGGACCTGCCGCGATCCGAGTGCGGCCGGTCTCTGCCGACAACTCAGCCTGAGTAGCGGAAGCGTGCTGCCGGGTCGACGCGCTGAGCATCCTGACCTGCGTACGTCTGGCGAACCTGGCTTTGCAGCCGGCCGGCATCCCGGTCCCCGCGTGGCCTGCTGCCGTCAGATGTGCGGCAGCCGGGCCGCACCGCTGTCACCCCCGGCCGCACTGCAGCCTCGTCTGAACCCGGATTCTGGCGCCATGTCAGAAAACCCCGAGATATGCACTAAATGCAGGATTCCACTCAATCAGCAGCCTGATGTCACACCTTGAGTTGCCCTGAAATGACAGCTGATAAGCCGATTACTACGTTCATTGCATGTCGGCTGTTCAGCTGGCGTCTCCGAGACAGGGAGGATTGACATGCCCACGCGAATCTTCGCCGTATCCGCCGCCATGGTAGGCGCAGCGGTCCTTGCCGCCGCCGGCATCACCTATGCCGCGCAATCCGAATCGACCCAGGCCGCTACCCCGGCGGCCCAACAAGCCGCGCCGCCGGCCAAGCGGGCCGCCCCGCCCGTCAAGAAGGCAGCCCCGCCCGTCAAGAAGGCTGCCCCCGCGGCGGCTCCCGTCGGTACCGACAGCGCTGACGGCAGGGGGGACGAGGGCCGTGGCCACGAGGGCCGTGACCGTGGCTACGGCGGCAAGAAGGAGGGAAGAATCCACTTCAACGAACGGACGTACTCCGCCCGCACGGAGGGCTGCATCCCCGCTGCCAGTGGGCTGGGCTCAAGCAGTTTCAGCATCGACAACGACAGCGACGCGACCGTTGAGGTCTACCGCGGGTTCAACTGCGACAACGGTGCGCCGGTGGCCACGGTCGGCCCCTACGGCTCTACTTATGGTGTCGCGCCCCGGACCGGCCATGGGAGCGGCCAGGGAGGCGTCTTCGTCGAGGACGCGGTCGTAGGCAGTTTCCGGGTGATCTGCGACCACGACGAGTGGTGATACCACCATCCCGAGCACGCTGGATCGCCGGCCCGTCGGAATCGGGCCGGCGGTGCAGGTCGGTGTGGGCCCCGTCGTAGAAGCGCTGGTCCTTTGCACCAGCCCCGGCGGACAGGTTCTGCCAGGCCCGCTTGGGAAGCTTGTCGGCAAGGGCGTCTGCGCGGAACTTCCCTGCCTGGGTGGTGCCTTCGTGGGTGCGGGCCACCGCGCGGACGTAGCCGGTACCGCGTTCCTCCACGGTGGTGCGCAGCTTCGGATTACCGCCGTAGACCTCGTCGCCGGGCCCCGAATGGCGGACCACCCTGGGCGCCCTCCTTTCGCTGCCGGAGACCGGCGGCCGGGTCGGGTACTCGGGGATGGCCGCCGTCGGCATTCGGCTGGCGGTGGTCGAGCCGCGCATCTCGGCCGCCGGTTCCTTCGCCGGGGGTCACGTGCACCGCGCCCAGCGCGAGGAGGCCCGGCGGGTCACCAGTCCGGTGCAGTTCCTGCTGCAGTGGGATGACGAAGGGGACGACCGGCGGTCGGCCCTGGACTTGTTCGATGCCTTCGGTACCAAGGAGAAGACGCTGCACGCCAATCTGGGCGGGCACGCTGGTACCCCGTGGTTCGAGGTGGATGACGGGGGCCGGCTCTTCGCCCGGCTCCTGAAGTGAGGCCGGGCCGTCAGGCCGGCAGCAGTCGGTAGGCGGCCCACGCCGGCGTTCGGCCGGCAACGCCAGATCTACTCGCGAGGTCACCGGCCGCTTATCGCAGAACATCGCGTCGGTGAGTGCGTGCGATGCGACGTTCGAGGCCAGAGGTCAGAAGCTGAGCGAGCCCGCCCGGCGATCAGTCGTCGAAGTAGGCCCTGGCAACGGCGTAGCTGTCCTCGTAGAGGTGGTAGCGGGTGATCCGTCCGTCCCGGACTGTGGTGTGCAGGGCGAACGCGGTGTCGATGTCCCGGCCCGTCTTCTTGACCTCGGAGACCATGCGTCCGATGAGCACTACATCGTCGCCCTCGGCGATGACCTGGCGGAGGTCGAACTCCTTGGCCTGCACATGGGTCTGCAGCAGCTCGAAGAACCTCCGCATGCCCTCCGCCGAGTCGACGTCCGGTACCCAGGGAATGCCCGGCGGGTGCGGGATGGAGAACGACACCGAGTCGGCGAACAGCGCCGCCGCCTCCGCACTCTTCCCCTCGGCGAGCAGCGGGAACAGGCGTTGCACAGTCCGCGCCGGTGACTCTGCTGTCATGCATGTCGACGTTACAGGTTGCGTCGGCGGCAGGCGCGTGAACGAGGGGCGGCCCCAGGGAGGCCGCCCCTGGCAAGCCATCAGCCCGAGGTCGATCCAGCAGCCGCGACATCGCCCCAAGGGCCGACACCAAAGCCCTGCCCCTGGCGTGCTAACCCGCGCTACCGCGGGTCACGTGCACACCTGCGCCGACCGTGGTCACCTGGGTGCTGCCGTAGCCGGCGCACTCTCCGTATTCCTTGACCCACTTCGTTGTGCCGGACAGGGACCCGGAGGACGGTCCGCCGAACGTGACGTCGTACCGCGGCTGTTGGTCGCAGCTCGGAACGTTGTAATACTCGATGAAACCCGCCTGGGAGGCCTTCAGGTTGCCGGAGCCGGCGGGCAACTTGTAGGTGCCGACAGGGATCCGCTGACCGTTGTTGGTGTCGACGACTGTGCCCGACCAGGTGTCCGTGCCGACCTGGGCGATCTCGACGCGGAAGGTGTGGCCGTACACGGCGTCGAAGTCCACTCCGCAGCTGACGCCGGCGCCGCCGTCAGCCCCGTCCGAACAGTTGGCGTGCGTGCTTGTCGTGCCGCTGATGAAGGAAGAGAACACTCCACGCAGGCGCTGGTGCCCGTTCGCATCCGGCCGCGGCTGCAGTCCTGTGTACCCGATGTCGCTCTGTCCGGTGAACCCGTACTGCATCGCGAAGTAGGTCCCGGATACATGGGCGGTGCCGGTGTTCACGGTGATCGGGAAGTTGAGGGATGTCAGTCCCTCACTGGGAGCCCCGCTTACCGTCCACGACAGTAGTTCGTTCCCGCCGAAGGTCTGCGCCTGTGCGCCAGGTGCCGCGATGAACGGGACGAGTGCGGCGAGGGCCGCTACCGCAATGCGTGTCAACGCTCGTTTCATCTGATGCTCCTCAAGGGGGTGTTGAAGGTGAGCAGGGACGTGAACTTCTGGGCACCGCCTTCTCGCATGAGTGCTGCGGGCGGTAACGACTGCGCCGCGGTGACCGCGATACGGCTGAGGTGGCTCTGTCGCCCCAACTCCTGGGCGGACGCTCACCCCCTCTCCCGGTTCTACGCGCATGCCGGGCACCGGTGCCCTGGTGCCGAGTTCTCTCCAATCGACGTGGAGCGAGGGGAGGGCCATCACCGACCAGGAATCGGCATGCACCTGACAATGCCAAAACTCTGCAGCCCAATTGCCTGCGGAAGACTATGGCGCCCCGCCCGAGGAGTGTCAATACATGCTCGTAAACGTGCGACTCCAAGCAGAATCAATCATTGAGACCGCAGGCAGTCCACCGCCAGGCAGTCGGGCCCCGCACGTCGATCAGCCGGGAGTCGAGGTTGATCTACACAGGAAGCTCAGGGGCGGAGAAGCCCCTCCCCTTCCCAGAGCTTGCCGGAGGCGCTCTCCGGAATCTTGAGAGCGGGGCGAGCGTGCCAGTCATCCGAGCATGGTTGACGACCTCGCCGTCGGTCCCCGTGTCCTGTACCAGCAGGCCGCACAGCACCAAATCGAGCCGACCGCACGTGCAGACCACCAGGGCCATTCGGAGGCCACTGCTGTGGCGGCTGCCGTCGGCCGGGCCCCACGCTGGGCAAAGTGGACAAGTCACCGCGCACCAGGTGGCGACAGGGCTCTGGGAGGATCGTATGACCACTTCGTCACCCGCCACCGACGTGCCTCCGGCCCAGTACGACGACCTGCGGGCGCTGGTCGTCAACTGCACCCTCAAACGCTCGCCGGAGACGAGCAACACCCAGGGCCTGATCGGCCGCAGCACCGCGATCATGGAAGCCCAGGGAGTCCACGTCGACGCCGTCCGGGCCGTCGACCACGACATCGCCACGGGCGTGTGGCCCGACATGACGGAGCACGGCTGGAAGACCGACGCCTGGCCGGACCTCTACCGTCAGGTCATGGCCGCCGACATCCTCGTGCTGGCCGGCCCGATCTGGCTGGGCGACAACAGCTCCGTGATGAAGCGGGTGATCGAACGCCTCTACGCCTGTTCCAGCCTTCTCAACGACGCAGGACAGTACGCCTATTACGGCCGCGTCGGCGGCTGCCTGATCACCGGCAATGAGGACGGCGTCAAACACTGCGCGATGAACGTCCTCTACAGCCTGCAGCACCTGGGTTACACCATCCCTCCCCAGGCCGACGCGGGATGGATCGGCGAGGCCGGCCCCGGCCCCTCCTACCTCGACCCGGGCTCCGGCGGCCCCGAAAACGACTTCACCAACCGCAACACCACGTTCATGACCTGGAACCTGCTGCACCTGGCCCGGGCATTGAAAGATCTCGGTGGCATCCCCGCCTACGGCAACCAGCGCACCGCCTGGGACGCCGGCTGCCGCCACGACTACGAAAACCCGGAACACCGGTAGCGGCACCCGCAGGGAAACGGACCATCTCGCCCCGGCGTCGGTCAGATGCCCTGCACGCCGCTAACGCCCGCACACCCCGGCACCAGCCGCCCGCGTCCGATCGACCCACCGCACAACCGGACCCGAGGAAGCGGCCCGTCCCACGGCTCACCCCAACGCGGCGTTTCCTGCCTGGAAACAGGAACGCGCCGATCCCACGAGGGCGTTCGCACTCGCGTCCAGCACCCCTTCGCTCGGATGATGGTCTGAAGTGTCCCGCGTGACTGGCGAATCAAAGGCAAAAGCGTGCACCGCGCCATGCTCAGCTGCACGACCTCGGCCTCGCCGAACAGGGCACCCGCACCGGCGACAGACGACCGGACGCTCACGAACTCGCGGATCATGTCGGAACGGCCTTTAGCCGCGCGCCCAGCCGAGTTCCTCCTCTGTCCGCATCTGCACCGGCGCCGCAACTCCGACGTTGCCGTCACGTTCCATGCCCGAGCAACTGCCCCTATTCCTGAGCTTCTTCGCGGCGGACCTTCGGTTCGAATCCGACCCGGCGCAGGTGCGTGCGGAATTCCCGTTCCTCGCCGTGTCGACCACTGAGGCCCGGGATCGACCAGGCCTCCCACGCAGATAGATAACTGCCCGGAAACCCGTAGTCTGCATAGGGTTTCAGCAGCCTCCTCCCGGTCCGAGCCGAGACCTTCACTGGCATACCAGCGACGATCGGCAACTGAATCCCCATCACATGCAGACCGTCTTCTGAGCTCGCGCACATCCTGAGCCGGCAATATCTCCGGGCTCAGCATCGGAGCCCTCACCTATCCCGCCCCGGGTATCCCGCGAGCTCAACAGGCCGACGGGAAGTGCACTCCGATGACGGAACCCGCCGGCCTCACCTCCGCCGATCCCCCAGCCGAACCACCCAAGGCCACATTCAGGCACCACCCCGATCGACACCGCTCACGAACCGCACAGCGGGACGTCCGTCGGGCCGCGCGACCGGGCCAGCATTGATGGCGATACGCCCCTTTTGATACTGAATGCGACATAGCACTATGTCCGTCTTGCTCTACAAAATCCCTTTTCGGACGATTAGAGGCGTACGGAGCGATCTGCCTATATAGCGAGATATTCCTACGAAATATCCCCCTCCGATACGCCATCGACTGGGATTGCAACCCACATCCCATTCAGTGAACCGTGTCACACGGACGGACGCGGGCCCCGAGCTCTGCTGAGCCCACTTCCCTTCTAATCAAAGAAGGTTGGGCTTTTCGATCAAAGAGAGCTGCGGGTTCTGGTCGCCCAAGTCAGGGCTCTCACATTTCGCTATGGGAATTCTGGTCTTGTTCTCTCCGCGCTTTCTCGCCTAATGTCACCGTCAATCCGGATGGAACGCCGAATCCTGCCGCCGTCCGGAATCCCTCCCACCCACTCGGTTACGCACGGCAGGAGCGGGGGACCCAGGTAAGCCGCCGACCCGGTTTCCGGAACGGCTCGGGGTGAAGTCGCATTCGCAGTGCGACCGGACATCTCCCGTCCGAACCCGACAGCTCACCTCGTAGGCGACGGAGAGGAACTCGTCATGCCCTCAAAGGGAAAGCACCGCCGCCCCAAGTCCATCTCGCTCACCCGGGGAATCGCCGCCGCAGGCACGGGCGCCGCTGTGCTCGCTCTCCCGGTGCTCGGCGCGACCAGCGCCGGCGCAGCGCCGCAGGCCGCCCCGGCCGCAAAGAGCGCCGCGGCCCCCACGACGTACGTCGTCGCCGCGGGCGACTCCCTCGCCAAGATCGCCCGAGAGCACTCTCTGAGCGGCGGCTGGAAAAAGCTGTACGCGGACAACCGAGCCACCCTCGGTGACAACCCGGGGCTGATCCACCCCGGTGTCAAGCTCACGCTCGGCAAGAAGAGCCCGGCCAAGCCCGCAGAGAAGCCGGCAGCCACCAGGGCGTCCGCCGAGCGGGCCGACCGCTCCGAGCAGCGGACCACGCTCGCCGCTGCCCCGGCGAAGAAGACCTACACCAACGACCTCGACGGCTGGATCAAGGAGTCGCTCGACATAATGGCCAAGCACAACATTCCCGGCACCTACGAGGGCATCCACCGCAACATCATGCGCGAGTCCTCCGGCAACCCGCTGGCCATCAACAACTGGGACTCCAACGCTGTCGCAGGAACCCCGTCCAAGGGGCTCCTGCAGGTCATCGACCCCACGTTCACCGCGTACCACGTGCCCGGCACGTCGATGAACAGCTACGACCCGGTCGCCAACATCACCGCAGCCTGCAACTACGCGGCCGCCAAGTACGGCTCGATCGACAACGTGAACGGCGCGTACTGACAGCCGGTTCCACAATGAGGCTCGCAGTCGTCGCAGGCAGACCAGGCTTGCGCCGTGCGTGCCTTGCAAGGAGGACCTCCTGGTGGAGGTCGCGGCGGCGTGCCAGTCGGTGACGGACTGACACACGCGGCGTCCCGCGGATCCGGTGGCAGCGCAGTTGCGCTCCAAGGGCTCCCCCCGTCTCAGCACGGAGGACGCCGCGGTCCACTCCGCCTGAACGGAAGCCCGACGACTGCCAGTTGAAGCGCGTCGATGATGCCGTGGCCCTGAAGTCCCGTAAGCATGAAGGGACTTCAGGGCCCTTTGTCGTCCTGTCCAACCCCTTGCGCGCCATCACCCCCGTACATATTCTCCCCGCGGATCGAAGCGCTTCGACACCACGGAGAGAGACAGCATGGCAGACCCACGCCCGGCCATCCCCGGGTTCCACCCGGACCCCAGCGTCTGCCGCGTCGGCGACGACTACTACCTCGCGTGCTCGAGCTTCGAGTACGTCCCCGGGGTGCCGCTCTTCCACAGTCGCGACCTGGTGCACTGGCGGCAGATCGGCAACGTCCTCGACCGGCCCGGCCAGCTGCGGCTGCCCTGGGACACACCCTCCTCCGCCGGGATCTACGCGCCGACGCTGCGCCACCACGGCGGGCGCTTCTGGCTGATCACCACCAATGTGAGCGAGGGCGGCGGCAACCTGCTCGTCTCCGCCACCGACCCGGCGGGCCCCTGGTCGGACCCGGTCCCGCTGCCCGGCGTCCCCGGCATCGACCCGGATCTCGCCTGGGACGAGGACGGCGCGTGCTGGGTCACGGTCGCCGGGATCTCCCAGGTGCGAATCGACCCGTACACCGGCGAGACGTTCGGCGAGCCGCGCCCGCTGTGGTCCGGCACGCCGGGCGCCAAGGCCCCGGAGGCGCCGCACCTGTACCACGTGGGCGACCACTGGTACCTGCTGATCTCCGAGGGCGGCACCGAGCGCGGGCATGCCGTCTCCGTGGCCCGCGGCCCCGCGCCCACCGGCCCCTTCGAACCTTGCCCGGCCAATCCGGTCCTGACCCACCGCGGCACCGACGAACCCGTCCAGAACACCGGCCACGCCGATCTGGTGCAAGCGCCCGACGGCACGTGGTGGATGGTGTTCCTCGGAGTGCGGCCGCGCGGCGGCACCCCCGGCTGGCACGTGCTCGGCCGCGAGACCTTCCTCGCGCCGGTCACCTGGGAGGACGGCTGGCCGGTCGTCGGCCCGCCGGCCACGGCCGGGCCCGCGCCCGCCTCCGCCGAACCCTTCACGGACGACTTCGACGACGCCGATCTGCACCCCTCCTGGATCTCGCTCCGTCACCGCTCCCCGCGGCACTGCACCACGAAGGAACGGCCGGGCCGGCTGACGCTCCACGCCCTCGGGGGCGGCCCCGACGCCGCCGACGTCACCTTCGTCGGCCACCGGCAGCAGCACCTCTCCTGCCGCGTCCGCGCCCACCTCGACCCGGCGGACGGCACCGGCGGCCTTGTGGTCCGGCTCGACGAGCGGCACCACTACGAGATCGAGGCCGACGCCGCCGAAGTACGGGTGATCGCCCGCGTCGGAACGCTGCGCACCGTGGTGGCCTCCACGTCCCGGGCGACGGCCGGCGGGGCGCTCGTGCTCGGCGTCGACGTGACCCCCACGGACACCCCGAGCGACGCGCGCACCGGCCCCGACATGCTCGCGTTCGGCGTCGAGGATCCGCACGGCACGTTCACCGCACTCGCGGCCCTCGACGGCCGCTATCTGTCGACCGAGGTGGCCGGCGGGTTCACCGGCCGCGTCATCGGCCTGTACGCCGCGACCGGCACCGCCCACTTCGACTGGTTTCGCTACGAGCCGCTCGCCGTCTGAACTCGACCGCTGACCGGGACCACTGAACTCAGCCGCTGAAAGGGACCCCGTATGAGACGAGCACGGAGCCGCAGACGCCGCGTCGGACGGGTGGCGGGCCTCTTCCTGGCCTTACTCGCCACCGTCGGCACCTCCCGGACCGGGGCCGTGGCGGCCGCCCGCCCCGCTCCTGCCGCGACCGCCTCCGCCATGGACACCGTCGCCGCCATGCAACCCAGCTGGAATCTGGGCAACACCCTCGACGCCATCCCCGATGAGACGTCCTGGGGCAACCCGCCGGTCACCAAGGCGCTCTTCGACACCGTCAAGAGCCAGGGTTTCCGCAGCGTGCGCATCCCCGTCACCTGGGGCAACCACCAGTCGGCACAGGCGCCTTACACGATCGACGCCGCGTTCCTGAACCGGGTTCGGCAGGTGGTCGACTGGGCGCAGGCGGACGGTCTGCGCGTCGTGCTGAACGTGCACCACGACTCCTGGCAGTGGATCAACAAGATGGCCACCGACCACGACCAGGTGCTCGCCCGCTACCACGCGACCTGGCAGCAGATCGCCACCGCATTCAAGGACGAACCGCGCACGTTGCTCTTCGAGAGCATCAACGAACCGGCCTTCGACAACGCCGACGACGCCCGGAAGATGGAGCTGGTCGACGAGCTCAACACCTCGTTCCACAGCATCGTGCGCGCGTCGGGCGGCGCGAACGCGCAGCGCCTCCTCGTCCTGCCCACCGTCGGCGCCACCCCGGACCAGACCCTCATGGACGACCTGGCAGCCACCATCGACGGGCTCGACGACCCCAACTTGGTCGCGACCGTGCACTACTACAGCTTCTGGCCGTTCAGCGTGAACATCGCCGGCTACACCCGCTTCGACGCCACCGTCCAGCAGGACATGACCGACACCTTCGCGCGGATGCACGACACGTTCGTCGCCAAGGGCATTCCGGTGTACCTCGGCGAGTACGGGCTCCTGAGCTACCCGGACCACACGCATCAGGACTACGTCGAGCGTGGCGAGGCCCTGAAGTACTTCGAGGCGCTCGGTCACACAGCCCGCGTCAACGGCGTCACCACCGCGCTGTGGGACCCGTTCTCGCTGCTGAACCGCGAGACGCTGCGATGGCGCGACCCCGCCCTCTTCGCACTCATCAAATCGAGCTGGACGACGCGCTCGGGTACCGCTTCGTCCGACAAGGTGTACGTCCGCAAGGCCGACCCGGTCACGGACCAGTCACTCACCCTGAACCTCAACGGCACGTCGTTCATGGGGCTTTGGCAGGGCGGCACGAAGCTCGACCGGGGCGTCGACTACACCGTGTCCCGTGACCGGCTCACGCTGACGGCGGCCGCTCTGACGCGGCTGACGGGGGACCGCGCGTACGGGGTGAACGCGACGCTTCAGGCCCGGTTCTCGTCCAGGGTGCCGTGGCGGATCGACGTGACGACGTATGACCCGCCGCTCCTCACGGACGCGACGGGGACGACCGGCTCCTTCGCGGCCCCGGCCCAGTTCCGGGGCGACTCCTTGGCGACCATGGAGGCCGAATACGCCGACGGCACCAACGCGGGTCCGGCCGACTGGACTTCGTACCAGCAGTTCGGCACCGCGTTCGCCCCGGACTACGACGGCGGCACGCTCAGGCTCACCGCCGACTTCCTGAACTCCCTCAAGGACGGTGTGCCTGTGACTCTCACCTTCCATTTCTGGAGCGGCGCCACCGCCACGTACCAGGTGACGCGGTCGGGAGACACGGTGACGGGCACCGCCGTCTCCTGACCAAGCACGTCGAACGGGCTACAACTCCCCTACCTGGTACGGGAGTTCCGTTCCCGCCACCTCCACCGTGACCGCCCCGTCGACGGTGTCCCGGCGCACCCTGTACGCGGCGGCGGGGCTCCCGTCGTGGTCCGGCACCGTCACGGTCACGTCCTGCGCGCCCGGCGCGACGAGCAGGGTGACGCCGTCGATCCAGTCGCCGTCGGGGCGCCGGTCGTCCGCGCCGAGCGGGACGACCGCGCCGGGACGGACGAACAGCGGCAGGCTGTCGAAGCCGTGGGTCTCGCGCAGCCAGCGCCCGCCCTCGACCCGCTCCCCCGTCAGCAGCCGCGTCCACGTGCCCTCGGGCAGATAGAACTCGACGTCGCCGTCCGCCGAGAACACCGGCGCGACGAGCAGGTCGGGGCCGAGCATGTACTGGCGGTCAAGCACCCGGCACGTGGGGTCGTCCGGGAAGTCGAGGAGCATCGGACGCATCACGGGGACGCCGGTGCGGTGCGCCTCGACCGCCGCCCCGTACAGGTACGGCATGAGGCGGTGCTTGAGGCGCGTGAACTTCCGTGCCACGTCCACCGCTTCCTCGCCGAATGCCCATGGCACGCGGTACGAGACATTGCCGTGCAGGCGGCTGTGCGAGGAGAGCAGGCCGAAGGCGAGCCAGCGCTTGAAGACGGCCGGGTCGGGGGTGCCCTCGAAGCCGCCGATGTCGTGTGACCAGAAGCCGAAGCCCGACAGGGACAGGGAGAGGCCGCCACGCAGCGACTCCGCCATCGCCGTGAACGAGGCGAAGCAGTCACCGCCCCAGTGCACCGGGAACTGCTGGCCGCCGGCCGTCGCCGAGCGGGCGAAGACGACCGCCTCTCCGCTGCCGCGCTCCTTCTCCAACAGCTCGAAGACGGTGCGGTTGTAGAGGTGCGCGTAGTAGTTGTGCATGCGCTCGGGGTCGGAGCCGTCGTGCCAGACGACGTCGGTCGGGACGCGCTCGCCGAAGTCCGTCTTGAAGCTGTCGACGCCCATGTCGACCAGGCCGCGCAGCTTGCCCGCGTACCAGTCGCGCGCGCCCGGGTTGGTGAAGTCGACGAGTGCCATGCCGGGCTGCCACAGGTCCCACTGCCAGACGTCGCCGTTCGGCTTGCGGACCAGATAGCCCGACGCCAGTCCCTCGTCGAAGAGTGGGGACTTCTGGGCGATGTACGGGTTGATCCACATGCTGATGCGCAGGCCGCGCGCCTTGAGGCGGCGCAGCATGCCGACCGGGTCGGGGAAGACGTCCGGGTCCCAGGTGAAGTCGGACCACTGGTACTCGCGCATCCAGAAGCAGTCGAAGTGGAAGACGGTGAGCGGGATGTCGCGCTCGGCCATGCCGTCGACGAACGACGTGACCGTCTCCTCGTCGTACTCGGTGCAGAAGGAGGTGGTGAGCCACAGGCCGAACGACCAGGCCGGCGGGAGGGCGGGGCGGCCGGTGAGCGCGGTGTAGCGGCGCAGCACGTCTTTCGGGGTCGGGCCCGCGACGACGTAGAACTCGATCGATTGGTCCTCGACGCTGAACTGGAGCTGGCCGACGGACTCCGTGCCGATCTCGTAGCCGACCTTACCCGGGTGATTGACGAGGACGCCGTAGCCGCGCGAGGAGAGGTGGAACGGGACGTTCTTGTAGGCCTGTTCGCTGCTGGTGCCGCCGTCGGCCTGCCAGATGTCCACCGTCTGGCCGTTCTTGACGAACGGGGTGAAGCGTTCCCCGAGGCCGTAGATGTGCTCTCCGACGCCGAGCGCGAGCTGGGCGACCATGTGGTGGGAGCCGTCGGGCGTGGTAGCGAAGGCGGTGCCCTTGTGTTCAACAGCCGTCAGTCGGCGTCCTGTTGAGGAGTCGAGGAATTCCAGGCCCCACTCCCCTGCCGTGTCCAGGCGGACGGTGAGCGGGCCCGTCTTCAGCTCGGCGACCGTGCCCTCACGGGTCACCTGTGCGCCGGCGCTGCCTTCGGAGGGCAGCAGCTCGAAGTCGGGGCCCCGGTGCCGCTTGCCCGCGTGGTGGGTGAAGCGGACGCCGATGACGCCCTCGGCGGGGGCGAAGCAGTCGATGGTGATCAGAGGCTGGTTGAGGGTGTCGCCGCGGTCACGGACGTGCCGGACGGCGGCGTACGCGGTGAACCGGTCCTCGGCGGCCACGATCTGGCGGACCTCGGTGGCGTACGCGGCATGGACCCCTTCGCGCATCAGCCAGAAACCGTCGGTGAACTTCATACGGTGGTCCCCCGTGGGATGAAGGTGAGCCGGGCCAGACGGACCTCGCCGCCGAGCCGCACGCGCAGGTCACATACTCCGCGGGCGGTGAAATCGGCGTCCAGCGTGACGTAGCTGTACGGGCCACCGGTTTCCGGGACGGTGACCGTGCCGCCGTCCCCGATCGCGACGGTGCCCGAGCCCGCGACCGTCAGGCGCACTGCGCGGACTCCGTTGGCGCCCAGGTCGCAGCCGCTGTAGAGGAGTTCGGCGTCGGGCCCGGTCGCGGTGACGGCGTCGCCGGACGTCTTCGTGCGGTCGACGATCGCCGTGCCGCGCTGTTCGTCGTACGACGCGGCGTCCAGGCCGTCGACGAGCACAGGCCGAGGCGCGGGCTCGTCGCCGTCGAGGGTCAGGCGCGTGGTGAGGCGGATGTCCTCGCTGGAGGCGCCGACGAGCAGTTCGTACGCGCCCGAGGTGACGCTCCAGCGGCCGCGGGCGACGTCCCAGTGGCCGAGGTCGGCGACAGGCACGGAGAAGGTGACGCGTTGCGACGCCCCCGACGCGAGGGCGATGCGGCGGTGCGCGAGGAGCTGGCGGCGCGGGCGCGGCGCAGGCATGTCGAGCGGGCGGACGTACAGCTGCGGGACGTCGTCGGCCGGGGTGGTGGCGGTGTTGGTGACGGTGAAGGTGCACTCAAGGGTGTCCGCGCCGCGGTGCACGAAGAGTCCGTCGTAGTCGAACGAGGCGTAGGACAGGCCGTGTCCGAAGGGGTAGAGCGGTGTGCCCTCGAAGTAGAGGTAGGTCTGGCGGGAGCCGATGACGTCGTAGTCGAGCAGGTCGGGCAGGTCGCTGTCGCCGGCGTACCAGGTCTGCGGGAGGCGTCCGGCGGGGCTGACGTCGCCAGCGAGGACCCGGGCGAGGGCGTGCCCCGCGGCCTGTCCGCCATGGGCGGTCCACAGCAGGGCGGGGAGTTCGGTGTCCGCGTCGGGCACGGCGTAGGGGTAAGCGCCGATCACGGCCAGGGCGGTGTTCGGGTTGGCGGCGCGGGCCGCTCGCCACAGCCGGTCCTGGTGGTCGGGGAGGGCGAGCGTCGTGCGGTCCTCGGTCTCGCGGCCGTTGATGTGCGGGTCGTTGCCCGCGACGACGATCACCACGTCGGCATCGGCGGCTGCCCGGGCCACGGCGTCCGCGCCGCGCTCCACGTACTCCACGTCGAAAACCGTGCCCTGCTCGGCAACCTGCACGCCGTCGGCGGCGACAGCGACGTACCGGCCCGTGCCCGTGTGCCTCAGGAGGTGAGCGTTTCCGTGCCGTTCCAGGGTGTACGTCTCCTGGACGACCCAGCCGCCGGGCTGCTCGGCGGACGCCCGCACGAAGCCGTCCTCGGCGACGGACAGGTAGCGGCCGTCGGGTGCGCGCAGGGTGAGGACGTCGTTCCCCCAGTCGACGAGGGCGAGTTCGGTGCCCGATTCGGTGGCGGTGGTGAGCGGCGGCAGGTCGGTGCGGCCGGCGAGGAGGGCCGGGTCGAGGGCGCCCTCGACCCCGCGCACGCTCGCGTCGGCGTCGTTCTCGGGCACGTACAGCCATCCGGCGTCGCACCGCAGCCGCACCCGGTCCGCGCCCTCCGTGAAGGTGACGTGCTCCGTGCCGAACCGCTCGCGGAGGCCGTCGAGCGGGGTGGAGCGGTGGATGAGGGTGCCGCTGTACCAGTCCGTCTTGCACTCGTCGGCGAGCAGGCCGACCAGGGCGATGTGGGCGGTGTCGGGCAGCGGCAGCAGATCGTCGTTCTTGAGCAGCACGACCGCCTGCTCGGCTGCCTCCTGCGCGAGGGCGCGGTGTTCCTCCGAGTCGAAGGCCCCGGCGCCTTCGAGGGGGTCGCGGTCCTCGAACTCACCCAGGCGCAGCCGCACATCGAGCTGTCGGCGCACGGCGGTGTCGATGTCCGACTCGGAGATCAGGCCCTGGTCGAGGGCGCGGCGGATCCGCCCGGTGATCGTCGAGGAGTCGGTCCCGTGGTCGGTGAAGCTGTCGACGCCCGCGACGAGGGCGGCGGCGGTGGCCTCCTCGTGGGTGTCGAAGTAGTGCTCGGAGTCGACGAGGTTGCTGGGCGCGCCGGCGTCCGAGCACACGAGGAGTTCCTGGTCGGTCCAGGTCCGCAACTGCTCGCGCAGATAGGGCGATACGTGGTTGGGCCGGCCGTTGACCAGGTTGTAGGCGGGCATGACTCCGGCGACGGCGCCCGCCTCGACGGGGGCGCGGAAGGCCTTGAGGTCGTACTCGTGCAGGACGCGGGGGCGGACGGAGGAGTTCGACGTGTCCCTGAGCGTCTCGTTGTTGTGGGCGAGCCAGTGCTTGAGGACGGGGGCGGTGCGCCAGTACGTGGGGTGGGTGCCGCGCAGGCCGCGCGTGTAGGCGGTGGCGATGGCCGCGGTGAGGTGCGGGTCCTCGGAGTAGCCCTCCTCGTTCCGGCCCCACAGCGGGTGGCGGAGGAGGTTGACCGTGGGCGCCCAGACATTGAGGCCGATCCGGTCGTCGCGCTCGCGCATCGCGCGCACCTCGGCGGAGACGGCGTCGCCGATCCGCCGCACCAGGTCGTCGTTCCAGGTCGCGCCGAGCCCGACGGACTGCGGGAACACGGTGGCCGGGCCCATCCACGCGACGCCGTGCAGTGCCTCCTGCCCGGTGCGGAACGCGGCGAGGCCGACCCGTTCGACACCCGGCGTGAACTGGTGCAGCAGCGCGATGCGTTCGTCGAGCGTCAGCCGGGACAGCAGGTCGTCGACGCGCTTGTCCGTGGGCGGTGCCCCGTCCGGGGGGAGCGGGAGTCTTTCGGTCACGTGCGGGTCCCTTGGCGAAAGAGGTCAGTGAATCTTCGAAGCGCTTCGATGCTCCGTACTCAGGTTGGCAGGTGTCAAGTAGCCGACAGGGAAAGCACGTTCAGGAATTCCGTGCACCGCTCTTGTGACCGTGGAAGCGCTCCCTTAGCCTCGCTGCAACATCGAAGCGCTTCGACAAATGCGCGACGCGTTCCCCGAAGGGTTACCGCAATGACGCCGAACTCGCCCTCCGCCTCCGCTCCCAGCCGGAGAAGTTTCCTCGCCTCCACCGCCGTGGCCGCCGCAGCGGTGGCCGGCGGGATGCCGCTGCTCGCCGCCTGCGGCGGGTCGGAGAACAAGGACCGGGAAGGCACCACCTCCGGGAAGGCCGCCGACAAGTTGCTGCCGACTTTTGTCGCCAGCAAGTTCGCCAGGCCCGACGTGCCGTCGAAGAACGGCTCGGCTTCCGGCTACACCGGGAAGGTGGCCCTGTCGGCGCTGGCCACCTCGGCGCCGGACAGGCTCGGCACCGGCACGCCCATCAAGATCATGTCTCCGCTCTGGGGCACGGCTCCGAAGGGCGACTGCGCCTACTACAAGGCGGTCGACACGGCGGCGGGCACGAAGGTCACCTGGCAGAACCAGGACGGCAACACCTACGGCGAGAAGCTCGGCGCCGTCCTCGCGAGCAGCTCCATACCCGACATGGTGGTGGTGCCGAGCTGGGAGCTGACCGGCAAGATCCCGAACGCGGTCGCGGCGAAGTTCATGGACCTCGGCCCCTACCTGGCGGGCGACAAGGTCAAGAAGTACCCGAATCTCGCCGCGATCCCCTCGGACTCCTGGCGCATGAGCATCTTCGGAGGCAACCTGCGGGGCATCCCGATGCCGTCCGCCACGGCGACCTTCATCGTGCCCTACTACCGCAAGGACATCTTCGACAAGAAGGGCTACGACGTCCCCAAGTCGCCCGATGAGTTCACCAGTTGGGCCAAGGACGCCACGAGCGCCAAGTCCAAGGTCTATGCCTGCGGCGACATGTCCTGGACCGCCTTCAACATCTTCGGCGTCCGCGCCTCGGGTCCGCTCGGCTGGAACATCGGGGACGACGGCAAGCTGACGTACCGCATCGAGCAGCCCGAATACCTGGAAGCGCTGGAGTGGACCCGCAAGCTGTTCGGCGCGGGCGTCGTGCACCCCGACGACAAGGCCCGCACGGGCGACGCCGGCCAGCGCTTCACCGCAGGCCAGGTCCTCGTCTACAACAACGACATCTCCCACTGGTACGTGAAGAGCGCCGAACAGGCCAAGGCCAACCCGGACTTCGTCTGCGAGGCCATCGACATCTTCGGTGCCGACGGCGGCGACCCGACGCTGTACGCGAGCCAGCCCGCCACCATCTGGTCGTTCATCCGCAAGGGCGCCTCCAAGACCACGGTCGAGAACGCGCTGGCCGCCGCCAACTTCGCGGCGGCGCCCTACGGCACGAAGGAGCGGATGCTCGTCGACTACGGCGTCGAGGGCACCCACTACACGGTCAAGGACGGCCTGCCCGTCAAGACGGACCAGGGCAACCAGGAGGCCATCAACGCCTGGGTGATGCTCGCCGCCCCCGCCCCCTACCTGGCACACCCCGACCTCCCCGACGTCACCCGCAAGCAGGTGGAGTGGGAGCAGCGGATGGGCGCGTTCACGAAGAAGACCTCCACGTACGGCATGAACATCGTCGAACCGTCCCGCTACGCGAACCTAGCTTCGCCGTTCGAGCAGCTGGAGATCGACTACGTACGCGGCAACAAGAAGCTGTCCGACCTGCAGCAGGCCATCTCCACCTGGAAGTCGGGCGGCGGCGAGAAGCTGCGCGACTGGTACAAGAAGCTCATCGAAAAGAACGGCAGCGGCAACTGATGTCTCTCACGGCCGGGAGCAGGCCCGACGGGACACGTCCCGCGGCGGCCGTCGAGGAACCGGCGGCCGCCCTCGCCCCGACGGCGGTTCCCGAGAAGCGTGCCGCCGGCAAGGTCCCGTGGCGGGTCCGGCTGCGCCGCGACCGCGCGCTCATCCTGATGACGCTGCCCGCCATCGGACTGCTCCTGCTCTTCAACTACGTACCGCTGCTCGGCAACGTGGTCGCCTTCCAGGACTACGACCCGTACGCCTCCAGCAACGGCATCACCGCGATCTTCCACAGCCCCTGGGTCGGCATCGAGCAGTTCTCCCGCATGCTCGACGACCCGGAGTTCTGGACCGCGGTGAAGAACACCATCGTGCTGTTCCTGCTCCAACTGGTGCTGTTCTTCCCGATCCCCATCGCCCTCGCACTGCTCATCAACAGCGTGATCCGGCCCCGGGTGCGGGCCGTGGCGCAGGCGATCATGTATCTGCCGCACTTCTTCTCGTGGGTCCTCGTCGTCACTGTCTTCCAGCAGATCTTCGGTGGCGCGGGCATCATCGCGCAGACCATGGAGCAGCACGGCTGGGGCGGCTTCGACCTGATGACGAACGCGTCCCTGTTCAAGTTCCTGGTGACCGCGCAGTCCGTGTGGAAGGACGCGGGCTGGGGGATCATCGTGTTCCTCGCCGCGCTCTCGGCCGTCTCCACCGACCTGTACGAGGCCGCCGCCATGGACGGCGCGGGGCGCCTGCGCCGCATGTGGCACGTGACGCTGCCCGCGCTGCGCCCGGTGATCGCGCTTCTCCTGGTCCTGCGGGTGGGCGACGCGCTCTCCGTCGGCTTCGAGCAGTTCTTGCTCCAGCGCGACGCGGTCGGCCGCGGGGCCAGCGAGGTCCTCGACACCTACGTGTGGAACGTCGGTATCCAGTTCGGCGACTTCAGTTACGCGGCCGCGGTCGGGCTGATCAAGGGGGTCATCGGCATCTGTCTGGTGCTCGGTGCGAACAAGTTCGCTCATCTGCTCGGTGAGCAGGGGGTGTACCAGAAATGAGCCTCAACACGCAGCTGATCCGCAGCTTGCAGGCACCGCCTCGCCCCGCGTGGGAAGAGGCGCCGAGCAGGACCGGGCTCACCATGAAGGGCGGCTTCCTCGCCCTGTGCTGCCTCGGGGTGCTCGCCCCTCTGTGGATCGTGATCGTCACCAGCCTCTCCCCGAAGCCCGTGATCGACCGCGCCGGCGGTCTCGTCGTCGTCCCCGAGGGCATCACTTTCGTCAACTACACGGAGCTGCTCGGCGGCGGGCAGGTGAGCCGGGCCCTCATGGTGTCGTTCGGCGTCACCGTAGTCGGCACCCTGTTCTCGATGACGGTCTCGGTCCTCGCGGCCTACGGTCTGTCGCGGCCGGGGAGTCTCGGGCACCGGGTCATCCTCATGATCCTGATGGCGACCATGTTCTTCGGAGCGGGACTCATCCCGACGTATCTGCTGGTGCAGTCGCTCGGCCTGACGGACACCTATCTGTCGCTGATCCTGCCGAGTGCCGTCAGCGTCTTCAACATCCTGGTGCTGCGGGGGTTCTTCATGGGGATCTCCCCCGAACTCACCGAGTCCGCCCGCATCGACGGAGCGAGTGACCTGCGCATCCTGCTCACCATCATCATGCCGCTGTCGCGGGCCGTGCTCGCCGTGATCTCCCTGTTCTACGCGGTGGGGTACTGGAGCGCCTGGTTCAACGCCTCCATCTACCTCACCGACCAGCAGATGATGCCGCTGCAGAACGTCCTCATCCAGCTGGTCCAGAAACACACCGAGGCACCGACCGGCCTGCAGCAAGCGGTCCGCACGGGGGAACTCTCCGCGCTCGGGCTGCAGATGGCCGTCATGGTGCTCGCCCTGATCCCGGTCGCCATCGCCTCGCCGTTCGTCCAGCGCCACTTCAAGAAGGGCATGCTCACGGGGGCGGTGAAGGGGTGACCATCGCACACGACGGCCGCCTGCTGTACGGCGGCGACTACAACCCCGAGCAGTGGCCCGAGGAGGTATGGGCCGACGACGTCCGGCTGATGAAGGAGGCCGGCGTCACCTCGGTGACACTCGGCGTCTTCTCCTGGGCGAAGCTCGAACCGACGCCGGGCGCAAGGGAGTTCGGCTGGATGGACCGGCTGATGGGCCTGATGCACTCGCACGGCATCGGTGTAGTCCTGGCGACGCCGACCGCGTCACCGCCGCCGTGGCTGGGGCGGATGCACCCGGAGACGCTGCCGCGCGACGAGAACGGGCAGACCGTGTGGTGGGGCTCACGCCAGCAGTTCGCGCACTCCTCCAGCGCGTACCGCCGCCATGCCGCCGCGATCACCGAGGACCTAGCGATCCGCTACGGCCACCACCCCGCCCTGCGGATGTGGCACATCAACAACGAGTACTGCACGTTCGACTACGGCGACGAGGCGGCGCGCGCCTTCCGCGACTGGCTCCGCGCGAAGTACGGCACCCTCGACGCCGTCAACGCGGCCTGGGGCACGGCCTTTTGGAGTCAGCACCTGCAGATGTGGGCGGATGTGATCCCGCCGCGCCGCGCCCAGTACCTGCACAATCCGGCGCAGGTCCTCGACTTCCGCCGCTTCACCTCGGACGCGCTGCTGGAGTGCTACACGGCCGAGCGAGACATCGTCCGACGGCACTCCCCCGCCGGCGTCCCGGTCACCACCAACTTCATGCCGTTCTGGATCGGCCAGGACGCGTGGGCATGGGCGGAGCGGGAGGACGTGGTGTCGGTCGACGTGTACCCGGACCCGCGGGACCCGCAGGGCGGTCAGTACAACGCGATGATCGGCGATATGACGCGCAGCCAGGCACGCGGCCCCTGGATGGTGATGGAGCAGGCGGCGGGACCGGTCAACTGGCGCGGCGTGAACCACCCCAAGCCGCGCGGCCTCAACCGGCTCTGGTCGCTGCAGACGGTGGCGCGCGGCGCCGACGCCGTCTGCTACTTCCAGTGGCGGCAGTCCCGGCAGGGCGCCGAGAAGTTCCACTCGGGGATGGTCGGCCACGCGGGCGAGGAGGGCCGTGCGTTCGCCGAGGTGAAACGGATCGGCGCGGAACTGGCGGCGCTGGGATCGCAGGTGCCGGGCACACGAATTGCCGCCGATGTCGCCGTGCTGCACGACTGGCATTCCTGGTGGGCCGACTGCCAGGACGGCAGGCCGTCGGCACACGTCGCGTACGAGGACGTGGTGCGGTCCTGGCACCGTGCCCTGTGGGAGGCACATCTCGCCACCGACTTCGCGCACCCCGAACACGACCTGTCCGCCTACAAGTTGGTGGTCGTGCCGCACCTGTACCTGCTCACGGACGCGGCGATCGAGAATCTCGTGGCCTACGTACGCGGCGGTGGCACGCTCGTGTCCGGGTTCTTCACCGGGGTCGCCGACGCGGACGACCGGGTGCGGCCCGGCGGCATGGACGCGCGGCTGCGCGCGCTGTTCGGGATCCGGACGGTGCACGAGTGGTGGCCGCTCGATCCCGACGAGACCGTGGACTGCGGGGAGTTCACCGGCACTCTGTGGTCGGAGGAGCTGACGGCCGAACCCGGCACGGAGGTCAGTGCCGTGTACCGCGGTGGCGAGCTCGACGGGCTGCCGGCCGTGCTGCGGCGCGGCCGGGCCCGGTACGTGTCGACGCTTCCCGAACCCCCGGCGCTGCGCTCACTGCTCGAGGACGTGGCGGCCGAGGCGGGCGTACGGCCTCCACTGTCCGGCCTCCCCGCAGGTGTGGAGGCCGTACGCCGCGGCGAGCTTCTGTTCCTGCTGCACCATGGGCGGGGCGAGGTGACCGTCGCATTGCCGGACGACACGACGTACCGGGATCTGCTGACGGGAGCCGAGCACGACGGCTCGGTGACTCTCGGGCGCTTCGGTGTCGCGGTTCTCGCTTCCGGGACGACGACGCGGGGGCACAGTGCCGGCTGACCATCCGCACGGCACCTGGGAGCGGGCGCCGGCCACGCGCTGGGAGGACGCCTTCCTCAGCGGCAACGGCACCCACGGCGCTCTTGTGTTCGGCGACCCGCACGACGACCGGGTGGCCGTCACCCATCACACGCTGGTCCGCCCGGACGGCGAACCTCGCCCACGGCCACCCGCGATCGCCGCCCATCTCCCACACATCCAGGACAGGTTGCTGGCAGGCGACGTCACGGCGGCCGAGCAGTTCACGGACGGCCGTGCGCTGCGCTGGGTGCAGGCGTTCCATCCTGCGTTCCAGGTGCGGTTCCTGCGGGACAGCGTGGTGTGGCGCGGCTACCGGCGCGCGGTCGCCTTCGCGACGGGGGTGGCCGAGGCGCAGTGCAGCGGGTGGCGCGGGCGGGTGTTCGTGTCGCGGGCCGACGATGTCGTCGTGCAGTACGTCACCGGGTCCGGGCTCGACGGCGATGTGTCCCTGGACCCCCGCCTCGCCGGTGTGCCGGGTGGGCTCGGGGTCGGCCGCAGCGTCGTCCTGACGCCCCAGGGAGCCCAGTTGACGCTGCGCTGCCGCTATCCGGACAGCGATCTGGCGTACACCGGGGTGACGGTCGCGCTGGTGCGCGGCGGGCGGCGCTCGGTGGGCACCACGGGGCTACGCATCGAGGGCGCGGATGGGCTGCTGCTGCTCACGCGGGTGCGGCGGCATCTCGGGGAGCTCGACGCGGGCGCCCAGGCGGCGGCGCTCGCCTCACTGGCGGGCCCGGACCTGGAGGAGACCTACGAGACCTTGCTCGCCCGGCACGAGACCCCGCACCGCGCCGCTTATGAACGGGTCACGTTCACCCTCGACGCGCCACGCTCCGAACGTGGCCTGCCCGGCTCGGAGTTGCTCGAACGGGTCGACAGCCCGGCCCTGCTGGAGCGGCTGTTCGCGGCGGGCCGCTACCACCTGCTGAGCGCGTCCGGCGCGCTGCCGCCACGGCTCACCGGGCTGTGGACCGGCGAGTGGGGCACGGCTTGGTCTGGGGCGTTCACCACGGACGCCAACCTCAATCTCCAGACGGCGTCCGCGGCGGCCTGTGACCTGCCCGAGGTGACCCAGGCGCAAGGTGCCCTGATTCAAGGGCAGTTGGGTGACTGGCGGGACAACGCGCGGGAGATCTTCGGGGCGCGGGGAATCGTCGCGCCCGCACACACCGACGGCGAGTCGGGGCACACGTACCACTTCCAGCGGGAGTGGCCGATGCACCTGTGGACGGCAGGCGCCGACTGGCTGCTCACCCCGCTCGTCGAGCAGGCCGAGACGACCGGGGTGCGTCCCGCGTGGCTGGCCGCCGCCCTCACCGAACTCGCCCTGTTCTACGAGGACTTCCTCACCCGCACCGGACCGGACGGCCGCCTCGTGGTCGTGCCGTCGTACTCGCCGGAGAACCGGCCCGCGAACGCGAGCTGGGGCACCCTCAACGCCACCATGGACGTCGCGGCGGCCCGGCACGCCCTGCGCACCGCCGCCACCTGGCACCCGGGACCGGACGGCGACCGCTGGAACGCGCTCGCGGACCGGCTGCCCGACTACCGGATCAACTCCGACGGCGCGCTTGCCGAATGGGCCTGGCCCGGCCTGGATGACGCCTACGACCACCGGCACCTCAGCCACCTCTACCCGGTGTGGCCGCACCACGACATCACCCCCTACGACACCCCGGAGCTGGCGAAGGCGGCGCACCGCGCGCTCGAACTGCGCGGCGCCGAGAACCACTCGGCGCACGGCCATCTGCACCATGCCCTGATCGCGGCCCGACTGCGCGACCCTCACCGGGTGGCCGCGGCGCTGCGCCAGGTCCTGACCGGCGACTACTTCCACCACTCCCTGATGAGCTCGCACTACCCGGACCGCGACGTCTACAACGCCGACGCCGCGCACACCTTGCCGGTCCTGCTCACCGAGGCGCTCGTGCAGTCCACGCCAGACCGGCTCGTACTCCTGCCCGCGCTGCCGCCGGCCTGGCGACGCGGCGCCGTGCGCGGCCTGCGCACTCGGTTCGGCGCCCGCGTCGACCTGACGTGGGTGGGCAGCAGCTGCACGGCCGTCCTGCGCCCGGAGCGCGACGCGCACATCAACCTCAAAACCCCGGCCGGCGGTGACGGGCGGCTGCGCCTGACCGCGGGCGAGGACCGCGAACTCACCTTGATGACGCGGTAGTTCCCCCCACCGGGGCCCCACCGGGCTCCTCCGACCATGGAAGGGACACCATGGCACCCACCGCAAGACACTCCCTGCGCCGCCGCACGCTCCTCGGCTCCGTCCTCGCGGGCGGCGCACTGCTCGCCCTCGCCACCTCCCCCGCACAGGCGGCGATCTGGTCCTCCTCCGACCAGTGGGGCAACTACACCACCTCGGACGGCTACACCCTCTACAACAACATCTGGGGCTCGGGCGCGGGTGCACAGACGATCTGGGCCAACTCCTCGTCGAACTGGGGCGTTTGGGCCGACCACCTGAACACGGGCGGCATCAAGTCCTACCCGAACGCGAAGAAGGTCGTGAACAAGCCGATCAGTTCGCTCTCTTCCCTCACCAGCAGCTACAACGTGACGGTGCCGTCGTCGGGCGCGTACAACACGTCGTACGACATCTGGGACAGCGACTACGACTACGAGGTCATGCTCTGGGTCAACTACAACGGTGCCGTCGGGCCGCTCGGCACCTCGCAGGGCAACGTCACGCTCGGCGGGCACACCTGGACCGTCTACAAGGGCAACAACGGGGCCAACGAGGTCTACTCGTTCCTGCGCACCTCGGACTCGACGTCCGGCACGGTGGACATCCTGCCGATCCTCAAGTGGATCAAGGACACCAAGGGCTGGTGGGGCGACGAGACCATCGGTGACGTGCAGTTCGGCTACGAGATCACGTCGTCGGCCGGCGGTCTGGACTTCACCACCGACAGCTTCAAGGTCTCCAGCAGCTGATCCCGCACGCCGAGGGACGCGCGGCTCAGGCTCCGGCGGGCGCCTGGGCCGCGCTCTCGCGCACCGTCAACTCCGGTGCCAGCAGCACGACTTCCTCGTCCGAGCCGCGCCCCTCGATCTTCGCGATGACCTGCTCCACGGCGCGCCGCCCCATCTCCTGCGCGGGCACCGCGACCGAGGTGAGCGGCACCGACGCGTGCGCGGCGACCTGCTCGGGGCAGACAGCGACGACGGAGACGTCCTCGGGGACGGCGCGACCCGACTGGCGAAGCAGGGCGAGCAGCGGGTCCGTGGCCGCCTCGTTCTGCACGACGAACGCGGTCGTGCCGGGGCGCTCGTCGAAGACCCGCGACAACGTCGCCGAGACCGAGGCGTAGCTGCCTTCGCAAGGGCGGTGGAGCAGCCGCAGGCCCAGCTCGGCGCTGCGTGCCCGCAGGCCCGTCAGGGTCCGCTCGGCGAATCCGGTGTGCCGCTCGTACACGGCGGCGGCCTCGCCGATGACGGCGATCTCCCGGTGCCCGAGGCCGGCGAGGTGCTCGGCGCACACTGCCCCGGCGGCGGCGAAGTCGAGGTCCACGCAATTCAGTCCGGCGGTGTCGGACGGCAGACCGATGAGGACGGCGGGCCGGTTCGCGGCACGCAGCAGCGGCAGCCTCTCGTCGTCCAGCTCGACGTCCATCACGATCATGGCGTCGGCGAGCGCGCTGCCTTCTATACGGCGCACTGCCTCGGCGCCCTCCTCGCCGGTGAGCAACAGGATGTCGTAGCCGTGGGTGCGGGCGGCGGTGGCGACGGCCATCGCGATCTCCATCATCACCGGCACGTACATGTCGGTGCGCAGCGGCACCATCAGGGCGATGATGTTCGACCTGCTGCTGGCCAGCGCCCGGGCGCCCGCGTTCGGGTGGTACCCCAGCTTGCGGACGCTGTTCTCGACGCGCTCGCGGGTGGCCGCGGAGATGGACCGCTTGCCGCTGAGGACGTAACTCACGGTGCTGGCGGAGACTCCGGCGTGCCGGGCGACCTCTGCGAGCGTGACCATGTCGTTCTCCTGAGCCGTGACGAGGGGACGCCGAAGTGAAGCGCTTCGACGGGCACGCGTTACCCGTGCCCGTTCGACCTGTCGACCCTATGGGGATCGGCGGCCACCTGTCCATAACTCTGTCGAAGCGCTTCGACAGAAGGGAACTCCCCGAAGCCCTCCGCACAGGATAATGACCAGGTGGCGTGGTCGTGCAGTCGCCTCTCAGGCCAGTTCGCCCAGCACCTCCCAGGTGCGCAACCAGGCCTCGTCACCGCCGAGTTCGGAGCCGGAGGCGAAGCTTCCTCCTTCGTGACCGAGTCGTCTTGACTCACTTCGTCATCGGCTGAGTGACTACTGCCAGACGCGGATGTAGTCCACATACATGGTGGAGGTGTAGTCCAGCGGGGCGTCCGCAATGTTGCCCTGGGCGTACGGGATGACCTCGTGGGACGCGATGGGAAACTCTCGAACCTGGCTGATCAGGTTGGGGTCGGTGACGGTGCGGACCACGGTGCCGTCGTAACTGAACGTCATCCGAGTGGATGTCCAGTCCAGGGTGACGGTGTGGTACCAGGTGGTGTCGTGCAGGCCGGGGGCGCTGACGTTGGTGCCGGACTGCTGGTGGTCGGCTCCGTATCCGTCCCAGTGGACGGTAACGCCGTACTGGTTGCCGGTGCTGAAGGTCTCCATGATGTCGATCTCGGCGCCGTCCCGCGCTGTGCCGTCCACCACGCCACCGGGGGTCACCCCATTGCCGGCCTGCAGCCACGCGGCGGCCAAGTGCCCCTGAGTCGGGGGGATGTGGATGCTGTACTCGATGGTGCCGAACGTGAAGTCGAACTGGCCCTGGCTGTCGATGCGACCGCCGCCGTAGGTACCGTCGCCGACGTTGCTGATGTCGATGGCGAGCGCACTGTTCGTCACCCGGACGTTGGACGCCTTGTACCAGTAGTCGCCGCGGTCGACATCGAGGACGTTCCACTTGTTGGTGTCCACGCTGGTGCCGGTGAACTCGTCGCTGAAGACGAGTGTCGACGCGGCCCGTGTCGCCAAGGGCCCGACATGTGGTTGCGCGTCGAGCGGGGTCGCCGGGTCGACGAGTGCCGGGCGGGTGCCTGCGACGGCAGGATCGGCGGCGTAGGCAAGGGTTCCCGGCAGTGCGACGACGGCCCCGGCCGCGCCAACGGTACGGATGAGGCTGCGGCGTGACATCCCGTTGTCCTGCATGCTGTCCTCCTGGGTTTCGGCTCTGGAGCCCTGCGAGACGCGGGCGGAGATCCGGCCCTCGCCCCATGAATCGATGGATCGGCCGGCGTCCCTTTCAGGACACATTCCGCGCGCCTGTCACGACAGCACGGCCGTAGCAATGCCGGCGTGCGTGGTCACCGTCACCCGCACCGGATCGGCGGCTGACGGTGGTTCCGCGTGGAGCACACCGTTGGACAGGACGGTGATCCGTGCAGCGGGTACGCCGTCGAAGTCGACCCGCGGTGCCGGGGCCGAAGCCATGGCGAGCCACCAGGACATCCCCGCCGTCCGTCGCCTTGCGGGCGTAGCCGACGCCGGGCAGCGCGGTGACGCATCAGGAGGTCCTTTGCCGGTCGTCGGTGGCGAGGGCGAACACGTGGATCAGCGGAGCCTTGGCGCCGAGAGGTCCCGACGCGGCGGGCAGTGTGACGGAGACGAGGCGCTTGGCCGGGTCGGCGTCGACGTGGACGGCGTACAGCTGAGCCGGGCGGGTGGTCTGGGCACGGCCGCTGCCGTTGACCCTTCCGGCGTCGGCGGCGATCACGGCGGCCGAACCCGTCGCGGCGCCCCAGTCGGGCACGGTTACCTCGCTGGTGGCGGTGGTGCCGTCGGCGTAGGCGAGCGTGACCTTGCCGGTGATTCCCGCGGACGTCCCGTACGTTCCGGTGACCAGGAGACCGACACGCGCCGCGTGGCCGGTAAGCGGGATGCACTGACCGTCGGCCACGGCGTTGTCCCGGTCGGTGGCATCCGGCGACGGCAGGACGAAGGCGAATCCGTCAGCCGAGACCGTGCGGCCCCGCTCGACGCCCGCCGCCGCGAGGCCCTCGGCGGACAGGCTCGACTGCGCACCGTCGATGTCGCCGCGCTGCGGGTTGCCGTCCTGCGTGATGCCGATGTTGTCGTAGGCCTCGGTCAGGTCCCGCAGCGGCAGCGCTGACAGCGCCGAGCCCCGCACCCTTCGGCTGCCCTCGCCGACGGCGAAGTCGGCCGTCGCCGCGAGACGGTAGGGGCCCGCGTGCGCGGCCTCGTCGCGCGTGACGGTGAACCGCACGGTGCGGCGCTGATGCGGCGGTACGGTGACGTGCCGCGCCGGAATCATGTGAGCCAGGGCAGTGTTGTCGCGGGTGTGCTGCGCGGTCAGGCGCACCTCGACTCGGGGAAGGGCCCGGCCTGTCGTGTTCGTCACCTCGGCCTCGACGACGCTGCGGTGGCCCTGCGACAGGTCGCGCGGTGCTCTCACCGTGACGTGTACGTCCTGAGGGGCGGCGAGAACCTCCAGTTCGGCCAGGACCGGCTTGGCCTTCGCGGCGCCGACGAGGCGCACCCACCGGTAGGGGTGCGCGGTGTCCACGGGCAGCGTCTGCCAATCGCGCGTAGGCGTCCACTCCACGCTCGTCAGCGTCGCGCACCCGCTGTCCGGTCCGGCGGAGCAGCCCTCGATCCTGGCTCCGACCAGCGAGGAGAGGTCGGCTGTCGATGTACTGCGGGGCAGCAGCCGCACCGCGGCCGGGCGCACCGCGCCGTGTTCCCCGAGGTCGAGGCCGACGGCCGCCCCCGCGGTATCTGCGGCGAACGCGGTGGTCGGGTCGCCGTCGGCGGCGTTCGCCACACCCTCGGGCCCGTACGCCGTGGCGCTCACCGGCCGCGCGTCGGGGTCCGTGGGCTCGGCGACGCCTGGAGCGGTCCCGACGGTGTCGGCCATCGCCTCGTAGTCGAGATAGCCCGCCCTGCGCGGACTGCCCCACGCGGTGGAGGCGAGGATCTGCAGCGGACGCCGCAGATACGTCAGCGAGTACGCCTCCGGCGCCGTGTACTGGTGGTCGCCCCACTGCGCCATCTCAAGGCCCTGCACCCGGTCCGAGGTGCTCACGGCGTACGTGCGGTAGAGCGCGTCGTCGTCCGGGATGTACTGGCCGTTGGCCGTGCCCGGCATGGCCTTGGGGACGACGTACAGGCGCGAGAACTCGTTGCTCACCACGACGTCGTAGCCCTGGTCGATGAACGTCTGCTCATCGCCCAGCCACGCCTGGATGCGGATGTCCTTGTCGACGGTGACCGAGCCCGCTCCCCCGGCCTGCGGCCACCAGCCCCAGATCTGCATCTTCTTGCCGTGCCGGGCGAGCAGCGCGTTCAGGTGGTTCTCGTACGCGAGGAAGACATCCTGGGTCCGGGAGTAGCCCTGCGCCTTCGCGTACGCGGCGAGTTCGGGGCACTTGTCCTGCGTGGCGGCGCGTGGTGTCTCGTCGCCTCCGAGGTGGATGACAGGTGAGTCGAAGAGGTCCACGATCTTCTCGGCGAGCCCGTCGAGCCAGGCCACGTTCTGCGGTTTGGTGATGTCGATGGTGAACCCGGGGTCGACCCGGGCGGTGTCGATGATCGCATTCATGGACGCGCAGTCCCAGCGCAGGCTCGGCCGGTACTTCGACATTGCGGTGGCATGCGCCGGGATGTCGAACTCCGGGAGCACGGTGACGTGAAAGCGGGCCGCGTAGTCCTGCACGGCGCGGAGATCGGCGGGGGTGTACGACTGCGCCGCCGCGAGCCCCTCGTAGCCGGGCAGGTCGAGCCGGAAGAACTCCGAGTCGGTCAGGTGCCAGTGCAGGGTGTTGAACTTCGTCCACGCCAGCTGACGGATCGTCTGCTTGATCGACTCCACCGACCAGTACGTGCGAGCGGTGTCGATCATGAGGCCTCGGGTCCGCTGCACGGGGGTGTCTCGGGTGGCGCCGACCGGGAGCGAGGCGTGGTCATCGGAGGTCTTCAGCATCTGCTCGACCGACTGCTCCGCATAGAAGGCACCGGCCGGGCCATCACCGGAGAGGCGGACCGAGTCCCGGGTCACGTCGATTCCGAACCCCTCACCGACGTTGTCCCGCGCGGTGACCTCGATGTCGCCCTTGCGCGCCGCGCCACCGGCGACGACCGGAAGTCGCCGGGCGCCCAGTGCGGCCAAGTCGTCGGCGAACGTACGCGCGTCGGTGACCAGCCGGGAGCCGGGCGCACCGTCAACGACGATCCGGGACCACCGGGTGAGCGTGAACTGGCCGCTTCCGCCCGACCAGTTCTGCAGGGGCGGTACCACAGCGGGGGCGGCAGCGACCTCCGCAGGAGCTGCCGCGGAGGCACCGCCGGGGACCGACAGCGCCGCGATGACCGCGAGTGCGGCCGCAGCCGCACTTATCAACTGACTCGCCCTGCGCGGCACTTGGCCACCTCCGAGGCTCGTGGTGTAGACCACGTGAACTGGAGGGGAGGTTACTGAGCCAGCCCGGGCAGCGCCAGAGCGAAGGCAGAGAATCCTCCTCAATACCTCCGATCAATCGGACAGACCGGGCAGCGAAGGGCTGAACGGGTCTCCCCTCATCGAGAACCTGGTCGACCCACAGGACAGCTGGGCCATCAGGACGTCCCGGTCTACCTTTGATCTTGGCCAGTGCTCCGCCGTTTACGGCGGGGGTGAAGGCCATCTCAGGGCTGCTCTGACCCGCGCGTTCGCACGGGTCCGCAGTGTTGTCCTCAGCCGGTGGGGCGCTGCTGGTTCTCGATGTACTGCTTGACGACGGTCAGCGGTGCGCCGCCGCAGGATCCGGCGAAGTAGGAGCCGGACCAGAAGTGTCCGCCCCACAGGTAGCGGCGCACGTGTGCGCTGTGTTCCTGGCGGAGCCTGCGGGAGCTGACGCCCTTGAGGGAGTTGACCAGTTTGGAGAGCTGGACCTTGGGCGGGTAGTGCACAAGCAGGTGGACGTGATCCTGTTCGCCGTTGAACTGCTTGAGTTCGGCTTCGAAGTCCGCGCAGACCTCGCGCATGATCTCCTCGGTGCGCGTCAGCATGGCGTCGGTGAATGCCTTGCGCCGGTACTTGGTAACAAAAACCAAGTGGACATGCAGGTTGTAGACGACGTGGCGCCCGGTGCGCACGTCAGGATTCGGGTTCCATCGTGGTGACATAAGCCAACTGTAGTAGGGTGATTGTCATGGGCGAACTCGTGTGGGAGAAGCGGCAGTTGGGGCATCGCGCCCGGCTGGCGCTGACGCCTGCACAGGTCCGGCTCATGGATGACCAGGCGCACGCGGCACGCGCGATGTGGAATCAGCTCCACGACCTGTGGCGGATGACGCCGAAGTGTCAGCGCGCTCTGACGCGCATGGATCAGGCGTTGCGGCAGGCCCGCAAGGAGATCGACTGGTACGCGGTGCTGCCCGCGCAGGCCGCGCAGGCCGCGCAGGCGGTACTCAAGACGTACTTCCAGGCGTGGCGGAACTGCTGGGACGGGCGTGCGGACGAGCCGAACTTCAAGGCCCGCTTCCGCACGGCATTGTCGGTGGACATCCCGCAGGGCCGGGATCTGCAGATCAAGCGGGTGCACCGACGGTGGGGCATGGTCAACATCCCCAAGGTGGGCCGTGTCCGGTTCCGCTGGACCAAGGACCTCCCCGTCGGCAAGCTCGCCAACAAGGAGAACCGGATCACCGGGGCACGGCTGGTCAAAGACGGGCTCGGCTGGCACATCGCCTTCCGTATCCAGACCCTTGAGCCCAAGCCGGAGCCCCACCAGGGTCCCGAGGTCGGTATCGACGCCGGGGTGCACCTGCCCCTCGCGCTGTCCGACGGCAGCCACCAAGACCACGACCGGCCGCCCCGACTCCCGGACGGCACCGCCGACCGGGACAAGTGGCTGAACCCGGATGAGAAGGCCAAACTGCTTCGCCTGGAACAGCGGGCCGCGCACCGCAAGTCCTTCCGCAAGCCGAAAGAGCGCAGCTCGAACCGGCTGCACGCCACCTACGACCAGATCAAGCAGCTCCGCGCAAGAGCCACGCGCCGAGCCACTGACTGGCAGCACAAGACCGCCACCGCCATCGCCGAGCAGTACGGCACGGTCGTGGTGGAGCAGTTGCAGATCACGAACATGGTCAAGTCCGCCAAGGGAACCATCGAGAACCCGGGGAGGAACGTCGCGCAGAAGTCCGGCCTGAACCGTTCCATCAGCCAGGAGGCGTGGGGTCGCACCGTGACGATGCTGACGTACAAAACTGCCCGCAACGGCGGCACCCTGGTCAAGGTTCCCGCCCCGAACACCTCCCTGCGCTGCTCCGCGTGCGGTTTCATCACGCCGGGCAGCCGGGAAGACCAGGCCACGTTCGTATGCAAGAACCCGGACTGCGGATGGTCGGCGAATGCCGACTGGAACGCGGCCCGGAACGTCTTGCACCTGTACCGGATCGGCCTCGTGACGATCCCGGCTGCCGGGAGGGCAGTCGTCAGGCGCACCCGTGGCGCCAAACCCGCCGCCGCAAGGTAGGCAGGAATCTCCTTCCTGAGCCTGCGAAGGGAGGAGAGCACTTCAAGGCACCAAAGTCACCGTCCACACCATCTCCAACGACATCTCGCTCCGACCATGCTCACCAGTCGTGAACGGACCCGCCCCGAACGAGAGGATGCAACTAGCGCTCAGGTACTGGTATGCGTTTTGCCGTGCCGCTCCAGCCTTCCGGTACGCGTTTGGGCGGCGCCGCAAAGGGCGTTCTGTCTCCCGCAGGCGACCGGTACGGGTTGCGCAGTACCCGTTGCGCGACGCGCCTCAATTGGCAGTGCGCAGCTGGGGGGCGACGCCTGCCCCAACGCGAACCGGTTCTCGACAGGCAACCGCGATCCTTCACTCAACATGTCCAACTCCGGGACTGCGCAGCGCCCTACGGACCCGCACTCGGGGTGCAGTGCACAAGAAGGGGCGGCGTGCCGAAACGCGTTCCGGTTCGTGTACCGGTCCAACGTGACCAACGCGCAACCGCAGACCCCAGAAGCCGTTACGCAAAGCGGTACGCCCTGCTGGGTTGGATCACGGCCGGCGGCCCCGCCTCCCGTGCCACCTCCTGGGGCCCTCCCGCCGCAGCGAGACTCGCGCCGTTGCCGACCCTGCACGCCTCGATCCCTGCCCGGGCGCTCGTCGTCCGCTCCCTACGCAGCCTGCCTCCGCGGCACAGGCCCATGGCGATGGGCCCGTTCCCCGTGGTGATGGGCCGATTCAGAGTGAAAGCGCGTCACTCCTTGCCGCGGACGACGGTGACAGGGCAGTGAGCCTGTTGCAGCAGTGCCTGGCTGACCGATCCCAGGAGCAACCCTGTGAAGCCACCCCGCCCCCTGGCCCCGACGACCACGAGCTGGGCGGTCCTGCTCGCCTCGATCAACGCCTCGTAGGTCACGCCGAGCACCAGTTCATGCTTGACCGGGACCTGCGGATACTTCTCCTGACGACCCGCGAGTGCCTGGGCCAGCAGACGTTCCTCGTTCTCGGCGACTGCGCCCGCCTGGGGCACGTCCGCCAACTGCGGCGGAGCCAGCGGCAGGGGCGCATTGTCCGGCGTCCATGCGTGCAGGGCGACGATTTCAGCCCCCCTCAGCGCGGCCTCGGCGAACGCGAAATCGACCGCTTCCTCGCCGGCTCTCGACCCGTCGACTCCCAGCACGATCGGCCCGGCGGCGTCCGGTTCGCCGCGCACCACCATCACCGGACAGTGGCCGTGGGCAGTCAGGTACACCGCCGTCGATCCCAGCAGCATCCCGACGAACCCTCCCCTGCCCCGGGATCCGACGACCACCAGATCCGCATCACGCGACTGAACCTCCAGCACCGTCAGCGCCTCGCCGGCCACCACGTCATGGGTGATCTCCACCTGAGGTGCCGCGCTGGCGGCACGATGCAGCGCCTCGGTCAGCGCGCTCTCGACCTCGTCCGGCAACACTCCCTCGGGTGGGCCGAAGGGCGCCGCGGCAGTCGGCACGGTCCCGGGCGTGATCACCGGCCAGAGGGCATACACGACTCGAAGCTCAGCACGCCGCCATCGCGCTTCTCGAGCCGCCGCCTCCGCCGCTGCGAGGCTGGACCGCGAACCATCCACCCCCACGACGACCAAGCCCACGGCGCCTCCCACGATCGACTCGGCTCCCTGCTCCCAGCCTGACCCCACCGACGCGTGTCTGCCACAGGACTGGGCGGCAGCGCGTGGCGCACCGCCCAAACTGCTGAATGCGCGACGGCGTCCGCCTCGCCCGGAGCCGGCCACGAGACCGCAGCCAGCGTCGCCACGCGTGCGGCAGGGCGGAGGCCGTGTGGATGACAGGGACACGGGGCGGGCCTGCATCCGCTCGTCGCCTCGGCAGATGGGCGCGGGATCAACCTGGCCGGTGTAGATCCACATACCGGAGCGCTGACGGGACGGGCGTCGTCGGTACCGTCGCCGACCTGTCGTATCTCGCCGTCAATCACACGCCGACCGCCCCCGCTCCACGCCGTATCCGAAATGGCCCAGAAACCACCCGGAACCACGTCATCACCACGCGACACCTGGCAAGGGCCAAGGCAAGCGTCTCCGTCGTCACGGCCCACCACATATTCGCCGAGGCCGAAGAGCCCGAACCGGCTTCGCCTGCCTTCGCCGCTTCCGGCTCCCGCCCGAGGCCGAGCACCGGCGGCAGGAGGCCGGGGTCCGCGCATGGCGGATTGCAGTCGCGACGCCGCAGGACTGAGGTGAAGATGGCACGGGAGCGCGGCCAGCCTCGCACGGGCAGTGTCCCTCAGTCGCCGCGCCGGACAGGAAGGCCACGGCATGGCAGCAACACCCAACAAGGGTCCGAGAGGACCGGAGAGCCCCGCCGGCAGCGAAACGATCACCGGAGCGACCCTGTTCGCCGTGGTGACCCTGCTGGTGAGCGGGCCGCTGAGCATTCTGCTGGGCGCATCCGGCATCGCAGGCGACACCGTGTTCGTGACGTCTCGGTACACCTACCGGTTTGATCTGACCGCGTGGGGCTGGCTTCATCTTGTGATCGGCGTGGCCCTCGTCGTCGCCGGCCTCGGGGTTGCGGCCGGCAAGGCCTGGGGCCGCGGGGCCGGCATCAGCGTGGCGGCGATCAGCCTGATCACCCAATTCATGTTCATTCCGTACTACCCCGCTTGGTCCATCACCGTCATGGCCCTCGATCTCCTCATCGTGTGGTCGCTGACCAGGTTCTCTCCCACGACCAGCGGCGGTCGGTGAACCCAGGCGGAGGCATGCCGGGCGGGCCCGGGGCGAGTGATGGTGTGTCGGCGTTGTCCGGGCCATCCGGCATGTGACCGATGAAGCACGATGGCGGTAAGAAGGCATAGCCGCCGTTCGGTCCAGCGGCAGCTAGGGGTGACCTGCACGACACCGGAGGAACTGTTCACCGGTCAGTGGCAGAGCCGGCCCCCCGACACCCCGTCTACGTCCCCAACAACCCGTCCAGAATCTCCGTCTGCCGTGCCGCCGACATGCCCGGGTACGCCACGGCCGCCGTCTGCAATCCGACAAGCGTGGTCTGCAGCATGGCGACGACGAGCGTGTCCGGTCTACCGGTGGTGATCTCGCCGGCCGGACGGGCCTGACGGAGATACATGCGCATCTGCTCCCTCCACAGTCCGACCGCCATCCGGTACGTGGCCGCCATCCGCGCGTCGTACTGAGCGCGATCGGCGAAGGCGATGACCACACAGACCTCCTGAAGTCGCATGTCGTCCAACGGCACAACTTCCAGGCAGAGTTGGCGCAGCGCGGACGGCCCGCCCCGGTCGCCGACGGACGCGGCGGCCCGGGCGTGGCGGGGCGTGGTGCGGACTCCGGAGCAGGACCGAGCCCGCCCGGACGGCGATCCAGCAGAGGAAGGCGGCGCCCACCGTGGCGCCGGCTTCGCCACGATCGGCGGTGGTGGTGGGGACAGCTTCACAGCCTTGTTCGTCGCGGGCTCCCTTGCCGCGCTGATCGGCCCCGTCAGCCTTGCGTTCGTACCGGGGGGTGCGCTGACGGCACGGCCCGCCTGTGGCGGCCACCCCGTCCACCGCCCACGCCGCCCCTGCCGCTGCCGCTGCCGAACCCGGTACCGGCAGGGGCGGCGCTTCGGGTGTGACCGGCATCACCCTGTACTCCGCGATGTCCGCAGGTCATCATATGACCCGATCGCTGCTTGCGACTGGAGCAGCACAACGACACACGTACGAGTCGACGGGTCAACGATGACGAGGGCGGACATGAACGACCAGCAGCGGCCGCGCGTGGGCGTGGTGGGGCTCGGGGCCATGGGCCTGGGCATGGCCCGCAGCCTGCGCACCGCCGGATACCACGTGGGGGTCCATGACCTGCGGCCGGAGGTGGCCGCCGGGTTCGCCCGGGACGGCGGGACGGCGTTCGCCTCGCCCGCCGAGCTGGCGGCCGAGGTGGACGTCCTGATCGGCGTCGTGGTCAACGCGGCGCAGGTCGAGTCGGTCCTCTTCGGCGACGGAGCGGCGGCCGAGCGGCTGCGCCCCGGATCCGTCTACGTGATGTGCTCCACGGTCGACCCGGACTGGTCGGCCGAACTGGAGCGCCGCCTGGGTGAGTTGGGCGTGCTCTACCTGGACGCGCCCATCTCCGGCGGGGCCGTCCGCGCGGCCGCCGGTGAGCTGACGATGATGACGTCGGGTTCCCTCGCGGCGTACGCCGTCGCCGACCCGGCACTCGAGGCCATGAGCGCCACCGTGTACCGTCTGGGCGACCACGCCGGTCTTGGCTCGAAGGTCAAGATCGTGAATCAGCTGCTCGCGGGCGTGCACATCGCCGCGGCGGCAGAGGCGATGGCTCTGGGGATCAAGGCCGGCGTTCCGGCCGAGGCGCTCTACGAGGTCATCACGCACAGCGCCGGCAACTCATGGATGTTCGAAAACCGTATGGCACATGTGCTGGCGGGCGACTACACGCCGCTGTCCGCCGTCGACATCTTCGTCAAGGACCTGGGGCTCGTACTGGATGCGGCCCGACCGCAGAAGTTCCCGCTGCCGCTGTCCGCGACCGCCCACCAGATGTTCCTGCAGGCGTCCGCCTCAGGACTCGGTGGTGAGGACGACAGCGCGGTCATCAAGATCTTCCCCGGCATCGACCTGCCGCAGCCCGCGAACCAGCCCCAGCCGACCAACCAGCCCAAGATGGAGGACTGACGTGAGCGTCCGCCTCGGGTGCATCGCCGACGACTTCACCGGCGCCACCGACCTGGCCAACAACCTGGTGCGCGCGGGCATGCGTGTACTCCAGCTGATCGACGTACCGGCCGAAGGCACTGACCCCACGACTGACCCCACGGTCGACGCGGACGCGGTGGTCATCGCCCTCAAGTCGCGTACGGTCCCGGCGGCCGAGGCCGTCAAGGCGTCCCTTCGCGCCCTGGAGTGGCTGCGCGCCGCGGGTGCCGAGCAGATCTACTTCAAGTACTGCTCCACCTTCGACTCGACGCCGGCCGGCAACATCGGCCAGGTCACCGAGGCCCTGATGGACGCCCTCGGCACCGACTTCACCGTCGCGACGCCCGCGTTCCCCGACAACGGGCGCACCGTCTTCAAGGGCCACCTCTTCGTCGGCGACGTCCTGCTCGGCGAGTCCGGCATGCGCCACCACCCGCTCACGCCGATGACCGACTCCAACCTGGTGTCCGTGCTCGACGCGCAGACGACGCGGCCGGTCGGCCTCATCGACCACAAGGTGGTGGCGGAAGGCGCTGACGCGGTCCGGGCCCGGATCACGCAACTGCGGGCGGATGGGGTCGGCGCCGCGATCGTCGACGCCGTGTCCAATGACGATCTCCTACGGCTCGGTGCGGCGGTCAAGGAGCTGCCGCTGGTGACCGCCGGTTCAGGCTTGGCGATCGGGCTGCCCGCGAACTGGGGGTTCGAACCGTCCCCGGCCGCAGCCCAGCTGCCGCCTGCCTCCGGCCGGCAGGCCGTCGTCGCCGGTTCGGTGTCCGCCGCCACGAACGGCCAGGTACGGGAGTTCCTCAGCACCGGCCGCCCCGCGTTCAGCGTCGACCCCCTTCGGATCGCCGCCGGCGAGGACGTCGCCGCCGAGGCGCTCGCCTTCGCCGACAAGCACCTCGCCGACGGGCCCGTGCTCGTCTACTCGACCGAGTCGCCGGACGCGGTCCGCTCCGTCCAGGGTCAGCTCGGCGCCGCCGAGGCGGGTGAGCTGGTCGAGCAAACGCTCTCCCGCGTCGCCCAGGGACTCGTCCAGCGCGGCGTACGGCAACTCGTGGTCGCGGGCGGCGAGACCTCCGGCGCCGTCGTGCAGGCGCTCGGCCTCACGGGCCTGCGCATCGGCGGGCAGATCGACCCGGGGGTGCCGTGGTGCGCGGCGCCGCTGCCCGGCGGCGACACCCTCCACATCACCCTCAAGTCGGGCAACTTCGGCGGCCCGGACTTCTTCACCGCAGCCTTCGCCCTCCTGAACGAGGAGTCCAAGTGACTCAGGGACTCAAGACACAGGACCTCAAGGCGGCTGCCGCCCGCGCCGAGATCGTCCGCGTCGGCACCAGCCTGTTCAGCCGCGGCTACGTCCACGCCAGCGCCGGCAACATCAGCGCGAAGCTCGACGACGGCCACGGCCACCTGATCACGCCGACCGATGCGGCCCTCGGCTTCCTCGACGCCGACCGGCTCGCGCAGGTCGACGCTGCCGGCGAACAGATCGCGGGCGACCGCGCCAGCAAGACGCTCACGCTCCACCGGCGCATCTACGCGGCCGACCCCACGGCCCGGTTCGTCATCCACACCCACTCCACGCACCTGGTCGCGCTGACGCTGGCCGGCGTGTGGCAGCAGGACGACGTGCTCCCGCCCCTCACCCCGTACTACGTGATGAAGGTGGGCCACGTTCCGCTGGTCCCGTACCACCGTCCCGGCGACCCGCGCGTCGCCGACCTGGTCACGGACCGCATCAACTCCCGTGCGGCGAACTGCACTCCGATCCGGGCCGTGCTCCTCGACCGGCTCGGCCCCGTCGTCTGGGGCCCGGACGCCGCGTCCGCACTGGCCGTACTGGAGGAGCTGGAGGAGACCGCACGCCTCTGGCTGACGACCGACCGCAGGCCGGAGCCGCTCCCCGACGACGCCATCGCCGAACTGAGGACCGCCTTCGGCGCCTCCTGGTAAACCCCGCCACGTCCCCGTCCGCTCGAAAACCCCTGAGCCGCACAAGGAAGTGCCCCTCATGCCTACGACCGTCCCCACGGCCGAAAGCCCCGAACTGACCCGCGAGAACGCCGTGTTCCGCAAGGTCATCCGGCGCATCGTCCCCTTCCTGATTCTCTGCTACGTCGTCTCGTACCTGGACCGGGTCAACGTCGGCTTCGCCAAGCTGCAGATGTCCGAGGACCTCGGCTTCAGCGAGGCCGCGTACGGCCTCGGCGCCGGCCTGTTCTTCATCGGCTACTTCCTGTTCGAAGTCCCCTCGAACCTGATGCTGCAGAAGGTCGGTGCCCGCACCTGGATCGCCCGGATCATGATCAGCTGGGGCGTGGTCTCGGCGCTGTTCGTCTTCGTCAACAACGAGGCGACGTTCTACGTGCTCCGGTTCCTGCTCGGCGCCGCCGAGGCCGGGTTCTACCCGGGCGTGATCCTCTACTGCACGTACTGGTTCCCGTCCGCGCGGCGGGCCCGAGTGATCGCGCTGTTCATGTCGGCCATCCCCGTGGCGGGCATCTTCGGCAACCCGCTCTCGGGCTGGATCATGGACGTCTTCGAGGGCACCGGCGGCTGGAACGGCTGGCAGTGGCTGTTCCTCATCGAGGCGCTGCCCGCCATCGCGGTGGGCGTGATGACGCTGTTCTACCTGGACAACAGTGTGCGCGACGCGAAGTGGCTGAGCGACGACGAGAAGAGCACGATCGAGCGCGCGCTCACCGAGGACACCAAGCACCAGAGTGAGCACGGCAAGACGTGGGACGCGTTCCGCGACCCCAAGGTGTGGCTGATGTGCCTCATCTACTTCTTCTTCGTGATGGGCCAGTACGCGCTCACGTTCTGGATGCCGACCTTCGTCGAGTCCACCGGCATCGAGGGCGGCTTCGCGATCGGCGCGCTCAGCGCCGTGCCGTACCTGGCCGCGCTCGTCGCGATGAACCTCTTCGGCCGCTCCGCCGACAAGCGGCGCGAGCGCCGCTGGCACCTGGTCATCCCGAGCCTGATGGGCGCCGTCGGCTTCTCGCTGGCCGCGAGCTGGACCGGGTCGACCGCCCTGTCCCTGGTCGCGCTGTCGATCGCCGCCGCGGGCGTGCTGACCTGCGCGCCGCTGTTCTGGTCGCTGCCGACCGCCTTCCTCAGCGGCACCGCGGCCGCAGCCGGGCTCGCCGTCATCAACTCGGTGGGCAACCTGGCCGGCTTCGTCAGCCCGTACATGATCGGCTCGCTCAAGGACGCCACCGATTCGACGGCGGTCCCGATGTACGTCCTGGCGCTGGGCCTGGTCATCGGCGCCGTAGCCGTCCTCGCGACCAAGAAGAGCGTCGTCAACCGCTGACCGAGCCTGCCTCACACCTTACGGAGCCACCATGCCGAGGTTCGCCGCGAACCTGTCCACCCTGTATCCCGAGCACGACTTCCCCGACCGCTTCGCCGCGGCCGCGGCGGACGGCTTCGAAGCCGTCGAGTACCTCTTCCCGTACGCGTACGAGGCGACCGACCTGCGGCGCCGTCTCGACGAGCACGGCCTGCGGCAGGTGCTGTTCAACGCGCCGCCCGGGGACTGGGACGCCGGTGAGCGCGGGATCGCGGCGCTGCCCGGACGCGAGATGGAGGTGCGCGACGGCGTCGAGCGGGCGTTGGAGTACGCCGCCGCGCTCGACTGCCCGCGCGTGCACATGATGGCGGGCCTGGTACCGCAGAGCGCCGACCCGGCGCCGTACCGCGCGACGTACCTGTCGAACCTCGCGTACGCCGCCGAGCAGGCCGCGACCGTCGGCGTCGACATCCTGATCGAGCCGATCAACGGCCGCGACATGCCGGGCTACTTCCTCAGCCGGCAGGCCGACGCCCACGCCGTCGTGCAGGAGGTGGGAGCCCCCAACCTGAAGGTCCAGCTCGACCTGTACCACTGCCAGATCGTCGAGGGCGACCTGACCGCCACACTCCGCCGCGACCTGCCCACCGGCCGCGTCGCCCACCTTCAGATCGCGGGCGTGCCCGACCGTCACGAGCCCGATGCCGGAGAACTGAATCTCCGTCATCTCATGTCCGTCGTCGACGAGTTGGGCTTCGACGGCTGGATCGGCTGCGAGTACTTCCCCAAGGCCGGCACGAGCGAGGGTCTCGGCTGGCGACACACCTTCCAAGGAGACAACGCATGAGGATCGTCATCACGGGTGGCTTCGGCTTCCTGGGCCGCCAGGTGGCCGAGGCCCTGCTGGAGCAGGGCACGTTCGAGGGCGCTCCCATCACCCGCCTCGTCCTCGCCGACCTCTTCGTACCGCAGGAGTCGCCACTGGCCGCCGACCCGCTCGTGGACGTGGTCCAGGGCGACCTGACCGAGCGCCTCGGCGACCTGTTCGCCCAGCCCGTGGACGTGGTCATCCACCTCGCTGCCGCGGTCTCCGCCGAGTGCGAGGTCGACTTCGACCTCGGCATGGGCGCCAACCTGGACACGACCCGCGCCCTCCTTCAGGCGGCGCGCGCCCAGTCGGCCGCAGGTCTTCAGAAGGTACGGGTGGTCTTCGCGAGCAGCGTCGCCATCTACGGCTCGGACGCCGCGCTGGCGCTGCCGGAGGTCGTCAGCGAGTCGACGCTGCCCACGCCGCAGTCCAGCTACGGCGTCCAGAAGCGGATCTGCGAGCAGTTGATAGCCGAGTACACCCGCCGTGGCTTCCTCGACGGCCGCGTCACCCGCCTGATGACGGTCTCGGTGCGGCCCGGCAAGCCGAACGCAGCAGCCTCCGGTTTCCTGTCCGGCATCATCCGCGAGCCGCTGGCCGGCCTCGAGGCGATCTGCCCGGTCAGCCCGGACCTGCGGGTCGCCCTCGCCTCCCCCCGCCGCACGGTCGAGGGCATTCTGCGCGTGGCCCAGGCCGAGCGCGGCGAGGGCCCCGGGCAGTTGTCCGGCGGCCTCCCGGTCAACCTCCCGGCCCTCACGGTCACGGTCGCCGAGATCCTCGACACGCTGCGTCAGGTCGCCGGGGACGCCGTCGCCGACCTGGTGAAGGTCGCGCCGGACCCGGCCGTCGAGGCCATCGTCGGCTCCTGGCCGGCCGTCTTCGACAACACCCGCGCGGCCCGGCTCGGCCTTGAGCCCGACGCGGACTTCGCGGCGGTGGTCCACCAGTACGTCGCCGACCACGCGCAGGCCGTCACCGCCGCGGCCAAGCCCACGCCGATAGACTGACGACCATGTTTACCAAGGTGGACGGGCCCGTCCGGCTCGCGGACCGCGTAGCCGCGATGCTCGCGGACGAGATCGAGTCCGGGCGGCTGACCACGGGCGACAAACTGCCGACCGAGGTGGAGCTGGTCAAGCAGCTCGGCGTCAGCCGCACCGTGATCCGCGAGGCCGTGTCCCGGCTGGCCAACGCGGGCCTGGTCGAACCGCGCCAGGGGCGGGGCGTCTTCGTCCTGCCCCGGCGCACCCGGCCACTCGACCTCGAGGCCGACACCACCAGCACCACCGACACCAAGGCCAAGGTGCTGCAGATCGTCGAGGTCCGCCGCGCCATGGAGGGCGAGGCGGCCGAGCTCGCCGCCACCCGCGCCACCGCCGCCGACCACGCCCGGATGCGAAAGGCCCTCGCCGCGATCGACGCGGCGGTCGCGGCCGGCGGCGACGGCGCCGACGAGGACCTGGCCTTCCACCGCTCCATCGCGGAGTCGACCGGCAATGCGGTCCTGGTATCCACCGTCCGCTACCTCGGCGAGGTCTCCCGCAGCGGCATCCGCGTCACCCGCGCCAACGAGGCCCGCAGGGGCGACTTCTTCGACGCGGTCCGCGACGAGCACCACGCCATCCTGGCCGCCATCGAGCAGGGCGACGCCAAAGCGGCCCGCACGGCCGCCCGCCGCCACCTCGAACACGCGGCGGCCCGGCTCCAGAAGGCGGGCCCCGAGTTCTGGAACACGGCGCAGGACCTGGGCGTGGAGCTCGACGCGGCTCCGTAATTCCCTTGGGGCCCGGCCCATTGACGTCGCCACCTCTCGCTCAGGCGACCCGGAGTTCGGGCTCGTCGCTCCGCGGTGAACAGCCGTCCCGGCGGGGAAACGAGCAGCTCAAACGGGCTTTCCTCCTCTCCGCGTTCGCCGCCCTGGGCGACCCGGCCTGCGGGCCCACTACGACAGGAAGATCGCCCAGGGCAAGCACCGCACCCAGGCCCTGCTCTGCCTCGCCAGGTGCCGGGCATCCGACGTCCTCTTCGCGATGCTCCGTGACGGAGCCTGCCGCGAACCCCAACCCGCCAGGTCAGGCTGAACCGCCGAGAGCCCGCCTTGCTTCAGTCCACAGCCGCTCGAACTCCTCCGCGGAGATCTCGGCCGCCTCGGGCTGGTCCTGCCAGCCGTCCATGGGACCTTCGGCGAGGACGCCGTACCGCTGTTCATAGCGGCCCATCGCCGTGGACCCGAGGACGTGCTGTGCGGAGGGTGCCGCATGCCGAGCAGTCGGCGGATCGTGACGGGAGCGGTCGGTCACGTTCTCGTGCGCGAGGTGCGCGATCGTCTCGCCGTCGCGTACGGCCAGATGGACGGCTTCCGCGAACTCGCGGGAGGGTTGCCGCAGTTGGGCCCGGGCGGCCGGGAACGGGTCGCAGCTGCCGGGAGCTGCCCGCGTGTGCGGAGCGTGCCCGGGGGTGTGGTATGTGGTGCTGCGTGAGAGGCCGGGCCTGACGGCGATCGGAGGCCGGGTCCAACTCCCGCTCGGTGGCGAGCAGTTCGAGAAGGTTGAGCCTGCGTTCCGGTGGTCCGCGCTGGTGCCGTTCGTCGCTCGTTTCCACTGCGTTGCGTCGCGTCTCGATGGGCGGGACACGGCACCGACTGGGGCTGGGCGCCCCCGTGTCGGCCAAGGTGGTGGGTCGGGATGGCGGGATGACGATCTGGTTCCGAACCTACTGCGAGGACGGAGACCTGTGGCTGTATTTCGAGGCCGATGACGAGGGCTGGGCAGCGTAAAGCGATCTGGTCCGCACTGCCGCGCGACGCGGCGCGCTCTCTCACGCGCCGATCCGACCTCTGACCGCATGCGCCGATCCAAAGCCCGGGCACGAGATCCAAAAACCCTGACGGCCCCGCGGCGCGCACCACGCCCCTCCTCGCTCCGGCCATTACCGACACGAATCGCCACCCCGCTTGCGATCCGGAACGATGCTCCGTATTCTAAATGGAGCGATGTTCCGTTTCCATTTCAGTCGGAGCCTGACGCGTCCAACCGCCTCCCACGCCCGCCATACCCATGACCCAGCGGCACAGGCCCCGAAGGGAAAGGCACAGGATGAGCGCATCCATGTCCTTCACCGGCACGGCCGACCTGTCCGCCCCCCCGTACTCTCCTGCAGCCCCGTGGTGCACTTCGCACTCGGACGCACTCTGCGCCGCCTGCCTGCTCACCGGTTCCACCGCGACCACAACGCCTGACAGGCGGCGCAGGACGAACTGACCTGCGGCCCCACGCCATCACACGCGCCAAAGCCAAGTGAGCCGGCAGGCGCCGAGCGAGCCGTCCGCCGACAACCACCGGGTCCCGCAGTCGACACACAGCGAGCCCATCGACCGTCACACACCACCAGACGACGAAGGAACAGAGGACGTCTCATGGCACACAAGCAGCATCCCATCGGGTCGGGATTCACCGCAGCGTCGACGGCCGAAGGGGTCGCCGCCGGTATCGACCTGACCGGCAAGAACGTGATCATCACCGGCGGCCATGCCGGTCTCGGCCACGAGGCCACCCGCGTACTGGTCAACGCCGGCGCATCCGTGACTGTGGGCTCACGCAATCCGCGGCGTGCACGGGAAGCGCTGGCAGACATCGAGGGCGTCGAGGTCAGCCGCCTCGACCTGATGGACCCGGCCTCGATCGACGCGTTCGCCGAACGCCGGCTCGACACCCACCGCCCGCTCCACATCCTCATCAACTGCGCGGGCCTGCCGGCTCCCGCGCAACGCGAACTGGATGCGCGCGGCTACGAGGCGCAGTTCGCGACCAACCATCTGGGCCACTTCCAGCTGACGCTTCGCCTGCTGCCCACGCTGCGCGCCACGCACGGCGCCCGCGTCGTCAACGTGACCTCCGGAGCCCAGCGGTTCTCCGACATCCGGTGGGACGACCTGCACTTCGCCCACGGCTACGAGCCCACCGCGGCCTACGCCCAGTCCAAGACCGCCAACGTGCTCTTCACCGTCGAGCTGGACCGCCGATGGGCCAAGGACGGGATCCGCGGCTACGCCACCCACCCGGGCGTAGTGGTCGGCACGAGCCTCAACAGCTCGGCGGGCCAGGAGGGTTTGCGGGCCATGGGGCTCATCGACGAGGCCGGTCAGCCGATCATCGACCCCGAGGCGGGAAAGAAGACCCTGCAGCAAGGTGCTGCCACCATTGTCTTCGCGGCGACCAGTCCCCTGCTGGCCGACATCGGCGGTGTCTACCTCAAGGACAGCGACATCTCACGGCTCGACGACGAGCCCAAGCCCCTCACCGCGGACAGCATCCCGTCCGAAGTCGTGTCCCACTCCATCGACCCGAAGTCCGCCCGGCGGCTCTGGGAGCTGAGCGAGCACATGCTCACCGCCTGATGCCGAACTCCATGGCGCGCGAGGGCGGTTCCGGTCGAACGGGGTGCCGGTCCGGGTGATCTTGACCGGGTGGATTCACGAAAGCGTGCGCAGAGCGGCGACGGCCTTGCGGGCGGCCTGGAGGAAAGCCCCCTTTCGCAGTGCTAAGTGGCGGGAGTGATGTCGGCTGGACCCGTCGGTCGGTTCGTGTAGCGGTCGCGCATGGCGTCGCTGGCCGCGGGGCCTGCCGTGAAGACGTACGCGTCGCTGTCGTCGAGCCGGCGGCCGGTTCCGGCGTCGACGACCACGGGCTCGACCGGCTGTCCGCTGCCGGCGTCGACGAGGATCATGCTGCGCTCCTCCGGTGCGAGGCGGGAGTTGCCCCACGCGGCCAGGGCGACGATCACGGGACGCAGGGACCGCCCCAGGGGAGTCAGTACGTACTCGTGGCGGACGGGGTTGGTCTGATAGGGCCGGCGCTCCAGCAGCCCGTCCGTGACGAGGGTCTTCAGGCGGGTGGCGAGCATGCTGGAGGAGATGCCCAGGTTCTCCTGGAACTGGTCGAAGCGGGTGTAGCCGTCGAAGGCGTCATGGAGGAGTAGCAGCGTCCACCATTCGCCGACGTGCTGCACCGTCGTAGACAGCGGGCACTCCCGGTCCTCCAGCCTGATCCGGCTCGCCATCGCCGCACTCTCCCCAGTAGGTGCTAAAGTCGAAGTTACTAGCTTCTATTTTAGCACTAACACGTGGGCGGCGGTGCTCGCCCGACCGCCCCCGGGAACGGAAGCCATCGTGACCACAACGCCCAGCGAATCCCTCGAAGGACGGCGCGCTCTCGTCACCGGCGGCACGAAGGGCACCGGAGCAGCCATCGCCCGTCGGCTCTCGCAGGCGGGGGCGACGGTCCTCGTCACCGCCCGCAGCCGCCCCGCCGACGTAGAGGAAAAGACGTTCATCGCCGCCGACCTGTCCAGCCCGGACGGTGCAGGCCACGTCGTCGCCGAGGTGGAGGCCCGGGTGGGCGGCGTCGACATCCTGGTCCACACACTCGGCGGCTCCCAGGCGCCCGCCGGAGGCTTCACGATGCTCGGCGAGGACGACTGGGCCCGGGAGCTCAACACCAATCTGCTGGCCGCCGTCCGCCTGGACCGCGGCCTCCTGCCCGGCATGATCACGGCCGGCAAGGGCGCGGTCGTCCACGTCACCTCGATCCAGCGCCGCATGCCCCTGTGGAACGGCACCCTGGGCTACGCCGCCGCCAAGGCCGCGCTGACCACCTACAGCAAGGGCCTGGCCAACGAGGTCGCCCCCCACGGGGTGCGCGTCAACACCGTCTCACCGGGATTCATCCAGACCACCGCCGCCGACAACCTGGTCACCCGGATCGCCGCGGAAGCCGGGATCACCCAGGGAGCGGCGCTGGACCGGCTCATGGACTCCCTCGGCGGCATCCCCCTCGGCCGCCCCAACCGGCCCGAGGAAGTCGCCGAACTCGTCGCCTTCCTCGTCTCCGACCGCGCCTCGTCCATCGTCGGCACCGAACACGTCATCGACGGCGGCACCACCCCTACCGTCTGAACCCGCCACCACTCCGAGGACCCGCCATGCACGACAACCAGACCCACACGGCGCCCGCCCCCGACGCCCTGCCCGAGACGATCACCCGCTACCTCAACGCCCACCGGGCCCACGACACCGCCACCGCCCTCTCCTCCTTCACCCCCGACGCCACCGTCACCGACGACGGCACCACCTACCGGGGCACCGAGGCGATCGAGCAGTGGCTGAGCCGGTCCGCCACCGAGTTCACCTACACCATCGAGCTCACCGGCACGCAGAAGACCGACGCCACCCACTACACCGCCACGCACCACCTCGAAGGCGACTTCCCCGGTGGCACCGTCGACCTGCGCTACGCATTCACCCTCCGCGACCACCTCATCGAACGCCTCCTCATCGCACCCTGACCCGACAGTTGAAACCTCCCCCAGCTAAGGGGGATTCCTAGCTCACGTCGCCTGATCCCTGGCGGGGATACAGGTCTTACACGATCAGCACTAGCCGGGACAGAGACCAGCCCGGACGAGCATCACACGGGCTGAGTTTTTGTCCCGAGGTCGGGACACTCCGCACGTGGTGCACGTATACGTTCGTTCCCAGAGAGGCAGCGCGTGCTTGGTTCTCGCTCCGCAGTCTGCGCAGTCCATCGTGGTGTGCGCCGGGTGCACCAGGTGCACGGACCGGCCGTGCTTACGGCCCATCTCGACCAGGGCTGTCTTGGTCGCGCCGATCGCCGCGTCAGCGGCCTTGTTGGCCATGGTGGACTTCGCGAGGAACTTCGGCCGGAAGTCCTCCACGGCCAGGGTGTCATGGTCGCGGACGACTTTCTTGGCCCACTTGCGGGCGGTGTCCTGACGCTGCCGGGCCACCTTCTTGTGCAGCTTCGCCGTCTGCCGCTTCGCCTCGCGGTAGCCCTTCGATCCGGCGTGTCCACGCTTCGGCTTACGCCGGGACATCATCCGCTGATAGTGCGCCAAGCGCTGGGCGGCGTTCTTCCCGTGCTGCGGGTGGGCAAGGTCGTGGTCGTCGCTGGTGGTGGTCGCGGTCTCCTTCACACCCCAGTCGATCCCGATCACCCGGCCGGTTCCCGGCAGCGTCTCGGTCATGCTCGCCACGACGAACGACGCGTACCAAGCTCCGGTGCTGTCGCGGTAGACGCGGACGCTGGAGGGTGGCTTAGGGAGGGCACGCGACCACACGACCGTCACGGCGATGCCGCCTGCCAAGTGCAGGCGGCCGTCCTTGAGCCGAAAACCCCGCTGGGTGTAGTTCAACGACAAGTCGTCCTGGTGCTTCTTCTTGTACTTGGGCATCCCGGCCCGCTGCCGCATCGGCACAGCGGCCTTGATGTCCTTCAGCGCCTTCGCCCGCGACTTCGCGAAATCGCGTATCAACTGCTGCTGAACAACGCTGGAGCCTTCGCGCAGCCAGCCCATACAGGTACGCGCCTGGGTCAGCATCTTGTCCAGCCGGGCCGGACCGCACTTCTCGTTCTCGGCGTGCGCCCTCTTCGAGCGAGCGCAGCACTCATTCCACACCCACCGGCACCGCGCCCATTCCGCTTCGAGGGCGCCCGATGCGGTGGACGACACACGAAGGCGGAAGGTGTATCGGGCATGCCCCACACCTGCCGTCTCCTGCGCCGCGGTCGTCATGAACAGCAACCTATCCGGGAGGACTGACAATTGAGAGCTCAGATCCAAAATGGGCTGCCACACCACCACGGCGGGTGCACGCCGATCCGCCCTGCCGGCGAATCGGCTTCTCCTGCCCCGCTCCGCAGGACTCCGATTCCTCCCCGGCCTGAAGGCCGGGGCACCCTCGGAGGAATCCGGTGAAGTCGGGCGACCGCGCACATGCGGCGCACGGCCGCCGGCCGCCGCCACAGCGGGAAGTGACCACGACGGCCATCCTGCGGTTTCCCACCAACGCGACGAACAGTGGCCCCGCTGCCAGAACACCGTGCGAGCAGTGCCTGAGCACCTCCTGACGGGTGAACCCCGTTCTCAGAAGGCGGCGAGCGGGTTGACGGGAACTCCAGTCAGCCCGTGGATACATGGCGCCGCGATCGTAAGCAGCAAGTTCTTGCCACCGGTGAGACTGCGGTCGTGCTCACACAGGCCCGTGCTCAGACTCGCACGACCGGCCGTGAACTCAGCTTCCCGATTCTGCAAGCGCTCGCGGTCAAGGACGGGTGGCGAGGGGTGACCCAGCGGCTCCAGGACAGGTAGCGGTGGACCTGGTGGTTCATCGAGCCTGGCCAGGCCCTTCTCGGCCTGGAAGGTTTCCTCCACCCGCCACCGGGAGCCGGCCGCCCTGACCAGGCTGCACTGCGGGACCGGCACGGTGGAATGGCAGCGGTAGCAGGCGAGTTCGCCGGTGGTGTGGTTGCGTCTGATCAGCAACTGACCGTGTCCCGGCGCAGGGTCGGCCAGGTCGATGACGGCCCCGTTGTAGTAGCGGTGGTCCTTCCCGTCCGGTCAGGTCGACAGCTTCTGCCAGGCCCGCCTGGGCGGCTTCGCGGCCAGCGCGTCCGCGCGAAACGTCCCTGCCCTGGTGGTGACTTCGGCCGAGCAGGCCACCGCAAGCACGTAGCCCAGGCCGCGTTCTTCCACGGCCGCCCGCAGTTTCGGGTTGTCGCCGGAGACCTCGTCGCCGGTCACCCGGCCGATGCGGTGTCTGGCGTCCAGGTGTGGGTGCCCTTCGTCACGTTGCCGGTCTCGTCCACAACGGGCACCGTCGCCTCGTCGTAGAGATGTCTGACGACGTACTCGCGCACGGCGTCGACATCCCATGTGACCCGGCACAGCAGGTTCTGCATGCCGTGCGAGGTCGTCTCACCGGCCCACTCCGCAATCGTCCAGCAGTTCTTGCGCGGCAGGTCCGACAGCAGCCCCAGCACCAAGTCCCTCGCCCGGCGCCGGAGCTCCACCTGCGAGAGCCGGCCCGCCATCCCGCCCATCAGAACCTCGAGCGCCTCCTGCCACCAGGCAGGGTCTGCGTTGTGACCAGCGACCATCGCAAGATCGTTAGTCTTCGCATACCGATGGTCAGCGGTGGCCGCCGCCTTCCTGTGGTCGGTCCCCCAGCAAGTTCGTGCTGTACGGCTGGAGCACCAGGTCGCGCTGATACCAGGTGCCTGGCTTACCGCCGAGGTGGGCAGGGTCGGCCGGGCCGACAGGGACGAACTCGGCTTTGGTCAGCACCTTCTGGGACGCGGCGTTCTGGCGGGTTGTGGCCGCCCGCAGTGTGCGCAGCCCGTGCCGGGCCGCCGCCAGCCGGCACAGCTCCCGGACGGTCGCGGTCGCCACGCCGCGTCCGGCGACCCGCTCCGCGACCCGGTAGCCGAGTCTGGCAGCGCCGTCCTCCAAGTCGTACAGGTTGAACCTGCCGAGTACCGAGCCCTGTTCGGCGACGAGCACGTAGAAGGCGCAGATGCCGGCTTCCTGCTCAGCCAGCAAAGCGCGGTACCGGTCGGTGAACTGGTCGAAGAAGGTGTCGCCGCGGTCGGAGACCGAGGCAGCGAAGTAGGCGCGGTTCTCCAGCTCGAAAGCCAGGACCGCCGAGGCGTGGTCGGCATGCAGCCGCTTCAGCTCGGGCATTGCCCGACTTTATCGAGAGGGTGCGCCAGGGTCACCCCATTTCCGTCAGCTGCAGACGGCCCCAACACCAGGGCACATAACGCCCAGAGCAGCGGCGGCACGGTCGGCGGGGCACGAGGTCCGGCATGTCCTCCGGGTACTCGACCGCCAGCTCGCGACTCTCCTCGGCCGTGAACGCTCGGCAGCCACGCCGCGCCACCAGAGGGCGACCAGCAGCAGCCGCAGGAGCCCGGACAGACCGATCGCAACCAGCGCCGCACCTACTTCGGAGTCGGCATACAGGATCGGACGTTCCTCGCCGCCTTCACCGCAGAAGAAGTAGGTGCCACCGGCGCCGTCGCCGGCGCAACCCTCAAGCGCAGGGCCCGAGGCAAGGTGGACTCCTTCGACATGGTCGCCGCGATCCAGATCGATATCACCCGGCCTAGCGAGGAAACGGGCGGTTTCGCCCCGTTCGCGAACCTCGACGATCAACGAATTCAGCCGAGGCTTGTGCCATGCATAGTGAATGAGGGCAGCCTGACTACGGCGAAGCCCTGACTGCCCGCCCAACGGCGAACCCCCGCGCTGGAAGGACGGGGGTTTGCGGTGGGGGCGTTCGCAGGTCGGGATCGTCGACCAGGACGGTGCGGTGCAGGTCAACCGGTATCCACCCAACGCGGTCGGGACGGTGCTGCGGGTGATCGGCGATCCACGTCCATGCGGTCCACGTGCCGTGTCACGGGCCGACGGTACCAAGCGTATTCACGGCCGCCCCGGGGCACGTCATCCGCCCGCGGCGTCCTCGGCCTCCCAGCGCAGCAGGTCCCCCGGCTGGCACTTGAGCACCTCGCACAGCGCGGCGAGCGTCGCGAAGCGCACCGCCTTGGCGCGGCCGTTCTTGAGCACCGCCAGGTTGGCGGGAGTGATCCCTACGCGCTCCGCGAGCTCGCCCACGGACATCTTCCGCCTGGCCAGCATCACGTCGATGTCGACGGCGATCGCCATCAGATCACCTCGTCCAACTCGGCCTGCATCTGCGCCGCTTCGCCGTCGCGCGCGACGGCCTGGGCGAGCAGCATCCGCAGCACGAGCACGATGAGCGCGACCCCCAGGATGGCCAGGGCGATCCCGCCCATGATGAGGGTGACACCCGGGTCGTCCCGCTGGCCCGGCGCATTGAGGACCGTGACCGCGAACCACAGGAGGGCAGCCGCCACGATCGCGCCGATCACGGCGTCCACGTACCGGAAGGCGGCGTGGGAGAACACGGTTCCGCGTCGCACCATCGTCACCAGCCGCCATACGCAGACCAGGGCGACCTGGGCCGACACCATGCCCAGGATCGTGATCACGCGTAGCGGAGTCAGTGGGAGCGACCCGTCCTCCGGGTCGCTCCCACTGACCAACACCCACACCATCGATGCCTGTACGAACACGGTGCCGGTCAGTACCACCACGAGCACGGCGCGCAGCGCACGCACTGTCAGCTTTCCCACGACCCATCCTTCCATCGAGTTACGATGAGAATCTATCGACTTTCGATAGGTTAGGCAAGGGTCGGGGCGGAGGGTGGGCGGCGGCTTCGCACCGTGGCGAGGACGCCGCCGCCCCTCTAGGGATCTAGGGAATAGCGGCACTGCGGCGCTCTTGCCGACTTCGAGCGAGGGCGAAAGCCACGAACCGTAGATCGAAGGCCGCGCAGTCGAATCGGCGGGCTCACTCGTCGATGAAGTATTCGTGGTTCGTGGTGGCAGCGGATTTCGACGTCGGTCCATGCGGTGCGGTGCGCCAGCCGGGGTGCCGGCGCGGTCGGTGATGTCGGCCAGTGTTGGTTCTCGATATGCCGCCACACGCGGGCGGGGACGCCGGCGAGCCAGATCGAGGTGGCCTGGCCCAGCCGGTGCGTCGCCCTCAAAATGCCCGTCGCCCCGCCGGACGCTCCTCATCCGGTCCGGCGAGACGAACTGCGGCCCGCCGGGACCAGCGCGCACTTCGGGCGAAGCTTCCCCAGGATCAACCCCCGGCCTTCGGGCATCGCATGTTCAGCCGCTCAGGTCTGGCACTGCGCCGTGCCGGCGGTTGACCAGCCGCTCCAGGCGGCCCCGTCGGCACGGGCGTGTACGCGAATCTCGACCTTCACACCGGGCGCGCACACCCGAGTCGAGCTACCCACCTCCGTGGGCTCGACGGTCCCACCCGCCGGGACATAGGTGCGACCGCTGCCCAACTTCACCCAGTGACCACCGTCGACGACACGAAAGAACGCCTCGTAGGAGAGGTTCGCGGCCCTCGGCCCCGTGTTGCGCGCCTTGACGTGCGCCGTGATCTCCCGAGTGTAAATTCGGCCTTCCTTTCCGCGTTGGGCGCTGATGCATCCGTTGACGGCCACCCGGCCGGTCGACACACCACCGCCGCAGGCGACTGCTGCGGCCTGAGCGTTCGCCGGAATCGTCAGCATGGTGAGCGCGGCAGCGCCCAGGATTGTTCCGATACGCCTCATACGCACAACTCTGCTCCCTTCGTTGTGGATTGCCTCAGAGGAACCATTACGCGTCGAGGCGTCGAGGGCAGCGGCTCATCGACTTCTTCACTCCAACGGAAGCAGACGGTGCTCGGTACGCGATCACCTCAGGCGGTCGACTTCTCGCCCGGCTGGAGGATCAGGGTGAGGTCCAGGGACTCACCGCCGGTGGGGTCGCCGGGCATACCGGCGTACACCTTCCCGGTCGGGGCGATGACCTTCGCCTCCAGGTTGCCGGGGTCTTCGTAGGTGGCGTCGCCAGTGCTGAGGATCGTGAACTCAGCCGCGACCAGGCGCTGTCCGTCGGGTGCCGCGAAGATGTCCCGCGACGGTTTGGCGTTGTCCTCGTACTTGGTCAGCGTGACTGCGGCCTGAACGTGGCCCGGCCGATTTCCGCCCCCGGAGGGCTGGCGTGCGGGCCCCCAGGTCTGGCCCCATGCTGGAAGGAGGGGTGAGACAACCGAGGGAGTGGTGGGGATGCAGACCGTGGTGGACCTCACGCGCTGCCAGGGCTACGCACAGTGCGTCTTTCTCGCGCCGGACGTATTCGAGCTGCACGGCGAGGAGGGGCTGCTGTACGCCACGGCCGTCCCCGACGACCAGGTCGAGCGCGTGCGCCAGGCCGCGGCGGCGTGCCCGGTGCAGGCGATCCTCCTCGGGGAAGAGGTGAGCAGCGGTGCCCGGTGACCTCGAGGACGGCCGCATCGTCATCGTCGGTGCCTCGCTGGCCGGGCTCAGGGCCGCGGAGGCGCTGCGCGAGGAGGGTTTCACCGGCTCGCTGACCGTGGTCGGGGACGAGCCTCACCCGCCTTATGACCGGCCACCCCTGTCCAAGCAGGTGCTGCTCGGGCGGGCGATGGCAGACACCACCGGGCTGCCGATGCGCCGGGACCCGGACGCCGAGTGGAGGCTGGGCGTACGCGCCACCGGCGTGGACCCACTCGCGAAACAGGTGCTGCTGGATGACGGCGAGTCGCTGCCGTACGACCGGCTGCTGATCACCACCGGGACCCGCGCGCGGCCCTGGCCCAACCAGGACGAGGGCGCCCTGGACGGGGTATTCACTCTGCGCACCTGCGAGGACGGCGCAGCGCTGGCCGAGCGGCTGGCCGCCGGGCCGGAGCGCGTGCTGGTGATCGGCGGCGGCTTCACCGGCTCGGAGATCGCCTCCGCCTGCCGGGAACGGGGGCTGGAGGTCACGGTCGCCGAACGCGGCCCCGCGCCCCTGGTGGGCGCGCTCGGCGGCACCCTCGGGAAACTCGCCGCAGCCATGCAACGCAACCACGGCGTCGACCTGCGCACCGGGGTGACGGTCACCGCCCTGCACGGGAACGGCAGCTTCACCGGCGCCGACCTGTCCGACGGCAGCCGCGTCGACGCCGACGTGTGCGTCGTGGCCCTGGGCGCGATCCGCAACGTCGAGTGGCTGGCGGACTCCGGGCTCGCGGCGGGCCCGCGCGGGCTCGCCTGCGACGCCGGCTGCCGCGCCTTCAACATGTACGGGATCGTCACCGACGACGTCTTCGCGGCCGGTGACGTCTCCCGCTTCCCGCACCCGCTGTTCGGCTACCAGATGCTCTCCCTGGAGCACTGGGGCAACGCGGTCGAGCAGGCCGAGGTGGCGGCCCACAACATGGTCAATCCGGGGCCCTTGCGGCGCCCGCACCTGGCCATCCCGACGTTCTGGTCGACCCAGTTCGGACTCAACATCAAATCTGTGGGCGTGCCCACCTACTCCGACCACGTGGTCATCGCCCAGGGCTCTCTGGAGGCGCGCCGCCTGGCAATGGTCTACGGCTACCAGGGGCGGGTCACCGCCGCCGTCACCGTCGACATGGCCAAGTCACTGGACTACTACCGGCACCTGATCGAGACAGCCGCGCCGTTCCCGCCCCCACCCGGCGCGGCGGACCGCGCGATCGCGGCCGACGTACCGATCCCCTCCGATGTGCCGGATCCTTCCGTACTCTCCCACGGCCCCACCGTGGCGCTCACCGGATACCTGCCCGACCGCCGGCTGACCGTGGTGCAACCCATGCGCTGACCCGCTGCCCGTCCCATACAGCAGGCGGATGGCAGCTATACGGTCGGCTCGGCACGTACCACCAGGTCGCCGCGCTGCTGCACGATCCTCGGATGAGTGCTGATCCGCGCTCCCGCACCGCGCCTTCTCCCTACGAGGTGCACCCTGTGGTGCTCGGGGTCGTCGAGTGCCACGAAGGGCGGCGGCAGGTGGCTGCGCAACGCGGCCATGCGACCGTTCGGTCCGCCGCACAGCCCGGGCCGGGTCGCTGCCTTGCGCGGCGAGATCGTCCAGCTCACGAAGGGTCTGGCGGAAGATTTCCAGGAGGGCCGGCAGATCGATGTCGTCGCCGACTTCGATCTGCCCGCTGCCCATCACCTGATCTGCCGCCTGCTCGGCGTCCCGCCCGAGGACGAGCATCTGTTCCACGCATGGACCGCCGCGATCATCGCGGGTGCAGACATCGGGCCCGTCAGTGACACCACCGAAAGGGACCGGGCGTCCCGTCAGGCCCGGCAGGAGCTGGGCCAGTACCTGGTCGGCCTCGCCGAGCAGGTCGTGGCCGGCCCACCGGCGATATGCTCTCCGACTTCGTCAACGAACCGGACCCCGCCTTGCAGCTCACCGAAGTGGAACTGGCGTCCACCGCCGTCCTGTTGTTCCTCGCCGGACACGAGACCACGGTCAATCTGATCGCCAATGGCGTGCTCACCCTGCTGCGTCACCCCGACGAGCTGAGCCGCCTGCGCGCCGATCCCGGCCTGTTGCCACGAGCGGGGAGAGTTCCACCGGCGTGCGCTGCGGCTCGCGATCGAGCAGGGCAACCGGCCGGCGGAGCAGACGGCCGAACTCGGCCTGGCACTCGGCGCCCCGACGCGCGGGGAATCTCGACGCCGCCGAGGCGCATCTGTGAAGTCCGGTAGCCGGCGACAACGGCCGACCAGGGCACCCTCAATCTCGGTTTCCAGGGACGGCCGCGGTGCACCTGGTCGGCAGGCTGCCGACCAGGTGCACCGCGGGTCCAGCGCCTCCGTGTGCCCCTTGACTGAGGGGTCAGGCAACGATGCCCTAACTGTCCGTTGCCCAGGTGCCCAGGGCGATCTCGGCGGTGATGCCGGGACCGAAACCGGCTATCAGGCCTTGGTGGCCCTCGAGTGCCGACTGCTCGTCAAACATGCGGTCGAGGGCGTCGAGGACGACTGCGCTGGCGATGTTTCCGTACTCGGTGAGTGTGGCCCGACTGAAGCGGAACGCCTCGGGCGGTATGTCGAGGCAGCGGCTCAGGTCGTCCAGGATGCGTGGCCCTCCGGCGTGGACGATGTAGAAGTCCAGTTTGCCGACGTTCCATTGGTGCTCTTCCGCCAGCGCGCGCAACGCGGGGCTGAGGGGCTCCATCGTCTTCGGTACCCGCTTGTCGAGCTGGAAGTGGAAACCGGTCGAGCGGACGGCGTAGGAGATCCAGTCCTCGGTGTGGGGTATGAGGTACGAGCCATTGCGCTCCAGGCGCATTCCGGTGCCGCCGTTACCCCGGACGACAACGGAGGCGATGCCGTCACCGAACAGACCGTTGGAGAGCAGCGATCCCACACCGATGTCGTCCGGCTGATAGCACAGTGAGCAGAACTCGCAGGCCACGATCAGGACATTGGCGTCGGGGTATGCCGTGCAGAAGTCGTGCGCCCGGTTCACGGCCGCTCCGCCCGCAGCGCAACCGAGTTGGGCGATGGGCAGCTGTCGTGTCTGCGGTTTGAAGCCCATGGTGTTGATGAGCCACGCGGTCAGCGAGGGCATCATGAAGCCGGTGCAGGACACGTAGATGATCAAGTCGATGTCCGGGGGCTCGAGTTGAGCCTGGTCCAGTGCACGCTGAACGACCTGCGGGACGCGGGCCTTGGACTCCCTTTCGTAGATGGTGCTGCGCGCATCCAGTCCCGGATGTTTGAGGACCACATCGATGGGCTGGATCAGATGCCGCTTCTGGACCCCGGTGTTCTCGATCAGGCTCAGCGCCAGGTCGAGTTGCGGATGGTCGTGGTGCAGCCTCCGCGCGAGTTCGAGGGTTTCCTCATTGGTGATGACGTGTTCGGGTATCGCGATTGCCGGCTTGCACAGAACTGCCATGGGAGTGACTCCTTGCAGTTGGTGGCCCCGGGCGCAGCCGGGGCCGGTCCTGCGGTTCAGCGCTTGGAAGGGAGCCCCTGCTGCCCCGGGCGCTCAAAGACGGCGCGCACGTGGAATACCTGAGGGGAACACGGTCGACCGGACCGTCACAAAATGCGTCCCGGCCGGGCGGCAAGGCCTGACAGAGTCGCCGCCGCTGGAGGTGGCCAGCGCAGTCCAACGTACGCCAGATGGATCACCGCCGCACGTCGGACCGCTGCTCCCCGCAGTCGGCGTGAGCAGGGTGAAGCCGCCGTCCTGGTCGGCTGCGGACGACCGAGTGGGGCCACTGTCCCCTGGGTCCGCTCATGCTCGCGGTCGCGCCGAGCGGGGCGCGCAGTGTTACGCGCGAGAGGTGTCCCCGCTCGGTCCTGCGGTCATGTGCCGGCCTGTCACCAGGTGACGGGCAACGCGAGTGGATAGCGCCAGATCGATGTCGCGTTCCATTGCAGTTCTTCGGCGGGCTTCGCCAGCGCGAGGCGAGGGAAGCGCTCAAAGAGCGTTCCGAGGGCGATTTCGATTTCCGCGGCGGCGAGTGGTGCGCCCAGGCAGTGATGGGCGCCCCAACCGAAGGTCATGTGAGGCGGCCCGGAACGCCCCAGGTCCACCTCGTCGGGGTGGTCGAACTTACGTGGATCGCGGTTTGCGGTCAGGTAGGAGACGTGCACGATGTCGCCCGCCTGAATTTCCACCCCGCTCAGGACCACGTCTTCCATGGCCACCCGGGGGATACCGACCCCCTTGCGGAAGGGGATGAAGCGCAGCAGTTCGTTGATCGCCCCGGGCAGCAACTCGGGGCGCTCGCGCACGGTCGCGAGCAGATCGGGCCGGGTGAGCAACAGGTAGGTCAGGTTGCCGATCTCGTACGTCGTCGTATCCTGCCCTGTGATCAGCAGGACCATGGCCATGACGGCCAACTCCTCATCGTTGAGGACCTCGTCGCCGTCACGGGCCGTCGCCAGCACACTGATCAGGTCGTCACCGGGATTCTTGCGGCGCTGCGCGGTCAGTGTCGCAAAGTAGGCGCGCAACTCGGCCTTCGCCCGTACCGCGGCGTCCCGGTTTCCGACCCCGACATCCATCATCGTCCGGGCGTGGGCGCGCAGCTGTGCATGGTCCGCCTCGGGGATCTCCAGAACCTCACAGATCGTGATCAGAGGCAGTGGTCCGGCAAGGTGCTCCATGATGTCGGCGGGTGTACCGTGGCCCGCCATCTGGTCGAGCAGCTCGTCGACGACGTTCTGAGTGCGCAGCCTCATCCGCTCGATGTGAGCCGGGGCGAAGCCCTTCGACACAAGGCTGCGCAGGCGGCTGCCGGCCGGGGGGTCCATGAGATTGATCGCCTCGGACTGGACGATCGGCTCGGGTGTCATGCGCGGGAAGTCACGGCCGGCGACAGCATGACGGCTGAAACGCCGGTCGGTGGTCACCGTCCGGACGTCGTCATAACCGGTGACGAGCCATGCCGTGCCCTCGCCGAAGGGCAGCCGGATCCGGGAGACAGGTCCCTCGTTCATGAGGTGTCTGAGCACCGGATCGAACTCGAGGGCCTCGGCAAAGTCGAATGGACATTGCCGCGCGTCGGAACCGAGGGTCATGCGGACCTCCAGGTGAGTGGCATCTACTGCTGCTCTGGACCCGACAGCCGTTCCCCACCCACCGGCCGGCCACACCCGGATACACCCGCACGCACCCGGATACGCCCGCACGCACACACCAGTTCACCCACTGTCGACAGCATGCCCTCCGGAATGGCATTGAAGAACTGGCTTCGGACCGCACATCACTGGCTCGTCGACAGTGAACCGCGACCGGCGCCGGTCGACCCGCCGATGACGGCGAGCAACCGGCCTCCGGACGGGACCGGTGGACATCACTGACCGCCGAGATACCTGCCGTACGCGAGTGCGCTCGACGGGGAGGGCAGGCCCAGCTCGGCGGGCGTGAACGCGGAGGAGCCGTTGGCGCTCGCCCGGGGCAGCAGCCACACGCCGCCCGAGGCGGCGTTCTCGCCCGGAGAGCCGACTGCCACGTCCGCCCTGCCGTCGTGGTCGTAGTCGCCGGTGGCGACGGCGGCACCGAACGCGTCGGCGGCTTCCGCGACACCCGGCACGCGCGGGGTGTCCTGCTGGAACCCGATGGAGTGGCCTTCGCCCCCAGCGTCGAGGAGGCCGGTCGGGCCGCCGAACAGGAGGGTCGCGGCGCCCGCGCCCGAGCGGGTACCGATCGCCTCGCCGGGAGCGCCGGCGATCAGGTCGTCGCGACCGTCGTTGTCGACGTCGGCGACGGCAAGGGCGGCGCCGAAGTGGTCACCGGTCTCCGCGACGCCCGCCACTCCGACCGTGTCCTGGTTGAGGGTCTGCCGGCGGAACCCGAAGCTGCCGGGCGTTGCGTTTCCGTAGTGGACGTGGATGCCGCCGCCCTTGGCCAGCTCCTCGGGGCCGCACGGGTCGTCGATGTTCTCGTCGGCGATCTCACGGCACTCGCCGAGGGCCAGGTCGTCGTGGCCGTCGCCGTCGAAGTCGCCCGCGGCGAGGGCGGAGACGCCGGCGTTGTCGGTGTTCCAGGTGTTGGCCATGGCCTGCTCGGTCGCGTCCCAGGTCCACAGGCGTACGTGGGACTGGGTGAACGGGGTCTTCGTCCAGTACCCGACCGCGAGGTCCGCCGTGCCGTCCTCGGTGAAGTCGCCGGTGGCGAGGATGGGGGCGTGACCTCCCATGGGGGCGGTGACGACGGTGGTGACCATGCTGTCTTCGCCCTGGGCGACACGAGCGACGACCTTGTCCGTGCCGCCGATCACGATCTCCTTGTTGCCGTCGCCGGTCAGATCGGCCGCGGCGACCGCCAGGCCGAACGCCGCCGACGCCGACGGGCCGTTGAGGACGACGGAGCCCGGACCCGGACCGCCCCTTGCCCCGCCCACCGCGGTGACCGAGCCCGCGTCCGTGCCACGGCCGGTGACGTCCTCGCCGGGGGCGCCGACTAGGAGTTCCGCGATGCCGTCGCCGCTGGTGTCCACGAGAGCCACGGAGCCCCCGAAGCGGTCGCCCGTCTCCGGTGTCCCGGGAACCTCCGGGGTGGCCTGGCTGATGCGGATGCTGCCGTGACCGCCGATCCCCTTCGGGCCGCCCCAGACGATGTTGACGTAGCCCGCTCTCGCCTTACCGCCGACCGAGCCGTCGGGTACGCCGACAGCGAGGTCCGCATACCCGTCGCCGTTGAAGTCGCCGTCGGTCTGCGCGGGAACAGAGGCCGAGGCCGGGAAGGGCAGCCCGACAGCAGCCGCAGCGACAAGGGTGGCTGCTGTGGCGTACTTCCGTATCCGTGTGCGCACGTGGGCTCCAAGAGGTCCGAGGTGTCCGAGGTGTGGAGTTCACCTGTGGGACACCCGAAAGGCCCGCAGGGTTGTGCTGGTACGGACGCAAGTGCGGGTTCGGCGTGCGACCACGGAGTGTCGTCTTCAGCCTGGTCTTGCGAGGAGCTCAGGGCGGCGGTCACACCTGGGAGGAATCGCGTCCGGTGGGGAGAGAGCGCAGCAGGGCTGCGTCGCCCATTCGGGTGAGACCAGGGGAACGCATGGTGACTCCTCGTACGGGTGTGTACGTTCGGTGCTGTGAAGCTGGTAGTGCGGGTCAAGCTCCTGCCGACGCCCGTACAGGCGGCGGCACTTGAGGCGACCCTGCACGCCTGCAATGAGGCTGCCACCTGGACCGCCGATGTCGCCTTCACCACGAAGGCGATGAACCCCTTGGCCCTGCGCAAGCACACCTACCAGCAGATCAAGACCCGGTGGGGTCTGGGCGCTCAGGCCGCCCAGCACGCGATCAAGAAGACCTGCGACGCCTACACCACGCTGCGCGCCAACCTCCGCAACGGGAACTACGGCAAGCCCGGCTCCAAGCGGTACGACAAGGCCGCAGGCAAACCGCTCACCTTCCGCCCGGACGCGGCGCAGCCCAACGACGACCGGATGCTGTCCTGGCAGCACGAACAGCGGACGGTGTCGATCTGGACGGTGTCGGGGCGGATGAAACACGTCACGTTCACCGGCGAGGCCGGGCAGTTGGCGGTGGTGGCCGCGCACCGGCAGGGCGAGTCCGATCTGCTGTGCCAGCGCGGGCAGTGGTACCTGCTGGTGACCTGCGAGATCGCCGAGGCAGAACCGAACACCCACCCGGTGGGGTTTGTCGGGGTGGACCTGGGGATCGTGAACATCGCCACCACCTCCACCGGGAAGCGGCACAGCGGACGCCGCCTCAACCGGCGCCGCGAAGCCGACCGCACGCTGCGCTCCAAGCTGCAGAAGAAGGGCACCAAGTCCGCGAAACGACGGGCGAAGAAGCACGCGGGCAAGGAAGCCCGGCGGGCCCGCGACATCAACCACAAGATCAGCAAGCGCATCGTGGCGGAGGCTCAACGCACCGGTCGCGGAATCGCCCTGGAAGACCTGGGCGGGATTCGTGAGCGGGTCCGGCTGAGGAAGCCCCAGCGCACCACGTTGCACTCCTGGTCGTTCCACCAGCTCGGCGCCTTTATTGCCTACAAGGCGAAACGGGCCGGAGTCCCGGTGGTCCATATCGATCCGGCGTACACCAGCCGGGAATGCTCCCGCTGCCATCACATCGCCAAAGCCAATCGGCCTTCCCAGGCCGTCTTCACCTGCCGGTCGTGCGGCTTCGCTGAGCACGCCGACCGCAATGCGTCCCACAACATCAGCCACCGAGGCTGGTATGTGTGGGTCCGCGGGGCAGAGTCACATGCCCCTGCCCTCACCCTCATCGCCTGACCCGCGACACCACCAGAGTGAGAGCTGGACGCAGCCGGGACTACCGAAGCCATCGGTGAACCCGAGCAGCAAGCCCAGGACTTCAGTCCGGGTAGTTGACTGCAGCCGACTCAGCCGGTGGTCTTGACGGGTGATGTTCACCCGCTCCGGCGGACGGCGGCCGACTTCACGCCCGGCTCGGCGATGGCGCCGGCGACAACCGCCCACTCTTCGGCGATCTGCCCGCAATCCCGGACAGGGTCCTCTTTGAGAAGATCGCCAGCTGTTCCGCCTGGGAGCACCGCTAGCTGACGCAGAGGCAGATGGCGGAGATCCTGCGCAAGGCACTTCATGACTACACCACGCCATGTCATCGAACCCGTGTCTTTTGAGGAGCTCAAGGTGCCCGCAGACACGCCCTGCATCGATCTGGTGCTCGCCACGGGCGTCCATCTGGGACGTCGGTTCATCGAGAATGAGCAGTTCAGGGCGTCGGTAGATCGCGCGGGAGCAGGCCAGGCGCTGCCACAACCCACCGGAGAGCTCGGCGCCGCCGAAGACTTCCCCGGCGAGCAGGGTCTCGAGGCCGTGGGGCAGGTCGTCGACTGCCTCGCGCATGCCGACGGCGGCGATTCCGGAAACAGCCGACACTCCTCAACGCAGCCGGGATACTCCGCCCCGGCGGCACCTTCTACGTGTGGGACGTCATCTTCAGTTTTGAGCCGGCCGCCGCCGAAACACACTTGCGGCGATGGATCGACACTGCCGACCGCCCCAAAGGAGCAGACTTCACCAGCGCCGGCTTCGAAGCCCACATCCGCGAGGAGTTCTCTACACACGTCTGGATCATGGAAGGCATGCTGGAACGAGCCGGGTTCGACATCATCTCCCGCGCCACGCCCCATCCCACCCACGCAGAATTCCACTCCCTGCGCCGATAGCCCCGCTGACGGTGGCCTCCACGCGGGGGTCAGGCTGCCTGTACAGATGAGGATGCTGCTGCCGGCCTGACGGGACGCTTGCGGGTGTTGGGGATCTGTGAATTTCAACGGGCAGGGCGGCGGGTCATCATCGTGATCGCCGCCCATGCGATCGGTGCCTCGCTGACCCGTGACAGTCTCTCGTGGTCCCGGCAGTGGCGCTGGGCCCTCATGATCCACGACCAGGAGCGTTCGGCCACCTGAGTGTGATCGGGGATGACCGTGTCGACGGACGTCCTCGTGCAGAGCGCGAGTCGACGGTCCCGCTCCGGTCCGGTCCGGTCCGTCAGACGATGACGGGGACGGTCTCGGCGCGGTTGGTGGACCAGTTGGTGACGATGGGCTTGTCGACGTTGGCGGTGTCGGGGAGCTTGAGTTCGGCGGGGTTGGGGTCGTCGTCGGTGGTGGCGATGATGACGTTCTCGAATTCCTTGCCGTCGTCGCTGTTGGTGGTCTTGGGGCTGATACCGGTGTACGCGATGGCGGAGCCGGTGAGCTTGATGGGGTCTTCGCCACCCTGTCCGACGGGAGACGCGACGCCGTCGGCACCGGAGCCGAAGGACACGCTGGGTGTGTTGACATCCAGGTAGCAGGTGATGCCGGACTTGGCTTTGGCGGTGACGAGGTAGTAGCCGCCGGCCTGGGACTCCGAGGTGACCGTGAAGTCCAGGTCGTTGGTACCGCAGGACTGCCCGTAGCCGCCCTTATTGCCGTCGTCGGAGTCGGTCTTGTCCGTGGAGCCGCTGGAGTTGGAACCACTGGAGCTGGAGCCGCCGGTGGAGGAGCCGCTGGTGGAGGTGCTGTCGCTGGAGGAGTTGTCGCTGTCGGCGCTGCCGGCGGAGGCGACGGCGGAGGGGGCCGCGGAGCTGCCGGCGTCCGCGGCGTCGTCGTTGTCGCAGGCGCTGGTGGTGGCGGCGAGGGCCGTCACGGCCGCGGCGGCCAGGACGAGACGGGCGGAACGGGCGGCGAGACGCGAACGCATCATGATCTCCAGCGGCTGTCGGTTGCGGTGTTTCCTGCTGACACCGATGACACTAGAGCCGGGTCGATCCTGAAATGATCCTGTGAATGTCCGGGTTCCGTCTCAGCAACTTCGGTTCCAGGAAACGGCGTTGAATTGCACCAACGTCAGCGCAAGGGGCATGCCCGGGACCAAGAGTGAGAGCTGCGGCATCGCAAGATCAGATGGCTTCGCGATCACGGCACCCGCGTCCACCACTCCTGGGAAGCGCTGGCCGGCGCCGGCGATGAAGAGACCAGCTGGACAGCGCCGACATCGCAGGAGGTCAGGGAGATCCGGCGTCGGCTCCGCCGACCCCGCTGACCGTCCCTTCGACGTCGCGCAGCTCAACCCACCAGTTGCCGCCCGTCCCCCGTCGTCTGCAGCCCGGTCTCGTCCACTTCCACGGCGACCGGGGTGAACCGGCCGGAAGAGTGGAGAACGCGGGCCGAGTCGAACGTCTGCGGGGCATGCGTGGCCACGGCGGCCTCCCTCGACAGGGCATGTTCGCACCTGTTCGGGTGCCGTTCTGATCTTCCATTCAATCGCCGGAGCGGACCTGCTGCAACGCGTGGGTGAGATGGTGCGGGCGCCGCGGCTCGGTATCACCATGGAGAGGCGGCACCGTGCCGCTTCGGGCCGGACACCGGAGGTGCACGGTGGAGACAGCGAATTCCGGGCGTCGGACCGGGAATCTGCTATTCGCGTTCGCCCCGTGGATCATCTTCTACGTCGTCGCGTCTCCCAGTACCTGGGAGTACGCCGCGCTGGCGGCCCTCGTCGCCGCAGTGGTGCTGAACCTGTCGGATCTGCGCCGGGGTTCCTTCAAGGCACTGGAGGTCGCGGGCATCCTCTTCTTCGGCGTCATCGCCGTGCTGGCACTCCTTCTCGACCGCAAGGACATGCTCTGGCTGGAGACGTACGCCCAGGTGCTGGCCAGTTCGGTCATCGCGGTGGTGGCCCTGGGATCGCTGGCATTCGTGCCGTTCACCGAGCAGTACGCTCGGGAGTCCACACCCCGGGAGGTCTGGGGCACTCCCCTCTTCCGGCACGTGAACCGGGTACTCACCCTTGTCTGGGGCGGCGTCTTCGTCGCCATGGCCGTACTCGGACTGGTCGCAGTGCACACGACGTCCGGTGCCGACTGGTTCAACTGGATCATCCCGGTGGTCCTGCTGATCCTTGCGGTCCGCTTCACGGAGCGCTATCCGGACCAGGTGCGTGAGCGAGCCAAGGCCGCGCGCACCGCTCCGTAGACCCGACTGCACGGGCGACGTCCGCGGCGACTTCGCGACCCCGGCACATCTGGACGGGCAGCGTGCGCGCTGCCGGCTGCTGCTCAACTCCCAGACCGTGCAGCCCCATCCCGCCCTCAGCACTCCCCCACCCGCCCAGTATCCGCCGACGCGACCGAGGGCCCCTCCACACTTGCCTCGCCACCTCCCCCACCCAGATCCGCGCCATCGACGAAGCCGTCGACCAAGCTCGTAACCCCGCGTCGGACACTGAGCCGGCACCGGGGCCGTCACAAGCCCGCGTCGACCCGCTTCAGGACGTGGCCTGGCAGGGGCTCCCCTGTGATCTCGCCGTGTGAGGCCCCGCACGATACGCCGGGGCCTCACACGTACCCAGCAGCCCGAAGCCGACCCCGGCGGGTCACCCAGCCGAGCCGCATGTTCACGTCTGACGACTGTGCGACGTGGGCGGTCGGTCGGGCCGCTGTTGAAGAAGGCAAGCGTCTGCTCCAGCCCGTCCTCGCTGGACATTGTCTTGAGGTTGCCCAGGCGGGTGCCGTCCTCGAAGCGGAAGTCGGGGGCGGTGCGGCCGACGAGCGGCTGCTTGTTGCCGAGGTCGTAGTGGGTGAACAGTCCCAGCGTCTTTCGGTACACGTGACTCACCCCGTCGGGGGTGCTCAACAGGTCGAAGACCAACTGGCGCGCCTCACGGAGGCAGCGGGATTTCGGCGGCCCGCTACCGCCCGCGGAGTAAGGAGTGCGCGCCACCTGTACCGTCTCGGCCCGCGGGCTCAGGCGAGGGCGGCGACCAGCAGGGGGAAGGCGGCGATGATGACGGCGATGCGGACGTAGTGGAAGCGGTCCCAGCGGTTCATCTGCTCTCCGCAGACAGGCCGTTGACGGCCGATCAGAGGTCGAGGACGACTTCGGTGGTCGGTTGGCTGCAACAGACGAGGATGGTGCCGGGCTCGGGGAGTTCGAGGGGTGGGGTGGTGTAGGTGATGTCGCCTGCAACGAGGTGGGTGATGCAGGTGTGGCAGACGCCGGTGCGGCAGGACCAGCGGGTGGGGACGTCGCAGGCTTCGGCGAAATCCAGGAGAGATGTGTGAGCGGGTGACCATGGAGCGGTGATGCCGCTGCGGGCGAAGGTGATGAGGGGGCCGGTGCCCGTGGGACCGGATGGTTGGTGCGGCCGGATCGCGGCGGTGGGTGTGACGCCGGGGTTGATGGCGGGGAGCGCGTTGAACTGTTCCGTATGGATCTGCTCGGGGCGCAGACCATGATCGCGCAGGAAGCCGCCGAGGTCGTCCATGAAGGCGGGTGGTCCGCAGAGGTAGGCGTCAGCGTCCGCGGGGATGCCCGTCGCGCTGAGTGATCGGGCGGTCAGGCGGCCCTGGCTGATGTGGGGCTCGTCGGGATGTGGGTTTTCGGCGGTGTAGTAGATGTGCTCGTGGGCGTTGGGGAGTTGGGCCAGGAGCGCCTTGGCCTCTTCCGCGAAGGCGTGGTGGGTGCGGTCGTGGGCGGTGTGGATCCACCAGATGGGGCGTGGGTCTCGTGTGGCGGCGAGTTGGTGGAGCATGGCGAGCACGGGAGTGGCACCGATCCCTGCGGAGAGGAGGACGATCGGGCGGGTGCCTTCTTCGAGTACGAAGGTTCCGCGGGGGCTGGCGATGTCCACGAGGTCACCGGGGCGGAGCGTGGCATGGATGTAGCTGCTGACTTTCCCGTGGGGCTCGTGCTTGACGCTGATGCGGTAGGTGCCGGCTGTGGGCGCGCAGGACAGGGAGTAACTGCGCACTGCGGGGGCGGCTTCGCCGACGCTGAGGCGGATGGAGAGGTACTGGCCCGGGCGTGCCTCGGGTAGGGGGGTGCCGTCGGTGGTGGTGAGGTAGATCGACGAGATGGTGGGGGTCTCGGGGACGACGCGGGCGACCCGCATGATCTTGAAGCCGGGCCAGCCCGGTTCTTCTCTGGGTTGCTGGGTGCTGGCGCGTTCGCCTGGCCATCCCGGTTCCTGTTGGGGCTGCTGGGCGGCGGCGAGTTCACGGAAGGACTGCTGCCAGCCGGGGCTGAGTGCGGGGATGTTCAGTGCTCTGCGCAGCTTGGCGGGGTCGCGGTCGGGAAGGTAGAGCAGTGCGTCGGTGTCGGCGACGCTGAGTTCTTCGGGGCCCTTGCGGGTCAAGGTGATTTCATCGCCGGCCTGGACGCGTCCTTCGTCGATCACGCGCAGATAGAAGCCGGGGCGGTGGTGGGCGACCAGGAGGGAGGCCATGGTGGGTTCGCCCAGACGCATGCCGACGCGATAGCAGGTGACGCGGGGCTGGGTGACTTCGAATTCGGCTTCGCCGATGCGGTACCGGTCACCGATGCATACTTCGTCGTCGAGCAGGCCGTCGACGGTGAAGTTCTCCCCGAAGATCCCGAAGGTCAGGTCGTCGCGGCCGAGGCGCTTCTGCCAGTACTGGTAGGACTGCAGCTGGTAGACGAGGACGGCTCGAATCTCGCCGCCGTGCCCAGCCAGGTCTCCTTGACCGTCTCCCTCGACGTTCAGCCGCCGGACCATGCGGGGGCCTTGGACGGGGGCCTTCCAGGCTCCGGTGTGGACCGTCCTGCCCTGCCAGGACACGTCCTTGGGCATACCTGTGTTGACGGACAGCAGCGTCGCCATTGCGGACCTCCTGCGGGGTGGCCGGCTCGGGCAGCCCATCATGGCGCTGTGATCTCTGCGGTAGGGCCGATCCTAGTTCTCGTGTCGGCGCCGCCGCGATTCCGTGATCACGAATCCTGGTGCATTCGCTGAGATCCTTCGAACGGAGGGACCGGCCCGGAAAGCCATGTCCATTCGTTGTTGCTGGGCGGATCATTCGTGTCGTGCGTGCTCGCAAGGTGGCGAGGCTGCGTCGTGCTGCACCAGATTGATCACATGGCGTACGTGCTCGAGGTCGCCATCGTGCCGGTGAGCGATGGTTTGTTCACCGGCACCGAACGCCTGATGGAGGTGTTATTCGGCCGCGGCGTCGCGGGTGCGCTGATAGTGGCGCCGTGCCTTCATACGGTTGCCGCAGACGGCCATCGAGCACCAGCGGGCCTTGTTGGTCTTGCTGCGGTCGATGAGGAACCGCCGGCATTCCGGGTTGGCACACGGTCGTAGCCGTCCGGGCATTGTCTGCTGCACCGCACTCCACGCCATGACCGTTTCCACCGCCATCCGACGCTCCGCGGGGGCGTCCAGGACCCACGACACTCCTTCAGGCGTGAGGTGCGGGCGCGAGGTGACGTCTTTCAGGAGCGGGGCCAGCGACGTGGCGGGCCTGCTGCCGCGCACCACGTCCTGAAGGGCATCGCGTGCCTGCACGAGGCTGCGCAGCTCGTCCGCGCTTCCGCTGCCGCCGTGGGCCTGCTGCCAGGATCTGGCCTCTTCCGGATCTGCCAGCTGGTCCTGGACGACGCCATTGACCACCGGCGTGCCGTTGAGGAGCTCCAGCAGTGTGTCTTGCTGCTCTTGGTCGGTCACCAGCGCACCTCCTAACCGAATTGGTTCACCTGGCAGGTTATACATGCGCGCTCACTGCGTAGCCGCCGGACCGCCGCTCGCGCCCGCGCCAGGCCGGCCCGGACACCTCAAGCCGTTCCGCCACGACTGTCCACGGAGCCGAGCCGACGCGAGCGGACATCGACTCCCTGAGCGGGCTCGAGGTGGGCGGTGCGCTGGCTCATGACCGTTCACGGGCGGAGGCTTATGACGGGCCGACGTTCCGCCGCCCCGGCGCGGCTGCACCCCGCACACAACCTCAACCTAACCCATAAAAGCATCTTGACAGGTTAGGCTCCGAGTGCTCGACTCTACATATAACCAGTGAAGCTAGGTAGAGAGGTTAGGAACATGGTCTCCGCAGTCCACCACCGCACCGCCACAGTCAACGGGCTTGAGGTCTTCTACCGGGAGGCCGGCAACCCCCAGGCACCCGTAGTCGTGCTCCTGCACGGCTTCCCGACCAGCTCGCACATGTTCCGGCACCTGATCCCGGCACTCGCCGACCGCTACCACGTGATCGCCCCCGACCACATCGGGTTCGGCCAGTCCGCGATGCCCGCCCTGCAGGACTTCCCGTACACCTTCGACGCCCTCACCGAGGTCACCTCCGGCCTGCTGCAGCAGTTGGGCATCGACCGCTTCGCGATGTACGTGCAGGACTACGGCGCTCCCATCGGCTGGCGGCTCGCCCTCCAGTCCCCGGACCGCATCACCGCGATCATCACCCAGAACGGCAACGCCTACGAAGAGGGCTTCGTCAAGCCCTTCTGGGACGGCGTCTTTGCCTACGCCCAGGCCCCGGGACCGGACACCGAAGGCCCCATGCGCGGCGCCCTGACCCCCGAGATCACCCGCTGGCAATACGTGAACGGTGTCGCCGACCCCAGCCTGATCAGCCCCGACAACTGGGTCCACGACCAGGCACTGCTGGACCGCCCCGGCAACGACGAGATCCAGCTTCAGCTCTTCCGCGACTACCCCACCAACGTAGACCTCTATCCGCAGGTCCATGGGTACTTCCGCGACTCCCAGGTCCCGCTGCTGGCGGTCTGGGGCGCGAACGACGAGATCTTCGGCCCCGCGGGCGCGGAGGCGTTCGCCCAGGACCTGCCCGACGCGGAGATCCACCTGATCGAGTCCGGGCACTTCGCCCTGGAGAGCCATCTCGGGACCATCACCGAGCACATCCGCGACTTCCTGGCCCGTGTCCTCGCCTGATGCACAGGGCGTCGGGGCGGCTGTGACGGCGGCGGATCGCATAGCCCTCTCCCGCCGCAGCCGGCAAAGGACCCACCATGCGACACCCCGCCCAACACACCTTCAGGGCCAGTCCGCAGACCGGGCGCGCCGCCCGAGGCTTCGCGATGCAGGCCCTCGACAGCTGGGGCGGGTGCCAACGCGGCGGCGATATCCGGGCCTGTGTCTCGGAACTGGCCGGCCGTGCCGTACAGCACGGAAGCCCGGACGGCTGCACCAACCTGGTCCGCCTCATCCGGCACTCACACTGCCTCTACGTCGCAGTCCACGACAGTGCGTTCTACTTCCGCGTGCGCATCCCGCCTGCCGCACTGAGCGGGGAAGCCGGGCGAGGTATACGCATCGTCCAGGAGCTCTGCAACGACTGGGGAGTGCGGGCCCTCACCGGCAAGGGCAAGGCCGTCCGGACCTGCTTCCGTCGGCCCGAGGCCCACGTCTCCCGCTGCGCCGTCACGCCCCGACCGTCCACAACAACCGCCCCGTCAGGGGTGCGTCCACCCGCACCACCCGCACCACCTGCACCACCTGCACCCGGAAGGAATCCGCCATGGGACTGTCCTGGCAGCAAGGCCCTCTCTCCGCCGGCGCGATCGGACACTTCCTCACCCCCGAACCGCTCCCCGAACGCCTCCTGTTCGCCGAGCGGCTGCGCCGCCGCATGCGCGTGAAGTTCAACGGCAGCTGGATCGCGGACAGCGAGAACGTGATCCTGCTCCACGAGCCGGGCCGGTACCCCGTCGCCTACTTCCCTCGCGAGGACGTCGACGAGCAGTCCCTGATCCCGAGTAGCAAGGTCACCCACCACAAGGACCTCGGCGACACCGCCTGGTACGCCGTGCACGCCGGAGAGCGCACCACCGAACGCGCCGCCTGGGAGTTCGCCGCGTTGCCCGGGTACGCCGCCGACCTCCAGGGCCGCATCGCCTTCGCCTGGCGGGCGATGGACGCCTTCTACGAGGAGGACGAACGCATCCTGGGACACGCCGCGGACCCGTACCACCGCATCGACATCCGCAACACCTCCCGCACCCTGGAAGTCCGCCTCGGCGACACCCTCATCGCCCGCTCCGAGCACCCCCTCGTGCTCTTCGAGTCCGGATTCGCCCCGCGCTGGTACGTCCCGCGCGCCGACATCGACCAGACCCAGCTGCACCCCGTCGACGGCCAGACCTTCTGCCCCTACAAGGGCCTGTGCAACTACTACGACATCGGCGCGGCGCGTCACGCCGCTTGGTCGTACACCAACGCCTATCAGGAGGTCGACCGGATCAGCGACCTAGTGTCATTCGAAGCGGACAAGGTCGAGGTCTCTCTCGACGGCACGCGCCTGCATCTCGAGCCTGGGCAGAGCGTCGTCCCCCACGGCGTCGACCGCGGCCTGGACATCGACGAGGTCAAAGCCCACTGACCCCGACGAGCACCCTTCCTCATTTCATCCCGGAACTCGAAAACCTGGGATGGCACACGGTCCTCCCTGCCTCTCGCCATGGCTGCGACACCCCAGCCGGACCGGGTCCGCGCCGTGTACGTCCTGACCGCGCGCGGTGCCCTCGTACTGGTCGCCTGCGTCGAAGCCTGACCCCGGTCATCCTCAACTCACCCCGCGACACCGTGCGGCGTGGCAGGCTACAAGTCATTCCCGGCGTGACGGCGTGCACGACACCGCGTCGTGCACGAACTGCCGGACTGTGGCTCGGCCTTCTCCCGCGACGAGGCCAGGCCACACGGCTGTCCGGGGAACGATGTCAGTGCCCGGTGCCATCCTGCAGTCGCCCCACTCGCCTGCCGTGGGAAACCTCGGCCCGGCTCGCTCCGCCACCGAACTTCCAGCTGGGCCTACGGATATTGAGTCAACAACTGTTGAGCGAACGGAGTGACCCCTGTGTCGGATCTGGAGACACCTGCTGTCCGCACCCCTTGCGAGATGCTGGCCTGCTACTACCAGGCCATGCTCGACAAGTCCGCAGACGATCTCGCCGATCTGTATGCCGCGGACGCGGTGCACGAGTTCCCGTTCACCTCTCCCGGTTTCCCCCCGCGCTACGAGGGGCGCGAGGCCGTGCGTGCGGGATACCGGGCGGCCTGGGGCGCCAGCCCCGCCCAGGTGGAGGAGATCAGGAAGATCGCGGCATACGAGACTGCCGATCCGGAAGTGATCATCGCCGAGCACGTCGTGGTGGGAACTCTGCCGACGAGCCCCACCACCTTCACCGTCCCCGGTCTCCTGATACTCCACGTCCACAACGGGCTGATCACGCGGGTCCGCGACTACATGGACGGCTTGGGGGTCGCCAAGGCCAGAGGATGAATGCCAGAACGACGCGGCGACATGTGCTCCCCGCTGATCAGCCTTCGGGGCTCTCGAACAAGATTCAGTGTCACGAGACGACTGGCGAACCAGGTCACCTGCGATCACAGGCGAATCGGGCCAGGTCACTTGTGGCGGGGCCAAATCTTTCGGCAAGGGACATCAGGGGCCGATGTCCCTTGCCATCCGATCCAGTCGGCCTGCCATCCAACCCGGTCGCGTTCGACGCCGCGCAGCGACCGGCCTCTCACAGGGTGACGGGTCGGGAATCCGTTTCGACGGCCACCGCGAGGTGGCGGCGGCGGCTCGGCAGCATCATGGTCGGGTGCGAGACGCTCCAGGCCGCGCCCGCGCAGATGAGCTCCTTGATGCGGGCGCCGGCCCGACCCGTGAAGACGCTCGACGTCATCTGGTCGTCGGCGGTCACACGTTGGAGGATTCCCGCGCGGCGTCCGAGGCTGACGCACTGGGCGTTGTAGCCGATGGGGGCCTCGGGAACCTTGCGGCCGGTCAGGCGGGCGGCGAGGGCGTCGGCGGCCTGCCAAGCCATCGGAGTCGCCGTGGCGCAGGACATCCGCAACGGCTTGCCGCCCGCCCCTTCGGCCCACGCGGCGTCGCCGACGGCGTACACATGGGGGTGCGAGACCGAGCGCATGGTGCCGTCGACGACGATCCGCCCGGTGTCGGACACCTTCAGGGTGCTGGCGGCCGCGATCGGGTGCACGGTGAAGCCCGCTGTCCACACGGTCACTTGGGCCGGGATCTCCCCGGCCGCACCGGTGACTACCCCGGTCGCCCGGACGCGCGTGATGTCGGCCCGCTCGTGGACCGTGATGCCGAGCCGGTCGAAGACGTCGCGCAGGTGACGCTGGGCCTTGTCGCTGAGCCAGTCGCCGACGCCGTCGCGGGCGGCGATGGTGACCTTGAGGTCCGGGCGTGCCTCCGCGATCTCGGCGGCCGCCTCGATGCCGGTCAGGCCGCCGCCCGCGACCAGCACGGTCCCGCCCCGCGCCAACTCGCCCAGGCGCGCCCGCAGTCGCAGCGCGTCCTGCTTCCCGGCGACGCTGTGGGCGTACTCGGCGACACCGGGGACGCCGTGGTCAGTGCCGGTGCTCCCCAGGGCGTACACGAGGGTGTCGTAGTCGAGGGTCTCGGCGCCCTGCCCGCCTGCGACCTCGACGGTCTTGCGGTCCGCGTCGACCGCGGTGACCCATGCCTGCCGGACCCGCACACCGGTGCCCGCGTAGACGTCGCGGAGCAGACGACTCGGCAGGTCCTGCCCGCTGGCGAGCTGGTGCAGACGTATGCGCTCGACGAACTCGGCGTCGCCGTTGACGAGGGTGATCTCGACGTCGTCGCGGTGCAGCCGCTTGGCGAGGCGACCGGCGGTGATGGCTCCGGCGTATCCGGCCCCGAGGACGACAATGCGGTGCTTCATGGTTCGCTCCCTATCCGGTTGGACTCACCTCCTGAACCGGACAGCCACGCGATCCCTGACAGGTATCACCTGTGACGTGGGTCACCAGATCTCCGTGAGCGGACGGTGGGCACCCGCGGCCGCCCACCTGCTGGTGAAGCGTTCCAGTTTGTCGGGGTTGACCTGGATATGGAGCGCCCCGACGCCGTCAGGGGTCGTGTGGAGGCACATCACGCCGACGACGCGCTCGCCGGCCGTGATCAGCAGCGCGGGGCCGCCGTTGACGACGGCGGCGTGCACCGCCGCGCTGCCACCGACCGCGGCCCGCTTGTCGGCGCCGGGCCGGAACAGCCCCCGCAGGTAGCGCGCGATCCCGAGCGCGCCGATGACCGGGGTCCTGCGGGCCTGGACCTTGGCGCCGCCGTCGGCGACGCTGACCGCGTCTGCGGTCAGCAGCCGGATCAGCGGTTCGGTGTCGCCGCTGAGGGCTGCGGCGAGGAACTCCTCGACCGCCTTGCGCGCGGCGTCCGCGTCGACCTCGGTGCGGGCCCGCTCGGCGGTGAGGTGCTGCTTGGCACGCCGGTGGATCTGCTGGCAGTTCGCCTCGGTGAGGTCGAGGATCTCCGCGATATCGCGGTGCGGGTAGCCGAACGCCTCGCGTAGTACGTACACCGCGCGCTCATTGGGCGACAGCCGCTCCATGAGGGTGAGCATCGCGAGGGAGACCGACTCGCGCTGTTCGACGGTGTCGGCCGGCCCGAGCATCGGGTCTCCGGCCAGCACCGGCTCCGGGAGCCACTGCCCCACATAAGTCTCCCGCCGGACCCGCGCCGAAGTGAGCTGATTGAGGCAGAGGTTGGTGAGCACCTTCGTCAGCCACGCCTCGGGCGTCTCGATCAATTCCCGGTCCGCGGCATGCCAGCGCAGATACGTGTCCTGCACCGCGTCCTCGGCATCACCGGCCGAACCGAGCAGCCGATAGGCGATCGCCTCCAGCCGGCCTCGGGAACCCTCGAACAGATCGGCCTCATACGCATGGAGCGACATCAGACCATGATCAGCCAAGTGAACAGGCAATGTCCACCCGCCATGTGATCAGACCAGCGCGTGCTCGGCCGATCCGGCACCGCAACTGCCAGGCAGTTCGACCTGCCGGTCGCCAACGCGGCGAGCGCCGACTCCGGGTACCGCTCAAGAACGTCTGCTAGGGCTGCGGCAGTTGGCCCTGAATGTCCGCCTCAGTTGGCAACTACGACCTGTTGGCGATCCGGATGACACCAGGTTCGAAGAGCCGTAGTGGCGTCGTTGTACGCAGCGCTTGCCTGGTGGTGTGAGCCGACTGCACGAGGGTGGCTGTGCTGCGGACGGGGCAGCATCTGCTGCCCTGTGGTCGTACACCTGCAGGTGGGTCGAGCTGCTCGTCCCGGTCTCCGTGTCCGCGGGGCGCTCGGCTTGATCTGGTGTCGGGGTAAAGGTAGCGCTGGTCGGTGACTTGGCAACTGATGGGCGGGAGCGCGTGGGCTCCCGCTGCTGCGGGCCCTGCCCCCGCGCCCGTTGACAGCAAGCCCCGATGTCGACTGGCAGAACCAATGAAGCGAAGACCAAGAAGCTCGACTGCACTGACCCGCACGCCGACTACAAGGTCCTGAAGATGGACAAGGACGGAGTCGTCGATACCTTCTCCTGCTCCGATGTCCCCGGCACGACCGGCTCACTCACCCAGTCAGGCTCCGGAAATTGGTTCATCGTCTGCTTCAAGGAAAACGACGAGCAGGGCAAGAAATAGCCGGCCCAGCCTCAAGGCTTGTCTGTAAACAATCTTCGGACAGGTGTGGGCTCGAGTCCTTGTGCGCGGGTAGCCGCCATCCGCGACGGTCATCGTGTGACCGACGGCAGCTTTGGCACCGGAGTCCTCCCACGCCTTGCAGTCGTTGCGACAGCCGACCCTTGCGGACCGTGGCGGCGCCATGGCGCCGCAGCACCGTCAGCAGCTTCTTGAAGGACCGCGGCCTCAACACGGTGACCGGAGCCATCCAGAACGGCTCAGACGCCGTGATCACACCAGCCAGGGCCATGAGCATTCCACCGAGTCGGGAACTGAGCGGGAACAACGTCGCTCAGTTCCACGGCCCAAGCATCGTCGGGTGGCGGCCTGCACGTTCTCGGAGCTGTGCTGACATGACGGCAGGTTGTCACATTCGTAAGACCCGGATCGAGGGGCTGGTTCCATGGGCCGGAGATCTGACGAATGCGGAGTGGGAGCGTCTGGGGGCACGCAGAGCGTCTACGCCCTTTTCGACATCCTCGTCGTCGGACTCCTCGAGTTCTTGGCAGAGGGTCGCGAAGGCCGTACCACTGGGGGACGTTGACGATGTCGGATGCGCTGAGAGCCGGCCTTGGACGTGAACCACTCGATGTCAGGGAGTCCTGGGAGCCCCGCCGACCCAGCGGTGATAGGCGTCTACGTCGACATTGCTGCCGCACACGATGGTGACTACATGTCGGCCGGCGAAGCGGGCACGGTCTTCGAGGATTGCCGCGATGCCGAGCGCTGCCGACGGTTCGACGACGAGGCCGGCGTGGTCGAGGAGCATCCGCATACCGGCGATGATTGACGCCTCCTGGACCAGGACGGCGTCGTCAGCGACCACGAGGAGATCGTCCAGGACGGCCGGGATGGGGCGTCGGCCGGCGACGCCGTCAGCAATGGTGTCGGTCGAGTCGGTGGTGACGACGCGCCGCCCGCGCCACGAGTGGGTCATCGCCGGTGCGCCCAGCGGCTGGACGCAGATCACCTCTACTTCGGGCGCCAAGGATTTCACCACATGACCCACACCGGTGGCCAGCGCCCCGCCGCCGAGAGCAATCAGGACGGCGTCGAACGACGGCACGGTGTCCACCAGTTCCAGGCCGATGGTCGCCGCGCCCTCGCAGGTCTCGATGTCCAGGCTGTCTTCGACCAGCCGGATGCCGTCGTACCGCGCGATGGCCGCCGCCCGCTCGCGAGCCATCTCGTGGTCGCCGTCCACCAGCTCCAACCTGGCGCCCAACGCGCGGATGCGGTCAAGCTTGGCCACAGTCGCAAAGCGGGATGCCACGACGGTCACGTCGAGCCCCCGGCCGCGACCGGACCAAGCGAGGGCTTGGCCGAGGTTGCCCGCACTGGCGCACACCACGTCTCGCGAGCCATTGTCGGCGAGCAGGCTCGCGACCACCTCGGTGCCGCGGCCCTTGAAACTGCGCACCGGGTTCGCCGTTTCGAGCTTGATGCTCACCGTGCACCCGAGGCCGGGCTCCAGCGCCTCGCAGCGGTACAGCGGAGTGTCGAGGAAAATCGGGTCGATTACCCGGCGAGCTGCCCGGATCCGAGTAGTGTCGAGGCGCGTCTCCTGCACGACACAGCAGCGTAGCGCGAGTAGTAGTTCAAATCCTATGGATCAACGGGTAGTTCAGGCTGCCTGCCTGAATTTCGGGGCGTTCGACGAGGTGTCCGCGTTCGAAGCAGGCTCCGGCGCAGACGAGGGCGACGAGGTGGGGTGCGTTCACGGCCCGCCACCGCTGTTGGGCGGACTCCGCGAGCTTGGGGAACTTCACACCGTAGGTCTTGGCGACTCGACGACGGTCTGGAGGGCGTGGTCGCGGTCTTCGGCGTTGTAGATCTGCTGCAGGGCCCTCTTCGCACCGGGCTGGGCAGACTTCGGCAGAGCGTTCGCGACGTTGGCGATCTTGTGAACCCGGCACCCGGGCCCGGCTCCACTGGACAAACCACCGGTAGACCGTCTGCCGGCTCTGCCCGAACACCGGCGGAAGCTGCCGCCAGGTGCAACCTGAGGTCGCCACCCACACGATCGCCGCCAACGCCTCGCGGGCACGCGCTCGAGCTCCAACTCGAGACGCACCTCGGTCGCGTCAGCATCCAGTCTGTTCCAGACACCAGACACCAGACACCAGACACCAGACGCCAGACACCAGGCGTTGACACCGCAGCATGAATGGCCGACCCCGCTGTCTCCTGGCCGCCGCGCCGAGTTCGTGCCGTCGCCCACGGCTGCCAGGGCTTGTTCGTCTGCGGCCCGCGCGCCCGGGAAGGCGCGAGCGAGTCAGGAGAGCCAGTCGGTGTAGCGGGTGGAGGCGAGGTGGGCGTCCTTGTCGGTCAGGACGTCGCCGCTGACGACGGCGAACATGCCGGCGGTGGGGTCGGTGACGACGGTGCGGCTGTCGTCCTTGCGGGACAGGGTGATCCGGCCCAGCTCGTCCAGAGGGAAGATCTCGGGACCGGCGATGTTGCGGATACCGTTCAGCGGGGTGCCCGCGGCCACCTCCGCCACCGCGCCGGCAACGTCCTTTGCGGCGATCGGCTGAATCGGCGTGGCGGGCAGCCGGACGGTGTCGCCGTCAGCGGTCCAGGACATGACGGCGTCCATGAACTCCATGAACTGCGTCGCCCGGACGATCGAGAAGGGGACGGGCCCGTTCGCGAGGATGTGCTCCTGGAGCGTCTTGGCCCTGTAGTAGTCCAGCTCCGGAACCTGGTCGGTGCCGACGATCGAGAGGATGACGAAGTGGCCGACGCCGCCCTTGTGGGCCGCGGCCAGAAGGTTGTCCATGGAGGTCTGGAAGAAGGCCGGGGAGGCTTCGTCGAAGGTCGGGGAGTTCGTGAGGTTGATGACGACGTCGGCTCCGGCCACCGCCTCGTCCAGTCCCTGGCCGGTGAGGACGTCGACTCCGGTGGACTTCGAGTGCGGTACCGCCTCATGCCCGGCAGCGTTCAGATCCTTGACGACCTGCGAACCGATCAGGCCGGTACCACCGATGACTGCGAACTTCATGACAACCCTTTCGTTGGGGGCATGTGCGCAATATGGCACAACAACAGCCATTTGGTCCCGACATCGAACATGGGCTGCATCGGCTGAGGGGGTGCAGTGTCGGCAGCCGTCGACGAAGGTGAGCTCCTCCGGGGGCACCAGGACCTCCGCCACGCTCCTGTGAACCGTCCGAACCCGCGGACATGGACACTTGTGGCCCTTGCCGGACGAGGAGAGCGCCGGCTGCGGGCTTCCACACGAATTACCGGGCGTACCGGTGCGACACGTAGTCGGTCGGCCGCCTGCCGTCGGCGAGCCCGCCACTGGGTGGGGGTGGTGGTGCGGAGGCGGAGTGGCGGTGGCGGTGGCCGTCAGGTCGTGCCCGGAGGGGAGCCGAGCCGACCGACCGGCCTTCTGCCGGGCATGGCTGTCGGGACGGCGAGCCGTGCGGTGGCAGGCGTCTGGAACAACTACTTCCTGCCCCTGGTGATGCTCTCCGACGACCGGAAGTACCCGGCCACTCTCGGCCTCACCACGTGGAAAACAGCCGCCGACCGGGTGCCGGAACTCATGCAGTACACCATCGGCGGCGCCGTCGCCTCCGTCGTCCCGCTCGCCAGGCGATGCTCGTGCTGCAGCGGTACTGGCGGACGGGCATGACCGAGAGCAGCGTCAAAGAGTAGCGGGAACGGAGTATGCGCCGCGTGGTGTGACGATGAGAGCAACTACCGTCAGGTGCACGGCGGTTGATATGGCAGGCTGGGGGATCATCGAGGCCGGGAGGGGCTCAGCGTGAGACAGGACGGCTTCCACGCCGGAAAGATCGACACCAGCAAGCCGCATCCCGCCCGGATCTACGACTACTTGCTCGGCGGCAAGGACCACTACGAGGTGGACCAGCGCGCCGGTGACGAACTCGCCGCCGCCGCGCCCGAGGTACGCATCGGCCTGCGGGCCAACCGCGCCTTCCTGGGGCGCGCCGTCCGGCATGTCGTGGACAGCGGCGTCCGCCAGATCCTCGACATCGGCACGGGCCTGCCCACGGCGCCGAACGTGCACGAGACCGCGCAGGCCGTCGCGCCCGACGTGCGGATCGCGTACGTCGACAACGATCCGATCGTGAGCGCGCACGCGGGCGCCCTGCTCAGTGGCTCCAGCGCCACCGGCATCGCCCTGGCCGACCTGCGCGACCCGCGCTCCGTCGTCGACCACCCGGGCGTCCGTCAGGTCATCGACTTCGACGAGCCGGTCGCCCTGCTTCTCGTCGCCGTCCTGCACTTCCTCACCGACGCGGACGAGCCCGAGCGGATCGTCGCCACCTTGCGCGACGCCCTGGCACCCGGCAGCTTCCTCGTCCTCTCCCACGCCACGGGCGACTTCGCCGACCGCAGTGCGGCTCAGGCCGTCTACAGCAAGGCCACGGCCACCTTGAACCTGCGGTCCCGCGCCGCGGTCGAGCGCTTCTTCACCGGGTTCGAACTGGTCGAACCCGGCCTGGCCCAGGCCCCGTTCTGGCGCCCGGACATCCCGCCGCCCGCCGGGTCCGAGGGGATCGGGTTCTACGGGGGCGTGGGCCGCAAGACCGGCTCCCGGTGAGCGGTCGCCTCAGTCTCCCGCTTCCAGGGTCGGGTACACGCCACCGCGGGCCAGGTTCCGCTTTCGGAGGGTGAAGAGGCTGGCGGCAAGCGCTCGGGGGCAGTGCTGGGCGGCGGCGTCACTGGCCCGGTCAGACCGTGATGCGGATGAGGAAGCCGTGGTGCTTCGGCCGGCGCGGGATCGCCGCTACGAGCTGAGCTGAGACAGAGCTCATCGGCGACCTCTCTTCGGCAACCGGCCGTCGGCTGCTCAGGCCGAGTTCTCCCCGGGGACGGGAAGCGGCTGCCGCCAAGGCGTGGATGTGTCGATCTGTGGTGCCTTTCCGCAGATCGACTGTGCCGTGTTCGTGGCTTCCGCAGGGGTGGGAACAGAGACGCCGAGGAGGCTGAAGGGAGCAGGGGAAGAGGTCCGCAGTTCGACACACACGACTGGCCTGCCGGACCGTATGGCCACGAAATCCATCCCGGCTTGGTGGCTGCGCGTGCCGATGCACCACGTCCCTGGGATCCATACGCCTCTACGTGGGACCCCGCGCAGAGCCCGCCACCAGTCGGGTTCGACGGTCACCCGGATCACCGCGGTCAGCGGCGCGCGCACATTGCCGTGGCGAGCGGCTGCCCTTTCCCGCCATGACAGATGCACAACCAAGTCATCGCCCTCAACGAAAATCCGCGCCATCGTTTGGGTTCTCCTTCCCATCCTGGGTTACGGAGGCCGTTTCCCGTCCTGGGCTCCGGAGGCCGCTGGATACCGCGCGGGCATGGCCTCTCGTAGCTCGAGAGGCTGAGGCCGGACGCGGCTGGGCCGGCCCGGCCGAGGAGACAGATCACCCGCCGCGATCACCGGCAGACAGCCGCCGGCATGGGCTGGACAAAAATTGGTTGATCTCGGGGACTGCCTCCTCACCGGAATCGAGGAGAACCACGTACGCCGCCGGGCGACTCTCTGTCTCGTCATCTTTCACGTGCACCCCGAGTACCCGGCCTTCACACCGCCAACCACTACACCGTCAACGCCAAACCCCCCTCCAGAACCCGGCTGGTTTCCACGGCAGCCGAACTCGGTGTCCCCCTCGTGGCCATCGACCCCACCTACACCTCGAAATGGGACGCCCAGCACTGGCAAACGCCCCTGACCAGCAGCAAGCGCAAACCCGTCCGCCACGACGCAGCCGCCATGGCGATCGGAAGGCGGCCCTGCGGCACCCGATCCGGCGCCGGACGACACCACCCCGTACCCACCACAGCGATGGGTACGGGCATCGGACCGTCCAGGCGGGGATCCTCACGCCCCGGGACGGCACCGCCGCCCCTACCGGTCGACGCATCAGATCGAGGCGGTGGCCTTGACCTGGAGGGCGTCGGTGATGTTCTCCTCACGCCAGCGGCGCAGGAGGTCATGGAAGGCGACGGCGCCGTGCGGGTAGGCGGTGGGGCCGTTGGGGCGACCGCGGCCCTCGCGGTTGTAGTAGCCGGGGGTGCACTCGGCGTGGAACCACTCATGGTCGGGGGCGCCCTTGGCGCAGACGTCGATCCAGGCGGCCTCGCCCTCGGGGGTCGGCTCCACGACGGCGCTCCTCTCCTCCGCGGCGGTGACCAGGGCGGCGGCGTGCACGGCCTGTTCGTCCAGGATGTGTGTGAAGTTCACGCTGCTGGCGTTCTGCAGCGAGCCCATCTGGATCAGGTTCGGGAACCCGGCGCTGGTGAAGCCGTGCAGAGTACGTGGGCCCTGCTGAGCCCGCGCGTGCAGAAGCTGAACCCCGCCCCGGCCGGTCACGGGCAGGGTCCCTGAGGTGATGCCGGAAACTCCCACGGAGAACCCCGTGGCGAACACCAGGCAGTCGACCTCGTACTCCACCCCGCCGACGACAACGCCTCGCTCCGTCATGCGCTCGATGCCATGGGTGTCGGCGGTGTCCACGAGAGTGACGTTGTCCCGGTTGAACGCGCGCAGGTACTTGTCGGAGAACGTGGGGCGCTTGCACGCGTACCGGTACCAGGGCTTGAGTGCCGCGGCCGTGGCGGGGTCGGTGACCTCGGCGGCCACCCGCTCGCGGACCTGGTTCATCGTGACGTGGTCGGCGGCCTCGTAGGCGGCTTCGAAGTCCGGCTCGCCGTCCCGGCGGAAGCTGGGCAGGAGCTTCTCCAGCAAGCCGGCCGATTCCGTCCAGCGGTCGGCGACCAGGTCCTGCCCGGCACTCTCCCCGGAGACGATCCGCAGGAAGTTCTCCCGGCGTTCGGCCGCCCATCCCGCGCGGTCCGCGCCGACGTCCTGAGGTGTCATGCGCCGCTGACCGCGCACGTCCACGGCGGAGGGGGTGCGCTGGAAGACGTACAGATGCCCGGCGTCCTCGGCCAGCATCGGGACGACCTGCACGCCGGTGGCTCCGGTGCCGACGACAGCGACCCTCTTGCCGGCCAGGCCCGTCATGCCTCCCTTGGGACTGCCGCCGGTGTATTCGTAGTCCCAGCGGGAGGTGTGGAAGGTGTGGCCTCGATAGTCCTCGATGCCGGGGATGCCGGGCAGCTTGGGTTCCGTGAGCGTCCCCGTTGCCGTGATGACGTAGGTGGCGCGGAACTTGTCGCCGCGATCGGTGGCGACCACCCACTGCTGGGCGCTCTCGTCCCAGGCCAGGGAGGTGACGGCGGTGGAGAAGAGGGTGTCCTCGTACAGGCCGAACCGCTCGGCGATGCGCATCGCGTGCCGGCGGATCTCCTCTCCCGGCGCGTACTTCCACTCGGGCACGTATCCGGTCTCGTCGAGCATCGGCAGGTAGACGTGCGACTCGACGTCGCAGTGGATGCCCGGGTAGCGGTTCCAGTACCAAGTGCCTCCGAAGTCACCGCCCTTGTCGATGACGCGCACGCGAGCCACGCCCTGGCCGCGCAGGCGTGCGCCCGCCAGGATCCCGCCGAAACCGCCACCGACTATCGCGACGTCCACCACGTCGTGCAGCGGCTCGCGCTCCGCCACTTCGTCGACGTACGGATCGGCGGCGAAGTAGCCGAACTCCGCGGCTGTGGACCGGTATTGGCCCGGTCCTTCGGGGCGCACGCGGCGCTCCCGCTCGACGCGATAACGCTCGCGCAGGTCAGCGGTCTCCTGCGGGGTGGGTGGGGTGTCGCACTGAGGCAGGGGCATGGGGCGGATTCCTCTCGTGGGGGGAGGTGCGCAAGTAGCCGCGCGGGGTGGGGCGGTGCCCTCGTGGGGCGTCCCGCGAGGGCACCGGTACCGTAACCCAGGAACCGGACAGCACTGTCCGGTTGCGGTGCGGGTCCTGTCTCGAACAGCCCCGCCCCAGCCCCACGACACGAAGGGCCCGCGATGTCGAATCTCACCCCCGCTTCCCCTCTGCGCGACTGGCTGGCGGATCACGCCGCCGGACAGGTCCTGCGAGGTCTGCTGGCCTCCCAGGGGCAGAGCGAGCAGGCCTTGGCCCCCGCCCTCGGCCTTCCGCTGGAGCAGCTTGTGAAGGTGTCCGGCGGGAAGTTCCCGCCGGAGCTCGTGGGCGCGCTGGTCACCGCCGCTGAGACCGGCCGGGTCCCCGAAGGCCTGCCCACCGCCCCTCCGGCCGGCACCGCAGTGACCGTTGAACCCGGCCTGGGCGTCGAGATCGCAGCCCCCGAGCCGTGGACCGAGCAGATCACGCACGGTCGCTTCAGCGGCCAGACCGTCGTCGTCACCGGTGCCGCCTCCGGCATAGGCAAGGCCGTCGCGTCGCGCATCGTGCGCGAGGGCGGCCGCGTGATCGCCGTCGACGTCTCCGCCGACGGCCTCGCGGCCCTGACCGCCGATCTGGGCGAGGCGGTCGCGCCGGTCACCACCGACATCACCTCGCCCACGTCCGCCGACGCCGTCCTGGCCGCCGCCGGCGGTCGCGTGGACGCGCTGGCGAACGTCGCGGGCGTGATGGACGACGACGCCGCCGTGCACGAGGTCGACGACACGATCTGGGATCGCGTCATGCGCATCAACGTCGAGGGACCCATGCGCCTGATGCGCGCCGTCGTGCCCGGCATGCTCGCCGCCGGCGGCGGCCGGATCGTCAACATCGTGTCCGAAGCCGCCCTGCGCGGCTCGGCGGCCGGTGCCGCCTACACCACCTCCAAGCACGCGCTGGTGGGCCTGACGAAATCGTCGGCCTACCAGTACGCGGGCACCGGCGTGCAGGTCAACGCCGTCGCACCGGGCGCGGTGGCCACCGGAATCCACGTCCCCGCCGCCGCCCCGTACGGCTCGTCCCGGACCGCGAAGATGCGCGTCGCGATCCCCGGCCTGGCCGTGGCCGAGGAGCTGGCCGCCTCGATCACCTTCCTGCTCAGCAAGGACGCGGTGAACATCAACGGCGCGATCCTGCCCTCCGACGGCGGCTGGTCGGCCGCCTGACAGCTGTCCGGCCGCGCGTCCCCCTCGCGCCGAACTTCCCGGCGGGAGGGCCCAGTTGCTGAACACCCGCGCCACGGCCGGGAGTACGTCTCCTGCACCTCACGACGTCCGGATCTCCCGGATGACAGGAAGGAGCACATCACCGCATGACCACGTACCGCACGCCCCGCGCCCTGGCGGGTCTGGCCGCCGTCGGCTTGCAGGCACTGACCGGCTGCGGCACTCGGACCGGCGGCGCCCCGGCCTCGGTCAGCGAGCTCGCCGAGGACACCATCTCCTACCTGTTGCTCGATGCCGGCAAAGCCGCTGTGACCTCCCAGCACCAGGCCATCCATGTCGACGGCGGCCTGGCCCGGACCGACTCCATCGCCGTGGACGCCGACGGCAACCTCTACCAGGCGCTGCACGGCCGACCCGCCATCGCCGTCTACAGCAAGTACGGGGCGCGCCTGGCCACCGTCGAGGTCCCTGCCAAGGACGCCGAGGGTCTCAAGTCGGCGACCAACGTCGCGATCGCTCCGGGCGGCACGAAGGCGTTTATGACCGTCAGCGGCCCCGACGGCGGGTACGTCTTCACGTTCACCGCACTGGCGAAAGGCATCCACCAGTCCAACGGCGGCTGACGGTCACACGTCCACGACCGCCTCGCAAGGGCGCAATGGCCCGACCTCGACGCCGAGCAGTCCCCAAGCCGCAAGGGCGACGCGCTCTCGTTCCGCCGGGGTGGGGCCGCTGACGGCGCCGGAGACCATCGCGACGGCGAGCATGACGTCGTCGGCCGACAGGCGATGCCCGGCGGGCAGGCACCGGGCCAGGACAGTGCGGACGCGCTCGGCCAGCGCGCGGGCCTGCTCGCCGTCCCCGCCCACGCGCAGCAGGTCGACGAATGCCGTCGAGCGGGTCAGGTGCCAAGTGACCACGCCCAGAACGCCCTTGAGGCTCGCGCCCGGCTCGGCGCCGGCCCGCTCGATCTGCTGGACGTTCTCGTCCAGGACGGCGGAGGCCAGCGCGAAGCGGTCGGCGAAGTGCCGGTAGAGACTGCCCTGCCCCACCCCCGCGCGGCGCGCGACGGCGGACAGCGGGGCGTTCAGGCCCTGCTCGGCGAAAACCTCGCGGGCGGCGGCGATGAGAGCGGAACGGTTGCGAGCCGCGACCCGCCGCCCCTGGTTGGCCGGGCGGCCGTGGCCGACAGCGCCGCTGCGATCGGAGCTCGCGCGGCCGCCCCGCACCACGGCCGAGCCCCGCGCGGCCGGCTGCGGGTCCTGGGGCTCGCTGGGGTTCATCACCCTGGCAGCGTAGTACGAGCGCAGGGCGCACCCGCCTGGCAGCTCATCCAGCGCCGCTGCGCTTTTTTCGCAGAACAGAGCGCGCCCTGCGGCCGGGTCGCGAGTCTGCTCCGGTGACCGTCGCAGACGTCGTACGACGACGTAGCCACCCGTGCCCGACCAGCCGCCCCGTTCCGCAGTGGACCCGCCCCGACACGACCCCCGTGAAGACCCTCGACCGGCACTGCAACCACCACTGACGCACCTTCGTCAGCGGCGTCAGCAAAGGCGTCAGGTGCCGGGCGGAACCTCCGGACGACAGACTCCGCTGGTGAACTGGGCATGGACCTGTGCCCGGTCCACCAGGGCGCCATCGTCGTGCGGCGCCGGAGGCAGGTACATCACTTCTTCTATGCGGACACCGTCCACAGGTTGTTCGGCCCGAGGACGGCGTTCATCGAGAACGTGTCGTCGTAAGGGATCTCGACATCGTTGGTGATCTCCTCGACGTCCAGCACCTCGCCGTTGCTGAAGGTTCCGGCCGTGATCCAGTACTGGGGATGCGGCGTGAAGACCAACTTCGCGCCGGGGACCGCCTGCGCCGCGAAGACCGGAGCGCCGTCCATGCCGATACCGACCGAGGCGGTGTCGTCCGGCACGCCGGGCAGGACCTGGATGCCGAGGCCACCCAGGGGGGTGCCACTGTCGGAGGCGGGCACGAACCCGTAGTTCCCGTTGTCGAAGTCGAAGCCGGTCTGGTTTTCGAGCTCGTCGTCCGGGTCGGCCGCCACCAGTTCCCGGTCCATGAACGGGATGCCGCTCATGAGCGGGCCCGTCACCGCCCATACGAAGCTGTAGTCCACGGACCACGTGAAGGTCACCGTGTGGCCCGGCCGGGCGGGCGCGGTCAGCCAGGCGAGCGACATCGCGGACGGGATGCCGAGGCCAACCGTCTTCTGGAACAGGCAGATGTCCTGGAACTGGGTCGAGTTGTTCGTGGCTGTCAGCGTGTAGTGCGTCGCCGCGGCGGCAGGGGGTGCGCCGACGGCCGCAGGCACGGCGAGGGCGCCGGCGCACGCGGCGCCGGCGGCGAGGAACCGCCGCCGGGAGAGTGCGGAATCCTGGTCGCGCAGTGGCACGCTTGCCTCCCTTGATGGATCGCCGGCGCCGCGGTCGGCGCGAAGCGTGCTGAAGAGGACTCCCAGGCTGGCTACCGGAACCGCGCCGCGATCGGTGTTCCACGTGTCGGTCGGCCGGACGGTCCCGCGTCTTCACCCGCCCGTGGATCCGTCCGCTTCCGAACGGGCGGTGACACGGCGAACCGCCTGGCCCCGCAGGGAAACCTCGGCAGGGCGTGGTCCGAACCGACGAGCCGCCCTTCGCGCTGCGCGCTCATGAGGCCGTCGACACCAAACGCCGCATCGCGGCCCACGTCGCCTCAGTCATCGCCGACGGCGAGACCGTCCTCCTCGACGGCGGCACCACCTGCCCGACCCCGACCACGTTGCTGGGCCTGCTGCGCGTAAGCGGTCGGCCTGTTCGTACAGTTGAGTACCGGTGGTGTCCAGGACGGTCACAGTCATGCGGTCCCTCCGGGGGATGAAGTGACGGCGAGCCCGGAGACACGCTGGGCTCGGAACGTAGCCTGCAGCGCCACGGGGCACCGGTGGAAGGGCCCGAACGGTCAGGCACCTCGGGATTCGAGATGCGCAGGTCCCACGGCTGGTCGAGGACTGCTTCGATCGCGGCATTCATCGGTCGCGAGTCTGGTCATCGTGGTCCGCGGATGCTGTCGATGATGCGAGTCCAGTTGTCGCCGCCATGTCCGTCCCTGATCGCGCGCCGATAGTGGGCCTGCACGGCCAGAGGGAGTGCGAGGTCGAGGCCGAGTGACGTGCTGGTCTCGACGATGTGGTCGGACGTCGCACCCATCATGGTGACCGTGCTGAGGTCGCCGGGATGCTCTCCAGCATCAAGCGCGGTGCCGGGGGTCTCTTCACCGGCCCTCAGGATGTCGCCGATCGAGTCGGCGGAGGAGAGCAACTCCGGCAGTGCTTCCTTGGCCTTCATTCCTGCGGTGCCCAGCATCGCGGTGGCGTGCATCAGGCCGGACAAGGTGGTGAGGAACACCGCGAGTTGGGCTTGATACATCATCTGCGCGAGGCCCGGATCCTCCCCCAGGTGCTTTGGCGTTCCGAGCAGTGTCAACGTGGTCAGGTGTCTCTCCATGGCCTCGTCGCGGCCGCTGTAGTAGACATGGGCAGCCTCCGTACCGACCATCGGCGCGGGGACCATGACACCTCCGGCGAGGAAGGCGGCTCCGTGGCCCGCTGCCCAGGTCGCTGCCTCGCGTGTGCGGTCGGGAGTGTCAGAGCTCAGGTTGACCAGCGTCCGGCCGGCGAGCGATTCGGTGGCGCCGTCGAGGATGTCGTACATCGCCTGGTAGTCGGTGAGGCTGAGGATCACGACGTCACTCGCTTCGACCGCCTCGCTGGGCGTCGCCGCGAGCGTTGCTCCGTCGCTCACGACACCGTCGGCCCGACTGACGGTGCGGTTCCAGACGGTGACCGGGTGGCCGGCAGTAAGGAGGGTGCGTGTCATCGCCTGGCCCATCGGGCCAAGCCCGATCACGGTGACAGTGCTGTTCTGCCTGGTGGTGCGGTTCTGTTCGTTCACCCCCCCATGATCGGAGAGCGCGACTAGGCTCGGAAGTACCCACTATTTTCTGCGGTACTTACCTTTTCGTAAGGGGATCAGTGATGGCCATGGCGCCGAGGAGCGGGCCTTACATCTGCGGCATCGACGCCGCGCTCGACGTGGTCAGCGGCAAATGGAAGGGACTGATCCTCTGGGAACTCGATGCCCATCGCGTACGCCGCTTCGCCGCGCTCCGTCGCGGTCTGCCGGGAGTGAGCGAGAAGATGCTGACGCAGCATCTGCGTGAGATGGAGGCAGACGGACTCGTGCACAGGCAGGTCTATGCCGAGGTGCCGCCGCGGGTGGAGTACTCCCTGACCGAGCACGGGCGCACGCTCAATCAAGCGCTCGGTCCGCTCGGCGCCTGGGGGGCTGAGCGGATACGTCGCGAAGGCTCCGCAACGGTCGACGTAGCCGAGACCTCAAAGGACTGAGCATGGGGGCGGCTTCCTGGTCGTCGCCCCCACACTTCACCCGGTGAACGGCCCCCGCAGGGCCTTCTCAGCAGCTTCGACCGGAGGGCCCCACGCCAGAACCCCCTTCACCGGACCGGGCTTGAAGTCGCTGGTGTGCGCATGCGGAGGATCTCGTCGTGATCCGCACCGCGCCCTCGACGGACACCCTGGTGACACGCCCTACGCCGGTGCCTGGAAGCCGCCGATCTGCTGCTCGAGCAGTTCGGCCAGTCGCAGCGGGGTGCGGTCCTCGTACATCGGACCGACGAGCTGCACTCCCACCGGCAGGCCCTCGGGAGACCGGCCCGCTGGTACGGCGGTGGCGGGTAGACCGGGCATGGTGGGCAGACCGGCCCAGACGAGCTGGTCGAAGTACGGGTACTCGACGCCGTCGATGTCGATCCGGCGCTCTCTCGGATCGGGGTTGTGATCGTGCGGGAACGCGGGAGTCGGCGTGATGGGACACACCACGGCGTCGAACTCGGCGAAGAGCTGCCGCCAGCCGTGGCGGTGGAGCTCGCGACGGCTGTTCGCCTCGATCCAGTCACGGTGGCTGAGCACCATGGCGCGCAGCCGCGCCGCTTCAAGACTCTGGTCGTCTGCGCTCAGTCCGGCGGCGCGGGTCCGCAGCTGCTCGTACGCTTCGACGGGAAACCGTGCAACGGAGCTCGAGAACAGCAACTGCGTGTAGAGCAGCGCGGCTTCGGTCAGATCGGGAAGCAGCGGACTGTGCCATTCGACGCGGGCGCCGCCGTCGACAAGGGCGTCGGCCACCCGGTTCACGCCCGCCCGCACGGCCGTCCCGGTCGGAATGAGTGGATGATTGTCGAGGACCAGGACCCGGAAGTCGCAGAGCCGTTCGTGGCGCGCGGGCGGCAGGGCCAAGTCGTGCGCCACACCGAGCGTCAGCGGGTCCGGTCCGGCCATGACGTCGAGCAGGAGCGTGAGGTCGCGTGCAGTGCGTGCCATCGGGCCGACGACGGCGAGGTCGAGGTCGGCCGGCAGGGCCGGGACGTGCGGCGCGACCATACCCCGGGGCGACGCCAGCCCGAGTGTCGGCTTGTGTGCGTAGACACCGCAGAAATGTGCGGGGGTGCGCAACGAGCCGGCGAGGTCGGAGCCGATGGACAGCGCGCCGAATCCGGCAGCGAGGGCTGCCGCTGATCCCCCGGAGGATCCACCCGACGTGCGACTGTGATCCCACGGGTTGTTGGTGGTGCCGTGGATCTCGTTGAAGCTCTGCACATCTTGCAGTCCCAAGGGCACGTTGGTCTTTCCGAGCACCACCGCACCTGCGGACTTGAGCCGCGACACCTGCACCGCGTCCTCGGCCGGCATGTAGTCCCGGTGTGGCGGCATGCCCCAAGTCGTGGGCAGCCCGGCGATGTTGTAGGACTCTTTGACCGTCACCGGAATGCCGAGCAGCGGCCGGTCCTCACCGCGGGCGCGCGCCTGGTCGGCACCGCGCGCGGCGGCCCGTGCACGGTCGAAGTCCGGCACACAGATCGCATTGATCGCCTTGTCGTCCCGCTCAATACGGGTGATCGCCTCGTCGGTCAGTTCCGCCGATGTCACTTCACCGGCACGCAAGGCAGCCGCAATTTTTTCGGCTGACTGAGAATTCCACTCCATGGATCCGACCGTATCGGCCACTGGAAAGAGTCACGAAATGCCGTTTCGCGCAACGGACTTGACGTCTCAATACTCAGCAATACTCGGGGCTGCAGGAGTCTCTCCGTGCCTCTGTGGCGGCCGCACAGGGTCAAGGTTCTTGCCCCATGCGTCCAGCACCTCGCCGTGTCCGGCCTCTCGGGCCGGCGCTTCGACAAGGGCGAGGAGGAGCCGTTGCACGGATGCGTCGTCTGTGGATCTCCAGCGGGTGGTGACGGGCACGCCCGATAGGGCGGCCCTGGTGACGAGTCAGGGCTCGGTGGGGCTGACAGTTCCAGCTCGTGGAATTGCGCTGCACAGCGGCACTCGTGGTGTCCGCGGCCGACGCCCCGGCCTACTGTGCGCTCGCCGCCCGCGAGGGCGAGGTGGCGGTGGCAGGCGGCGGAGGAAGCCGACTCTCAACAACCTCATCGAGGCACGGTTGGACACTGGCCGGCGGCCGCCGTGACCACCAAGGGGCCCGTCTCGTTGCGCACTGCTTTCGCGACGCAGGCAGCCGGAGTTGTTGCATTCCGAGACCGTCGACGTGATGCGCATCACTGTCCGAGTGCTTCGGGTCGGGCGTACGCGATCATGACCGGATGGACGCTCATTTCCTTGGCATCTCCGAGCTGGTCGAAGCCCCGTCCGTGGCCGTCGTGGTCGACGTCATGCGCGCTTTCACGGTGGCCGCCTGGGCCTTTGCCCAGGGAGCGGAAAAGATCGTCCTCGCTGAGTCGCTGGAGGAAGCCCTGGCGCTCAAGGCTCGCCACCCGGATTGGGCGACGCTCAAAGACGGTCCGCTCGCGCCCGGGTTCGACGCCGTCAACTCGCCGGGCCTGCTGCGGTCTATGGACCTCGGCGGACGGACCGTTGTGCAGAAAACCACGGCAGGAACCGTCGGCGCCCTTGCGGTCAAGGAGGCGTCGCTGGTGCTGTGCGCCAGCTTCGTGGTGGCGGAGGCAACGGCTCGGCTCTTGCGGATACGCGAGCGTGACAGCGTCACGTTTGTGGTCACTGGCGAGGATGGGCAGGCCGATGAAGATCTGGCGTGCGCTCAGTACATCGCTCGGAGGGCCACCGAGGCTGGGACGGATGCAGCTGAGTTCCTCCGCCGCGCCGGCGAGTCGCGCGCTGCCGCGGAGCTGGCGGAGGGCGTGCGCCAGGGAGTCCATCCTGATGACGTCGCACTCTGCCTCGAGCTCGACCGGTTCCCCTTTGCCATGGTGGCGACCTTGGAAGACTCGCTCATGATCCTCCGTCCGTGCACGGTGCCGTCGCTGACCGACGAGGCTTCGGCCTGATCGCTGTCGCGCACCTCTTGATCGCCCACGCCGCCAGGTGGCGGACAGCCCTTCCCAGCGGTAACCGCCCATCGACCAGAGGTCCAGTACGGCGACCATGCACCGCCCGCCGGCGTCCAAGTCCCCCCAGAAGGGAACGACCCTCGACCTCCGCAAGACCGGCCCGATCAGGACCCCACCCCTCGAGTTC